>NZ_JCAALS010000015.1:0-171955 GCF_059686975.1 Paenibacillus xinjiangensis | reverse complement strand
AGGGGCTTCGCCACACATTTTCAACTGCTTGTCAAGTTCTTTTAATCTTTTTCACGCAAAAAAAGAGCAGGCTATCTTTCGATAACCTGCTCTTTTACATAGTTATTTGGTTCAGCACCTTAACTTAATGACATTGGCCAGAAAGCTCGGTCTTTTTAGTTAACGATGAAGGAGAACTATTATCTGGATCAACATCTGATCAAAGTGCTAGTGAGATCATCGATCAAGTAAAACTTGAGAAGCTGAAAGGTTCCGAAGTGATAATTCGAAAAACCGATCATCACTATCTTTTCATGAAAAGGGTCGACGATGGCGAGCTTAAATTAATTAAAGCATTACCAATTACGACAATTACGAATAGCGCTCGGAATACCGTTCGGGCCGGGATTTTGACTGGTCTTCTATTTGCCGCTGTTTCTATCCTTTTATCGGTCGCCGTATCACTTCGAATTAGCAGACCGATCGTCAGCCTTGCAAGAACTATGCGAATGGCGCCGATCCATCAGTTTGAACTGACATCAGTAAAAAGCAATGATGAAATCGGACTGCTGGAACGCGGCTATAATTCCATGATAAAGCGGATGAAGGAACTCATTGAAAACGAGTATCAGAAAGAAATTGAAGTGAAGAATGCGCAACTAATGGCATTACAGGCACAAATTAATCCTCATTTTTTAAATAACACACTAAACTTAATTGGGGGAATGGCTCTTACTAAAGGAGCGCCTGAAATTTATAAAATCACTAAAAGCATTGGTGACTTGCTTCGCTATTCAATTAGTTCCGGGTCTGACTCAGCCACTCTCTATGAAGAGTTGAAGCATATTCGGAACTATCTTTTTATTCAAGAACAACGCTTTATGGGTCGGTGCAGCATTATTATTGCTAACGATGGATCGGGAGAAAATCTCAGACTTCCAAGATTTACGCTTCAACCTCTCGTAGAGAACGCATTTGAACATGGTCTTCAGCCGAAAGAAGGAGCTTGGCATGTTGAAATTCGGATCAAAAAGATAGGTAAGCATCTTGTTATTATGATCAAGGATGATGGAGTGGGGATCGAACAAGTACGGCTGCGGCTGCTTAGGATGGAGTTAAAGGAAGGGATTCCTTTGAGAACGGCTGCGACCGACCTGTATAAGGAGATACCGCGGATGCAAAAGGGAATAGGGATTCAAAATGTGGATTCGAGATTGAAACTGCATTTTGGGCTAAAAGCAGCCGTACGTGTATGGAGCAGACCTGAAAAAGGAACGGTTATATTACTGAAGTTACCTATGCAGGACGGGAGGCAAACCGTTGAATAACGTGTTGATCGTAGACGATGAGCCATGGGCAAGGGAAGTTATTAAGGCGCTGGTTGATTGGGATAGGCTAGGGCTGGCAATAGCAGGGGAAGCGGAGGATGGCAGCCGAGCGGTTCTTTTCATTAAGGAGCATAAGCCTCAGATCGTAATTACAGATATGAGAATGCCAGGCTTAGACGGTGTGGAGTTCCTCAAAGCGTTGAATGAACAATTCCCTTCTATAAAAATTATCGTTATGAGCGGATATGATGATTTCGTTTATTTAAAGCAAGCCATTCGTTCCCGGGCAGTAGAGTATTTGCTAAAACCTGTCGATGAAACAGAACTGAACGAGGCATTACAAAAATGTATTTTCGAATTGGAGAACGAGAAGCAGACGGTACACACGGCATTGATATCTCCGATCGTTTTTCCTAACGCCCAATCGATGGATCGTTATGGTGGATTGCGAAAACGAGTTTTTGGCACGCTGTTTGAACTTAGCAAACCGGCGCTTTTGCAGGCACTTGATAAGTTGGAAGCGCTTTTAAAGGATACGTTCTCGAATGGGATAGACTCGGCATTGTTGGCAAAGATCGGAGACGATTTTTTACGTATGCTTGGAGAGTTTGTAACCGAGAACGGTACTGAATGGGTAGCAACGGATTTGGAGTTAGAGCAATCCAAGCGTTATGAAAATGTAAGGGAGCTGATGAGATCGGTCGCGAATGCCTACGGAGCGGTAATCGACAAGATGGAGTCGATAAGGAAATCGAAAAATCGGCTAGTTATTTTAGAAGTTCAGCATTATATCGACCAGCATTATATGGATCCTATTTCGCTTGAAACGGTAGCGTACCGGTTTTATGTGACGAAAGAGCATTTAAGCCGAGCATTCAAATCAACGATAGGAGAGAATTTGACCGAGTATATGACTCGCAAACGTATGGAAAAGGCGAAGCATTTGCTTATGCAATCTGATGTCTCGATTAAACAGGCAGCCCAGATGACCGGTTATTCGGAACTTGCCTATTTTCATCGGGTTTTTAAAAAACACTTTGGAGTAACACCAGGAGAAATCCGAAGTGGCAGTCGATAAGTAAGTGTTATCAATATTGTGCAATAAATGTTGCTAATTGGCTCTAATGATCCTCCTTCAAACCTACTCTATACTTAGGATGTACGAATCATATAAGGGGGTTAAGCACAATGATGAAAGCGTTTTATTTGGGTCTTGTAAGTGTAATGTTGATGGTATCAATTACGGCTTGTAGCACTAATAACGCTAAAAACAGTGGAAGCAGCTCAGGCTACCAATGAAGGTGCATCTGGCGGAAACACGGAAGAACCAAAAGGGGAGGCACAGAAAGTCGAACTGAAAGTGCAAATAGGATCACCGCGTTTCAAGGTTCAATTTGAAAAATATTTTGAACAGTTTAAAGCCAAAGAATTAGCAGAGAAAAATATCAATGTTACGATTGATCTCGAAATGCCGAATCCAGATCAGGCTAAACAAGTACTTCAAGCGCGCCTGGCTTCCAATGATGCACCAGACATCTTTGATATACATGCCAACGATCTCCCAACGTATGAAAAAGCTGGTTATCTGGAAGATCTTACAAGTCAACCAGCAATTGCAACCTTATATGATAGCGTGAAAAGCACCGTAACGCTTGACGGCAAGGTTGTGGCCCTTCCACTTGAGAGTTTGGCATGGGGGTACTTGTACAACAACAAAATCTTTAGTGATGTGGGAATCACGCCTCCACAAACGCTTGATGAAATGAAAGCAGCTGTAGAAAAATTAAATGCGGCTAAAATAAAGCCATTCTTGCTTGCTTTCCAAGAGTCATGGGTGCCTCAGCTGATGACAGCTCTTTCTCTTGGTGGAATTATATCCTCTGAGAATCCGGACTGGATCGAAAAAATGAACAAAGGCGAAGCTTCTTATGCAGATGTTCAAGGGATATTCAATATTATCGACCTCATTAACGCAAACGGAACAGATAAACCTTTTGAAGTAGGCAATGAAGCGGGTTCCACAGAATTTGCGAGCGGAAAAGCTGCGATGTGGATACAAGGACCATGGAATGCAGAAACGCTCCTAAAAGTAAATCCGGATTTTGAATTTGGCGTAGCTCCACTTCCGGTTAGCAACAATGCCAGTGGAACGATGATCAACTTGTCAACCTCCACAACGCTTGCTGTATCGAAAACCAGCGAGAATAAAGAAGTGGCGCTTGATCTCTTGAACTATATCTTGGATGAGAAAGATTCGTCGGCATTGTTCCAAGAACTTAAGTTCAATCCCGTGTCCAGCGTTCACCAATATGAAGTATTCCCTTGGGTAAATGAAGCTTCAGAATATGTGGAGCAAGGTAAAGCCTATCAAGATCTTAAACTGCCTAATGGCGTAACAGACGAACAAGCCAAATTGCTTCAAAGCTATTACGTTAAAGAGGTTACCAAAGAGCAATTCATCAGTACGATGGATAAGGCATGGGCAAACGCAGTTAAAGCAGCGCAATAGGCATGACAAACGGGTGACCGGGAGTGAGGAATATGAACTATACAAAAATAAACAAGCAAACGGTCATCCTTCTCGCCTTCGTATTTCCGGCATTATTATTCTATGCTGTATTTACCATCGCCCCGACAATCGGAGGCGTGTTGTACAGTCTGACGAACTGGAATGGATTGGATCCCACCTATGAATGGGTGGGATTCTCCAATTATACTGAGGCGTTGAAGGATGCTTATTTCATTAAATCAATTTGGTTTACATTGAAATATGTGATTTATATGGTTGTGCTGCAAAATGTGATTGCTTTGCTCTTGGCAGTCTTCGTGGAATCAAGGAAAAGGAGCAAAGTATGGTTTCGGACCATATTTTTTATGCCGAACATGCTCAGCTTGATCATCGGCGGATTCATGTGGGTGTTCATCTTTACGAAAGTGTTGCCTTCTCTTGTTGAATCTACTGGTATCGGCTTTCTTGACCAATCCTGGATTGGTGATCCGGACTATTCCTTCTATTCCATCATCATCCTTTCATTATGGGGCGGGGTAGGGTATCAGATGGTTATCTATATAGCCGCTCTACAAGGTGTACCTGTGCAATTGAAAGAAGCAGCAGCTATAGATGGGGCTAGTGGAGTTCAGATCTTTCGTCATGTTACGTTCCCTATGATATATCCGGCATTAACAATCGGTATTTTCCTAGCGCTTAGCACTTCATTTAAAGTGTTTGACGCCGTATTTGCATTAACCGGGGGAGGGCCGGGAAGGTCAACGCAGGTAATCGCGATAAATATCGTGGAAGAAGCCTTTCGTTTCAACCAGCGTTTCGGATATGCAAGCGCAAAAGCTATTATCCTTTTCTTGATTGTCCTCTTCATTACACTCATCCAATTGTTAGTAATGAAAAGAAGAGAGGTTGAGGCATAATGGCACAGAGGCAATCGGGCAATAGATCGATCGGACGCGGGGCCGGAAATGCTTTTATTTTTCTCGTTTTAATTATTGCTTCTATTTTCACGCTTTTCCCCATTTACATGGCGCTATTAAATTCTTTTAAGCCGGATGGGGAAATGCTGTCGAATATCATGTCCCTTCCTACCCGATTAGATTTTGGGAATTATATTGATGCATACCAAAAGATCGATTATCTGAACAGTTTTAAAAATACAACTGTCGTAACCATTATCGGAGTAACAGGGATCATTCTTTTTGCTTCCATGGCCGGATATAAGATGTCGAGGACGCCAGGAAAGTTAAGCAGCTTTCTGTTCGGATTATTTGTTTTATCGTCATTAATCCCGTTTCATTCCATAATCATTTCACTGGTCAAAATCGCTAAGGAACTGAGAGTGCAAGGAACCTCTTACGGTCTGGGATTAATTTATATTGGTTTGGGAGTAGCTCTTGCGATATTCCTGTACCATGGATTCGTAAAATCGATTCCTAGGGATCTGGACGAAGCGGCGTTGATGGATGGGTGCGGTGAATTTCGGCTTTACTTTTCTATTATTTTGCCATTGCTTCTACCAATAACGGCTACAGTAGCTATATTAAATGCTCTATGGATGTGGAACGATTTCCTTTTGCCGCTGCTTATGTTAACGGACTCCAACTATTATACACTTTTGATTTCTACGAATATGCTATTTGGCGAGTATAACAACGACTGGTCGGCTATTCTATCCTCTTTGGTGCTGACGATGCTACCGATTATTGTCTTGTACCTGCTCCTGCAGAAATATATTTTAAGCGGCATAGCAGAAGGTGCAATTAAAGGCTAATAGGAAAGGATGAGGGTAGAGACAATGGGACAATCCATAGAAGTACAAGGTTTTGTAAAAGCCATCGGAAAAAAAATCATGAATGGCAACGGCCAAGAAATCCTGTTACGGGGTGTCGGCTTAGGCAGTTGGATGTTGCCTGAAGGCTATATGTGGCGGTTTCCTAATCAAGGTGACCGTCCACGACGAATCGAACGTATGATTAAAGAATTAGTCGGAGAAGAAAAATCCGCACAGTTCTGGGATAATTATTACGCAAATTATACATCGGAAAAAGATATACAAAAAATAGCGGCTGAAGGATTCAACTCCATTCGTGTACCTATTAACGCTAGATTCCTTATCGAGGATGGAATGCGTCTTATCAATGGACGTATCGAGATCATTGATAGAGTGATTGATTGGTGCCGTGAACACTCGCTTTATGTCATCCTTGATTTACATGGTGCTCCAGGTGGACAAACGGGGACGAATATAGACGATTCTGAAGAAGATAAGCCGGAACTGTTCATGGATGATAAGTATAAACGGTTAACGGTTGCATTATGGAAAATGCTCGCGGAACGCTATAAAGATGAATGGATCGTCGCAGGATATGACCTGCTGAATGAGCCGTTACCGAATTGGTTCTCCGTATATAACGATCAAGTTATGCCGCTTTATAAAGAGATCGTGAACGCCATCCGAGAAGTGGATGATCGGCATATGATTATTTTGGAAGGTGTGCACTGGGCTACCGATTGGTCGATTATCGACGAGAAGATTGACGACAATCTCATGTTGCAATTCCATAAATATTGGAATAACCCGGATACGGAAAGTATTCAGACATTTTTGGATACACAGGATGAGTGGAACGTACCGATTTTCATGGGTGAAGGCGGGGAGAACAACTGCGATTGGTTTGCAGGAGCATTCCGCCTATATGAAGATCACAATATATCCTGGAACTTCTGGACATGGAAAAAGATGGACTGTACCAATTCTCCTTGTTCTATAAATACGCCATATGACTGGCAGTTGCTTATTGACTATTTGGAGGGCGGCATTAAACCGAATGCGGAAACTGCAGAGAGGATTCTGTGGGAATACCTAAACAATATGTTGTTTGAGCATTGTATGTATCGATCAGAAGTCGTTAATGCTTTATTCCGTAGGCCTCCCGTTCGTATTCCTGCAATCTTTTATGGTTACAAAGGTGAGGGTGTAAGTTTCGGCATTGGGAAACCATGTGTTAAGAAGATTGGTTTTAGAGTAAATGACGGGGTAGATATCCGATTTGTTAAAGAACAAAGAGTAAAACCTCATTTTCAACATATGAAGGGTGAGGAATGGCAGCCGGATGAGCTTTTATATGTACAACTTGCTCCGAATGACTGGCTTGCTTATGAATTTACTGTTCCTTTATTCAGTTTTACATGGGAGTTCACCTTAGAATTATGTGTTCAAACAGGAGAATTTGGGGAAATTGAAGTTACTGTGGATGACGTCTTTATCAGTGTAGTCGATACGTGTGGAGATTCCTGGAACTCAATCAAACTTCACAAACATTTCAGAGCTAATGATGGTCTACATCGGTTAGTATTGAAGGCAAAAGGACAGCCGATTGCCATTCAATGGCTTCGAATAGTACCGAGCGGACAATAATCTCCAAACGAAAGAGCCCCGGTCAATCAACCAGGGCTTCTTTCGTTTTCTATGTTATGATCACGAGGACGTACGCACGCGGCCTTTGCCGCGAGGAACGCATAGCGGAGTGCCGAACAGAGGATCAGCAATAATCTCGCAATCGAGCTGAAACACGCTCAACATCAGCTCTGCATTAATGATTTCTTCGGGTTGGCCTTGTGCGGCAATGGTGCCTTTGCGGATAGCGACGATATGGTCCGCGTAGCGGCATGCCAAGTTAATATCATGCAGGACCATGACGATTGTTCGCTGCTCCTGTTGATTCAGATCATAGAGCAGATCCAATACCTCAATCTGATGCGTGAGATCAAGATAGGTTGTAGGCTCATCCAGCAGTATAATTGGCGTCTCCTGAGCAAGTGTCATCGCAATCCAAGCCCTCTGGCGCTGCCCCCCTGACAAGGAGTCGACCTCGCGCTCCTTGATTTCACTAAGTCCGGTAGACTCTAGTGCGGACAAGACAGCCTTCTCATCCTCATGAGACCATTGCTTCAGCCAATTCTGATAAGGGTAACGTCCTTGCTTGACGAGCTGCAGCACGCTCAGACCTTCCGGCGCTGATGGGCCTTGCGGTAATATCGCAAGCTTGCGGGCAACTTCCTTTGTCGTCATGCTCGCGATTTCGGTGCCATCTAGCACGACTGAACCGCGCTGCGGCTTCAGTAATCTAGCCATGGAACGCAGCAGTGTAGACTTGCCGCAGCCGTTGCTGCCGATTAGAACGGTGATTTTCCCCTGTGGTACAGCCAAGTTCATATTCTCAAAAATATAGTCGCCTCCGTAAGACAACCCTAGGTCCTTCGCTACTAATGTACTCATGGTGGTTATCCTCCTGTTCCTAGAATTGGTTCCGATTGCGATATAGCTGATATAAGAAGAATGGGGCGCCAATGGCTGCAGTTAACACTCCGGCAGGGATGTCCCTAGGCAGGAAGATAGTACGCGCTGCCAAATCCGATAGCAGCAAGATGATTGCACCAAGCAGAGCACTTACCGGCAGTACGCTGCCGAAGGAGGAGCCAACAAGCTTGCGTGCCATATGCGGTGCCATGAGGCCGATAAAGGCGATTGCTCCACCAATGGAGATTGCTGCTCCAGCAAGGGCAACGCTTAAGGCTAATAGAATGAAACGCTGGAGCTGGACTCGTGAGCCAGCACCATTAGCCACATCGTCGCCGAGCATCTGGATGTTCATGTGGCGGGCTTGCAGCCATGTAAGAGGCAGAAGAACACAAACCCAAGGAAGCAGCGTCATCACATCTTTGTCCCATGAGGCGCCGTAGATCGTTCCGGTCATGAAGGTAAGCGAGCGTTCGGCTAGCTGCATAGGACCACCAATAATGAACATATAAGAAATAGATTTAACGGCAGCAGATACCCCGATACCAATCAATACGAGTCTTAGGGGAGCGACTCCCTTCTTCCAAGCAAGAACATATAGAAGAGCGGTAATGGCAAAAGCTCCGATCATAGAAGCGACTGGCATCCAGAAGATGGATAACGTTCCGTTGAACAGAAACAGGAACAATACTGCTCCAAGTGAAGCTCCTTCCGTAATGCCTGTTACATCAGGCGAGGCCAGCGGATTGCGGATAATGCCCTGCAAGACAGCACCAGCAACAGCAAGCGATGCTCCGATAAGAACAGCTAGGATGACACGCGGCAGTCGAAGCTTGGCTACGATGACTTGGTTCATCGGATCAGCTTGACCGAATAATACTTTTATAACCTGCAGTGGTGAGACGAACTGGCTTCCAAGGCCAGTAGAAATGATGATTGCAGCAAGGCATATTAGCAATAACATCAAGGTCACCTTTACGGTTCGCTTCTCGATAAGCAAGGAAAATTTAGCATTCGCTGATCGCAGCGATTGGTATTTACTCATGATTGTTGTCTGCCTTTCCTTGCAATATAGACGAAGAAAGGAACGCCGATGACGGCTGTCATCACGCCTACAGGCACTTCCTTCGGCATGGCGATATATCTGGAGCCAAGATCTGCAGCAACCAGCAGCAATGCGCCAAGCACAGCACTGAAAGGTAGAATCCATCGGTAGTCACGCCCAACGAGGTGGCGGACGATATGTGGAATAATAATGCCAACGAAAGCAATTGGCCCCGCTGCAGCTACGGAAGATCCGCCTAGCAATATAATAGAAACAGCTGCGAATATTTTAATGTGGGCGGTTTGCTGCCCGAGCCCTTGAGCGACATCATCCCCCATAGCTAACACGTTCAAATGCCGAGTCAGTAGGAAGGCAATGACTAGCCCTACTCCCATGTAAGGAAGTACAGTTATAAGCTGATTCATCTCCCTGCCGGCTACGGAGCCGACAAGCCAGACCAGTACTTGATCGAACATTTTGCCATCCGATAGCATAAGCCCTTGTGTCAGCGAGCTGAAGAATGCGGTCATGGCCGCACCTGCAAGTGTAATTTTGACCGGAGTCATACCGTCTCTTCCGATGCTTCCGAGAAAGAATACAATTCCGCCGCTCACGGCTGCACCAAGCAGGGCGACCCATGTCGAGGCCTGCATACCGGATAAGCCGAACCAGCCTGTTGCGAGCACGATAAAGAAGGCAGCGCCGGAATTAACCCCAAGCGTACTAGGGGAAGCGATTGGATTACGAGTGATAGCCTGCATAACGGCTCCGGCCACAGCCAGGCTTGCACCTACGCAAGCGGCAATGAAGGCTCGGGGAACTCTTGCCGTGCGAATAATGAGATGCTCATTGCTGCCATTATTATGAAGGAAAGAATCCCAGACCGTCCGAATAGGAATATCTGTGACGCCGAAGGCGATACTGCACAGCATGGCTGCAGCAAGAATAACTAAGGAAATGAGTAGACCAATCGTTCGTATGATCATCTATGTCGCTCCTAAAATACTTAAATACGTATATGGTCATTATATTGTAAGTTATGAATCTCCATCCTGCATTTTAGTAGACTGGTAGTGGGAAGTCAATTCATTTTGATAATGATTATCAAAATAATCTTGACGTGATTTGGTTTAAGGTTTATAGTTTGTTGGGACAAATTGATAATCATTATCGTTATAATCATAGGGGGAATACTACAGATGACAGAAAAAGCACAACGATCGAACCGTAAATTTGCTTGGTGGGGAGCTCTAATAATGGCTATGGCCATTGTTATTGCGGGATGTGGCAATAATACCTCGAACAATTCATCGACTTCGAATAATAGCGGTGCGGCGAATGCAGGAGCTGCTTCAACTGAAACACGCACAGTCAAGCATGCAATGGGCGAGACTGAAATTAAGGGAACACCAGCCAAAATCGTCGTGTTGACGAATGAAGGAACAGAAGCATTGCTGGCACTAGGCATCACGCCAATCGGCGCGGTTAAATCTTGGACAGGCGACCCTTGGTATGATCACATTAAGGATCAAATGGAAGGCGTAACCGTAGTCGGCGAAGAAAGCCAACCGAACATGGAGCTTATTGCCGGTCTACAGCCTGATCTGATTATCGGGAACAAAATGCGTCAAGAAGAGGTATACGAGCAGCTCAAAGCGATTGCTCCTACCGTAATGGCAGAGGACCTGCGCGGAGATTGGAAGATTAACTTCAATCTGTACGCTGAAACGGTTGGCAAGAAAGCCGAAGGCGACGAGCTAATCAGTGCATACGATGCGCGTATTGAAGATTTCAAAACAAAAGCAGGCGACAAGCTGAGTGAAACGGTATCCGTTGTTCGATTCATGGGCGGGAAAACGCGTGTGTATCACACAGACACCTTCTCCGGCGTTATCTTTAATCAAATCGGAATTACACGTAACGACATGACGATCAATGCCAAAGAACAATTCGTCGATGAGATTACGAAAGAACGTCTTCCTGAAGTAGAAGCAGACCGTCTATTCTATTTCACCTATGAAACTGGTGATGGTAATGGCAATGCACAAGAACAAGAATGGCTGAATGATCCGCTATGGCTCAACCTTAACGTTGTGAAAAATGGAAACACGCATAAGGTTGATGATGCGATCTGGAACACAGCTGGCGGTATCTTGGCAGCTAACCTGATGCTGGATCAGCTGTATGATTTCTATGAAATTACGAAGTAAGCTATTTATATAGCTATATAACAAAAAGAGCTGCTGAGCAAATGAATTGCTCAGCAGCTCTTTTTGCGTTCGGAATGTGTACCTCCCACCCTATTAGCATCCGTCGGCCGCTCCCTTAGAGGGGGCGGCTTTTTGCGTTTGCACAGTGCAATTTGAACCGGAAAAGCTCGAACATTGAAATTAAAGGATAAAGGCCAGAAATAAAATGAATATGAAGCTGTAGCCTGTTGTTTTCCTATACTCCTGTATGTAAATGGAAGGTGAAATTCAATAAACTTAAATGCACGAAGTGAATTGTTGCTTAAGCGCGGAGCTAATGATTTGCGACATCATGAAAAAGGAGGCTTACAGAAATGAATCATCATACATCTGTGTCTGCACAGACTGCAGCTTCATCTACGCGCCTCCCATGGGCGGGCTTGCTCGCTCTGGCCATGGCTGGATTTATTTGTATCCTTACCGAAACGCTCCCGGCGGGTTTATTGCCGCAAATAGGGGAGGGCCTCGGCGTTTCTGAGGCACTTGCTGGACAGCTAGTTACGCTGTACGCGATCGGTTCCTTAGTGGCCGCAATTCCCTTAACGATTGCGACGCGAGGCTGGAGGAGAAGGCCGCTGCTATTATTGTGCATTATTGGTTTCCTAGTGTTCAATATCGTTACGGCATTATCTTTTCATTATGTATTGACGTTAATAGCTCGCTTCTTCGCAGGTGTAGCTGCAGGTGTGCTATGGGGGATGATAGCAGGTTATGCAAGGCGCATGGTACCTGATCCACTTAAGGGAAGAGCTATGGCAATTGCGATGGTAGGAACACCACTCGCATTATCATTAGGTGTACCGGCCGGAACCTTACTTGGCAACCTTGTAGGATGGCGCTATGTTCTGGGGATCATGTCACTGCTTGCGCTGGTATTAATATTCTGGGTGCTGTGGAAGCTGCCGGATTTTGCCGGTGAATCTGTCGATAAGCAGCTTTCTCTCCATCAGGTATTTGTCATCCCTGGTGTACGACCGATCCTGTTCGTCGTTCTAGCGTGGGTACTGGCTCACAATATCCTGTATACCTATATATCACCTTATCTTGCCCAGACGGATCTTGCGCAGAGAGTTGATCTCGTATTACTTCTTTTTGGCATCACATCGGTCATTGGTATTTGGGTTGTAGGTATGCTGATCGACCGCTGGCTGCGTTCATTGATTCTTATTAGTCTTGCCGCTTTTGCCTTGGTGTCTGTCACTTTTGGGATTAGCCAAAGTCAGACGGTTGTAATCTTGTTAGGGGTAGCTTTATGGGGATTAACGTTCGGAGGAGCGGCAACGTTACTGCAGACGGCAATTGCACAAGCGAGCGGCAAGAGTGCAGATGTGGCTCAATCGATGCTAGTGACAGCATGGAACCTGGCTATTGGCGGCGGGGGTGTCATTGGAGGGATTCTGCTAGCAACAGTAGGCGTCAGCTCGTTCCCATGGGCATTGACTATTCTAGTGCTTCTTGCGCTCTGTACAGCGTGGCTCTCTAAACAACATGGCTTTCTATCCAAATGAGGCATCCAATTGTTAGCGGCAGGAATGGAGCTAGCGCTCGATTCCTGCGCTCAACCCTCTTATTGTTAAGTTTCTTCAATAGATCCAATAAGCGATTTATAGTCAATGCTAGACGACATTGCAATTAGAATGGTATAGGTTCCGTATTTATCACATCGATCGCCGAATTCTTCTAGTGACTGAGTAGAGTCCGTCATAATTTTCAATAAATAGTTGTGTTCTCCACTAATGCGCGTACATTCGACGACTTCGGGAGAGGAGTGGGCAAATGCAAGGAACGCATTACAGTCTCTGGTACGGAATAGCATGTAGGCGATAGAACGCTTCCCGAGCTTGTCAGGAGATATAATGGTGCGATATTCCTGAATGGTTCCATTTTCCTCCATGCGCTTTACTCGTTCTGTTACGGCCGGCTGTGACAATCCGACGCATTTGCCCAGCTCAGTCATTGAGATTCTAGCTTGATTCTGAAGATAATAGAGAATTTTTGTGTCTATTTGGTCCATAATAGTTGGTCTCCTTTGAATGAAAGGGAATAGGGATGCACTTATTCGTATGGCTTGGTAACTATCTCGTTCTATAAATAATAAGCACATGTCACATGAATACACAATACTTTGAGAAGCTAGAGAGGATGAACAACATTGAATAATAATATTTCAAGCCATTTGAACATAGATAACTTGCAAGCACGCATTGATGAGGTAATCGATCGTACTCTCGCAGACAAAAGATTGGTAGGCGCTGTCGTGAAAGTGGCCGTTAACGGGGTACATGTCTATAGTCGAGCCGCAGGGTATGCAGACCGGGAGAATCAGCAGGTCATGCAAGGCAATACAATATTCCGACTTGCCTCGGTGTCCAAGCCGATTGTCTCCACTGCTGCTCTCGTACTCATCGCACAAGGACGCCTGCAGCTAGAAGACCGTGTTGACAGCTGGCTGCCCGAGTTTCAGCCCCGCCTGAGCAATGGTGAACCTGCTGTGATAACGATCCGACATTTGCTTACCCACACGGCAGGTCTAACTTATCGCTTCTTCCAGAAGGATCAGGATTCATATGAGATCGCAGGAGTATCGGATGGGATGGATATGTCCCATATTACTCTAGGAGAGAACATTCGCCGGCTTGCTTCTGTACCACTCCTCTACACACCAGGCACGGAGTGGAAATATTCGATTGCAACGGATGTGCTTGGTGCAGTGATTGCTAAGGTGACAGGTACAACTCTCGGCGCAGCTGTAAGTGAACTAGTGACGGTGCCGCTTGGCATGTCGGACACGGGGTTTGCGGCCATTGACCCTATGCGATTATCTGCAGCGTATACGAATGATATGCCGGAGCCGCGTCGGTTGCTTGATTGTGATGAAATTCCATTTATTGAAGGTACGGCGGGCTTCCGTCTGGCTCCAGTTCGAGCGCTTGATCATACGGCGTATCATTCCGGTGGGGCAGGTATGGTAGGCAGCAGCGGAGACTTCATGCGGCTGCTGGAAACCTTGCGGTTGGGTGGGGCACCACTGCTTCCAGAGAGTATGGTTCGTGAAATGACCACCAATCAGATTGGTGATCTTCCTATGGCTTATTGGCCAGGACGAGGGTTCGGCTTAGGATTTACACTCCTCCAAGATCCGATTGCCGCACAAACTTCTGAGTCGCCAGGAACGTGGCGAATGGGAGGGACCTACGGTCATTCATGGTTCGTTGATCCGATTCAGCAGCTAAGTGTCGTTGCCTTTACCAATACGGCTCTGGAGGGAATGTCAGGTCAGTTCACGGTAGACCTATGTGAAGCCATATACGAAGGCTTAGCCACTTAATGATTCTCTTGCTTGGCTGCCTCTTTACGATCGCGATATTGCTTGGGGGTAATGTCCGTATGCTTTTTGAATATTTTGTTGAAGTGGGTCTGGTCATAGAAATTAAGCCTCGATGCGATTGTGGATAGGGGCTCATCAGTCAATTCCAGCAGTCGCTTCGCTTCTTCAACTCTTTCCTTTTGAATGTAGAAGCTGATCGTCATACCGGTTTCTTTCCTGAACAGATGGGATAAATAGTTTCGGTTAAGGCCCACCAGATCGGACAGCTTCTGTAGCGGAATATCCTCAAATAAATGTGCGAAAATATAATCCTGGCAAGCTGCAATTGGCTTAGATGTACTATTCTTCTTGCTCTGGCTTACGCGATCAGTGAAATCGAGGAGAGCATCCTTCAGGGCAACCTCTACAGCTTGAGCATCTCTTAGCTCCTCAATATGTTGGATATGCAAATCGCTTAACGTATAGGAGAGCTCAGCATGCAGACCTCCAGCCATTGCTTCACGTGTTGCAAGTGAAATAGCGCTTATGGCTAGATTTTTAATGTTTCGCAGATGGCTTCGCTTAGAGAGTACCCCGGCATCCTCGAATGATAGCGTATTGATCATGCGAAGGAGGGTAGCTTTGTCACCTGTTCGAATATTTCTCATCAGCTGCTTTTCTGCAACCGGATCTGTATGGAATAGAGAGAGCTCTCGAACATTGGATAGTGTCAGCTCAATATTGTCTGCATAGACGAATCGCCGTTCGAAACGGAAGTTGTATTCAAGCACATCCTGAATGTCCAGCGCGACCCCATTCACGAGCAGATGAGACATCACGCTGATGTGAAACAAACGAAGTTTATGGATACCGGGAAGCTTACGAAGATAATCATTCCAGAGCAGCTGGTGCTTATACGGCACATTATTGTCATTAATGAGATTGCTGATAAGCTCATCAGTCAGCACCTGCGAGATAGCTGGACCAATAACAAGAGTGCCAGTATGCCTGTGATCTCTTTGAATAGGAAGCATAATAAATTGCTCTAGAAAATTCGTTGTATGGATAACCGGGAACGTAAATTCGCGGGATTGTCTAATGAGTGAGCTGATAAGCTCTTCTTGATCAAGGAACAGAGGGCTGGTCTGGAAATCATCATTTGAGGCTGAGAAAAACTCATTGTCATTGCTTTTATAGAAAACCGGCAATTGGATGCTCTCATAGATGAGCTTGCACAAATAGGACAGTTCTGATTCTGGCTGAGTGGCGCTCATGACCACACCTCACAATCATCTTATTTTTCTAACAAATATACCATAAAGATAGATCGTTGCTCATTTATAATCAACTACAGGATAACATTCAGGTTGAGAAATATGGATGAGGAGGATTTATAATATGAAACGTGATATACAACAATTGGTTGCTCAAATGACTTTGGAAGAAAAGGCTGGTATGTGCTCAGGTCTTGATTTCTGGCATCTTAAAGGTGTGGAGCGTCTAGGTATTCCTTCTGTAATGGTAACAGACGGACCCCACGGACTTCGCAAGCAGCAAGAGGGTTCAGACCACTTAGGCCTGCTGGACAGTGTTCCAGCTACTTGCTTCCCTTCTGCAGCTGGACTTGCCGGCTCATGGGATCGAGAGCTGATCAATAAAGTTGGGGTTGCTCTAGGTGAAGAGTGCCAAGCGGAGGACGTAGCTGTTCTGCTAGGACCTGGCGTCAATATTAAACGTTCCCCACTCAATGGACGTAACTTTGAATATTTCTCAGAAGATCCTTTCCTCTCCTCAGAGATGGCTGTTGGTCATATTCAAGGGGTACAAAGCCAAGGCGTTGGTACTTCACTTAAGCACTTTGCTGTGAATAATCAAGAGCATCGCCGAATGTCCGTAGATGCTGTAGTGGATGAGCGTACATTAAGAGAAATTTACTTGGCGAGCTTTGAAGGCGCTGTTAAAAAAGCACAGCCATGGACGGTTATGAGCTCCTATAACCAAGTGAATGGTACTTATGCTTCTGAGAACGAGGTATTGCTTACAGATATATTGAAAGAAGAATGGGGCCATGAAGGTATCGTTGTATCCGATTGGGGCGCAGTGGATAAGCGTGTCCCTGCACTAGCAGCAGGCCTTGAGCTAGAGATGCCAGCGAACAACGGTATCAGCGATAAAGAAGTGGTTGCAGCAGTGAACAATGGCCAGCTGTCTGTTGAAGCCCTTGATCGTGCAGTTACAAGATTGCTTCGTATCATCTTCATGAGCGTTGATCAGAAGAAAGAAAACGCTTCTTATGATAAAGAGGAGCATCACCAGCTGGCGCGTCAAGTAGCGCGTGAGAGCATGGTTCTGCTGAAGAACGAAGCCGGTTTGTTACCAGTTGCTAAAGGCAGCAAAGTAGCCGTAATTGGTGCGTTCGCTGAGAAATCGAGATACCAAGGCGGAGGCAGCTCCCATATTGTGCCTACTCGGCTTGATGTGCCGCTTGATGAGATCAAGGCACTTGCTGGCGATACAGCTTCAGTTGTGTATGCTAAAGGCTTCACTGAGGAGAGCGATAGCGTAGATGGCGTACTGTTTGATGAAGCTAAAAAAGCAGCAAGTGAAGCAGAGGTTGCGATCATCTTCGCAGGGCTGCCTGACCGTTATGAATCTGAAGGCTATGACAGAAGCCATATGAGCCTGCCGGACAACCAGAATCGCTTAATTGAAGAAATCGCTGCAGTACAGAGCAATGTCGTTGTTGTGCTGATGAATGGATCACCTATAGAAATGAAGTGGGTAGATCAAGTAGGTGCAATTCTTGAAGCTTACCTTGGCGGCCAAGCAGTTGGCGGCGCGATTGCAGATGTGCTGTATGGCGAAGCGAATCCAAGCGGCAAGCTGGCTGAGACATTCCCAGTAAGACTTAGCGATAACCCTTCATTCTTGTTCTTCCCAGGATCAGGAGATCGTGTAGAATATCGCGAAGGCATTTATGTAGGCTACCGTTACTATGATGCGAAGCAAGTGAAGCCTTTATTCCCGTTCGGTCATGGACTAAGCTATACGACATTCGAATATTCGAATCTAACGATTGATCGTAAGGACATCAAGGATACTGAAACGGTGAACGTTAGTGTTACGGTTACGAACACAGGACTACGAGCGGGTAAAGAAATAGTACAGCTGTATGTTAAGGATAGCGTAAGCTCGATTGAACGCCCGGAAAAAGAGCTGAAGGGCTTCGAGAAGATAGAGCTTCAACCAGGCGAGCACAAAATCGTATCGTTCCTACTAGACAAACGTTCTTTTGCTTACTACAACGTAGAGCTGAAGGATTGGCATGTTGAGAGCGGTGAATTCGCTGTATGGATTGGAAGGTCGTCGCAGGATATCGTGCTTAGCGATACGCTTCATGTAGAGTCCACTACCCAGTTGAAAGTTACGTACCACCGGAACTCGCTGCTTGGAGATCTGATGGCCAACCCAGCGCAAGCTGCAATCGCTCAACAATTAATGGCAGGCTTCCAAAAAATGCTTCCTATTGATGCGGATGGAGATGCGGCTACAGGCGATATGATGGCTGCAATGATGAAATATTTGCCTCTACGTAATTTGGTTGCATTCAGTCAAGGTGCATTTACGGATGAAATGCTGACGGATTTGCTTGATCAGTTGAACCAAGCTTAGTATTACGATGCCGGCTGACGGCTTTCATGTATTGTTCGCCAATATGGTTTATTACAAGATGATATAGCTTATTGATCGGAAAAAGAGGTATGCTTATCCTTGCTGGTAATTGGTTTAATTACTAATCAATGGGAGTGAGTATATTGAATCTTTTTGAACAATGCATCCATCATACGATGACGAATGAGCTGCAATGGATCAATGAGCCTAAGCAATGGAGCTTCAATGCAGAGGGGGGCTTGGTGGTTGAAGCCCCTCCTATGGGGGACTTTTTCATCGATCCAGCGGGAGGAAACACGAAGCTATCGGCCCCATTTCTATACACAACGGTGAAGGGCGACTTCAACATAACAACTAGAGTTAATGTAGACATGAGAGTAACGTATGATTCGGGATGCATCATGGTCATGTCCGATCTGCAGAACTGGGCGAAGCTTTGCTTCGAATTCTTCGACGGGCTGCCCTCCATTCTTAGCGTCGTAACGAGGAATACGTCAGATGATGCCGTTTCTAGTCAAATAGATGTTACAAGGCCCTATCTGCGATTGGCAAGAGCCGGACAATGCTTCGCCTTCCATTATTCTCTTGACGGGATGAGCTGGAAGCTGGCAAGGTATTTCGGAATGGATGTACCAGAGGAGCTGAAGGTTGGTGTTGCCGCGCAGTCGCCAATCGGTGAAGGGACTCAGGTCACGTTCGAGAGCTTGACGATCGGCACGAACGGAGAGTCGGACATACGGGTTGTAGTCTAGTTGTATAGGAAAAGGTGGAGGTGGAACAGCTGCTAGCTGCTCTGCCTCCACCTTTTCTTATAAATTGTAATTATCGGCAAAGCCTCGGACGAATTCCGATGACATGCTAATTGAGCCTTGGAGTGTGTCGTAGTCCTTCTGCTCTAGAGCCTTGAGAATCATGGCATTAGCAGGAGTGGAGCGGAAATGTGGGGAGAAGGGTGTTCGTCTCCAATTCATAACGGCGAATAGAGTTGCTCTAGCTTGGATGGTCTCTAAGGTGGCCAGCATATGATCGTTGCCGATAGAAGCGACGAAGCAATAGGCGAATTTCATACTGTGATGGATATATGCCAGATAATCATTATTGTCGGTAGCGACGAGCTGATTGCTGTAATGCTCCCTTAATTGCTCCAGACCGTTGAATCCTGTTCGTCTAATAATAGATGCGGCATAATATTGCATCGCGATCATCGATTCAATTAACTCATAAGAATCTTTATAGGACATCTCCTTTACGAGTACCCCTCTTTTTTGAAGTGATTGCAGGAAGCCTTCAACTTCCAGCCGCGAAATAGCACCTCGAACGGGCGTTCTGCTCATCCCGAATTCGACAGCCAGATCATTCTCGGACAGCAGCATTCCGGGGACAATTTCGCCATAGAACATTTTATTGCGCAGCTTCTCATAAGCAGTTTCTACTAATGTTGTTTCTTTCATAACAAGTACGCATTCCTTTCCGTAGCAACATGTGACATGTCGCTAGTATAGAACGAATCATAGGATGCGAAAAGTTAATGTATTGTAAACGAACATGAGTATAAGTGAAAAAAACCTTTACAAAAGGTATATGTGATGATGACACGGCGTTAACACGAAGCATCTAGTATTCTAGTTGTATTCAACGCGTAACAATCCCACAAATCACTGGAGGAAATTGTAATGAAGAAATCGATTAGCTTACTCGTACTTGTTATCTCGGTCGTAGCGCTGTTATCTGCTTGCGGTACGGATTCGGGAGCAATGAAAAAATTTGTTATCGCCTACTTGCCATCAGAATCTAATGATCAGGCTGCCAAATTAAACAAAGATTTCGAGGACAAGCTATCCGAAACGATAGGGCTACCGGTTGAATCGTATAAAGCGACCAGCTATAACGCTGCTATCGAAGCCATGAAGAACGGCAAGGCGGATATGGCTACATTCGGTCCATTCTCTTATATCGTAGCGGTAGATCGTGCGAAGATCGAACCTGTTGTAGGGATTAGTCTTCCATCACTAGAGAATTCGCCGGCATCGGTCATTATTGTGCCGAAGGACTCTGATATACAATCGCTAGCAGATTTGAAAGGCAAGACGATAGGGTTCGTTGATCCAGTATCCACTACGGGCCATTTGTTCCCGAAATCAATGATTGTTGATGAGCTTGGTTTAGATCCAGAAGAGCTCGAGACGAACTTCTTCAGCAGCATTCAATTCGCCGGCAAGCATGATACTGCCGTGCTGGGTGTAGTGAAGGGACAGTATGATGCAGCTGGGGTATCGGGTATGTATCCGGATATGCTCGCACAGAAGGGTCTTATTGATAAAGATTCCTATCGCATCATTGCAAGCTCAGGGCCGCTGAACTCGACGCCAGTAGGTATTCGTTCTACAGTACCGGCTGAAATGAAGGAGAAAGTGAAGTCCTTCCTGCTGGGCTACAATAATCCGGAATATTTCGAGAACCTGTTCGGCATGGCAGATGCCAAGTTCATTGAAGTGCAGGACAGCGACTACGATAATATCCGTGACATTTCCAAACAGCTGAACCTTAGCCCTGAAGAGCTAATGGAATAAGAAATGCGCTTGAATAGGAGGACGAGGCAGAGTGTATAACCAACCGACTATGTACCGGAAACAAAATAAAGCGAAACGGCTAATGTCACTAGCTTTATTCGCAGCAGTGCTGGCCGTCTCCTTCTGGTATATCAAATTCGACATGGTCGAGTTTATTACAGGGATACCGATATTTCTAACGTTCTTGTTTACCGATTTTCTACCACCTAATGTAACGAATATGAGCAGCTATATTGGCCCTGTGCTGGATACACTCATTTTTGCAGTCGTGGGAACCTTCATTTCAGCGACTATCGGACTTGTAGTGAGCTTCCTCATTGCACGCAATACAGCTCCCAATACCGCTGTAAGGCTCGTATTGCGAGGAATTGTCTCCTTCGTACGGAATGTGCCGTTTCTCGTATGGGCAGCACTGCTCGTTATTATATTCGGAGTGGGCTCGATGCCAGGCTTGTTCGCACTCCTCATATTCGGGAGCTGCTTCTTGTCGCGGGTGTATGCAGAGTCTATAGAAGCATTGGACAAAGAGGTGACGGAAGCTCTTGAGGCTAGCGGAGCTACTTACAGTCAAGTGCTTAAGCATGCCATTATTCCGCAGTTCATGCCAGCCTTCTATTCATGGACACTATTCATGTTCGAGATTAACATTCGCGCTTCCGCTATTCTTGGTTTAGTCGGGGCCGGAGGCATAGGAAGCAATCTGAAGCAAGCGATGGATTTGTTCCAATACGGCAGAGCATCCATGATCATTGTTATTCTTATTGCACTCATCTTAATCGTGGAATTTGTCACTCAGAAAATAAGGGAGCGGTTATTATAATGCAGCAGGAATCCCAATTGCGACGCTTTGCCCCGTCCCAGAAAGAGCTCAACCGCTCGGGCAAAAAAATTCCGATCGCTCACCGTGGTACGCAGCGGCAGACGAGGCTTTTCTTCTCCATCACAGTAGTGTTGTTCCTGATCTGTCTTAGCTTCTTGGATCTGAGTGCTAAGCAATTTATGAATGGCTTGTCCAGCTTGCCAGGGATTATGAATAAAGTCATGACGATCTCATTCGCTTCATTCGGAGATTTGGCTGCGGGAATGTTCACCTCGTTGATTATTGCCTTCTTAGCCATCATCATTAGTGTCATTGTTTCTGTACTGCTGTCTTTTCTAATTGCAGAGAATATTATGCCTAACAAGTTTTTCGGTCGTCTACTGCGATATGTGCTCCTTATCATTAGGACGATTCCTACGACGATCTGGGTATTGCTTGCAGTAGCGAGCATGGGCTTCGGATCCATGGCTGGTGTGCTCGGACTATTATTTCCGACAGCATCGTACTTAATCAAATCGTTCGCTGCCCAGATTGAAGAGTCCGGTGACGATACAATAGAGGCGATGCGTGCCGTAGGCGCTTCCTGGCTCCAGATCGTATTCAAGGGCTTGCTGCCAGGCCTGATCATGCCGTTCCTCGGCATTATCTCCTTCCGATTCGAGATGGAGGTAGCAGAGACGGTTATGCTCGGTATGGTCGGTGCAGGAGGAATTGGTGTACTACTGCAGGATTATATCTCCTATTATGAGTTCGCTGATCTGGCGCTAGGCATCGTTATTGTCTTTATTACTATATTCACGGTCGAGCTCGTCTCCAGTCGAATTCGCAGTCGCCTAGCAAGGCAATAACATAGGGAGGTCATCAGGATGTCTATATTGAAGGTAGAAGGGCTTGTCAAAGCGTATAATGAGCATACTCTAGCACTCAAAGGGATCGATTTAACCGTTGAAAAAGGCGAATTCATTGCCGTCATCGGGCCGAGCGGAGCAGGCAAATCAACCTTCCTGCGGACGATTAATCGATTAATTGAGCCGACAGAGGGCACGATTGAGTTCCTTGGCGAGAAGATGGGCTCTGGCAATAAGCGGAGTCTTAGACAATGGAGATCGCAGATCGGAATGATTTTCCAGCATTATAATCTAGTCAATCGATCCAGCGTACTTGAGAATGTCCTTCATGGACGACTCGGTTATATGGGCTCGCTTGCTGGAGTGTTCAGCCGCTATAGCGAGGAAGATAAGCAGGCCGCGATTGAGCTGCTCAGCAAGGTTGGTCTAGAGAAGGAGATATATAAGCGTGCAGATGAGCTCTCTGGGGGCCAGAAGCAGCGGGTTGGAATTAGTAGAGCGCTTATGCAGCAGCCGAAGCTGATTCTTGCGGATGAGCCGATCGCGTCACTTGATCCTAAATCGTCTACTGTCGTGATGGACACGATCTATGACAACTGCGTATCGAGAGGCATTGCTTGTCTAGTCAATCTCCATCAGGTTGATGTAGCCAAGAAATATGCGACACGCATTGTTGGGATTAAAGGTGGAGTGAAGGTGTTCGATGGGACTGCAGATGAGCTGACGGAGGAAATGACTTACTCTATCTATGAGGGCAAAGAGCAGGAAATGCATGCACAAGTAGTGAGCGCTTAATAGGAAGCTGTTATCGGTTATTCATGAGGGAAGTCTTGGCTGCCAAGGCTTCCCTATTTGCGTGCCCCAAATTGAAAGCTTTGTCATTTATATGATGCGGTACTATAATGGAACAGAGGTGAAGAGGTTGTATACCCCTGTTGAAGATCAATTGAATCGTCCGATGCGAGACTTAAGAATATCAGTTACGGACCGCTGTAACTTCCGATGCCGTTATTGCATGCCTGCCGAGATTTTCGGTCCGGACTATGCTTTTTTACCACAAGACAAAGTATTATCCTTCGAAGAAATGACGCGGCTTGCAGCTGTGTTCGTTTCTCTGGGTGTCAATAAATTGCGTATTACTGGGGGAGAACCTTTACTGAGGAAGGGACTGCCTGCTTTTATTTCCACTTTGAATGAAATGGCTGGTGTCGAGGATGTCGCGCTGACGACGAATGGTGTTCTGCTTCCCAAATATGCTGGGCAGCTTGCTGCAGCTGGCTTGAAGCGGGTAACAGTAAGTCTGGATTCACTCGACGATGCGAGGTTCCGTCATATGAACGGAGGCAGAAGCGGGGTGCAGCCCGTGCTTGATGGGATAGAAGCTGCTGCTCAGGCGGGGATGAAAATCAAGATTAATATGGTCGTTCAGAAGGGCGTGAACGATCAGGACATTGTGCCGATGGCAGCTTATTTCCGAGAGCGCAAGCATATTTTGAGATTCATTGAATTTATGGATGTAGGCAACACCAATGGCTGGAAGTGGGATCAGGTTGTGTCGAAGAAGCAGATCGTAGATCTCATTCATGAGTATATGCCGCTTGAGCCTATTGACCCCCACTATAAGGGCGAAGTGGCTTCTCGATATCGCTATATAGGATCTGATGAGGAGATTGGGCTCATCTCCTCGGTAAGCGATGCGTTCTGCTCAACATGCACACGTGCTCGCATATCGGCAGAAGGCAAGCTGTATACTTGCCTGTTCGCTTCGAAGGGTCATGATCTGCTAACACTGATTCGATCCGGGCATACAGATGAGGAAATTCGGTCATTCATCGAGCAGGTATGGCAGGGTAGAACAGATCGATATTCGGAGGAGAGGCTTATGCATACAGGAACACTTCCCAAGATCGAGATGTCGCATATCGGCGGGTGAATCGGTACTATACCGCGAATCGAATATGGAGAATCTGAAGGGAGGAGAGAGTACAATTGTACAAGCTAGTCATATTCCAAGGGCCGAGTGCCTCAGGGAAAAGCTTCCTGCAAGCGCAGCTTGGCTTGCCGAAGGTCGTGACATGGACCTCCAGATTGCCGAGAAGCGGTGAGCAGCATGGAATAGATTATTTGTTCAGTACGAAGGAACATATGGCGGATATGCTGGAACAGGGCTTATTACTGGAGATGACGGAATATCAAGGCCAATATTACGGTACTCATATAGACACTATTGAAGAAATCATGAATAGTGAACGGATTCACTCGATCGTACTTGATCGATCTGGTGTGGCCAAGCTCAAGCAGCGGTATGCCGATGGGATATTCGTTATTGGAATAATAGCGGATCAAGAGGAGTGCCGGCAGCGATTATTGGCAAGGGCTCTCCCTATGGAGGAGATTGACCGCCGCCTGCTGTCGTACGATGTTGAACGCGAGGGGATGTCTAGCTGCGACATGATCATTGTTAATAGCGACGATAATCTGAAGAAGGCAGAGCAGGTTATCCGGTACATGAAAGAGGGAATGGAGAGGGATCGATCGAGCGTGTAAGGATGATCCTATTGCATACTTCTCGATAGACGCACACTCCTGAAGCATTCTGTCTTCGGGGGTGTTTTTTTTGTGAGCAGAATGCTGGAATGTTAGAATAGAGATGGATATGAGATTACATATGAATGACGGGGAGGTGCAGCTAATGAATGTTGAGTTGTATAAAGACATCATCAAGGATGAACGAGGCAATTATTACGTTGCTGTTCAGAAGAGCGGCCGGGAGCTGTCCTTGGTTAACGCCATGCTGGAGCGCTCTTACGCCCATGTTGTGGAACGGAATGAGAATTTCAATAATAAGCTTGCTCAGTACGAGAATCAATACATTGGCAAATGGCTTGTGACGATGATTCCTGACTATGAGAAGCGTCTGCGATCGTATGAGCTAATTGCCGCAGAGCTGTAGTAGAATGGTGGTTATGATACCTATAATGGAATAGAAAAGGTGGGGATACGAATGGCATACAGCTTCGAAGCTATTGTTGATCGTACAGGAACGAATGCTATCAAATGGGATGCTGATGTGCTCAGCCAGTTTTTCGAGTTGAAGGACAAGGAGGACTACTTGCCGCTGTGGGTAGCTGATATGGATTTCAGAACCGCACCAGCTATTATTGAAGCGCTCAAGGCTAGAGTAGAGCATGGTATATTTGGCTACGCCATGCCTAAGGAGGACTACTTCGACTCCTTGAGATGGTGGATGGAGAACAGGCACAGCTGGGCTATCCGCAAAGAATGGGTGACCTCAACGCCGGGGATTGTTCCTGCTATGAATTTTATTATTCGTGCACTAACGGAAATAGGAGATACCGTCATTATTCAGGAGCCTGTATATGGACCTTTCCGCAAGACAGTCACTACGAATGATCGAACAGCTGTCAATAATGCGCTGCTGCGAATCAATGGACGATATGTGATGGACTATGAGGATCTGGAGCACAAAGCGAGTGATCCGAAGACGAAGCTGCTAATTCTGTGCAGTCCACATAATCCGGTAGGCCGAGTATGGCTTCCGGAAGAGCTTAGAAGAATGGGTGAAATATGCGATCGTCATGGTGTGATTGTTGTGTCTGATGAGATTCATCATGATCTGATCATGCCGGGGAATATGCATACGGTATATGCGACGCTAGGTGAGGAATTCGCCAATCATTCGATTATTTGTACAGCGCCTAGCAAAACCTTCAATCTCGCCGGGATGCAGTCCTCTAGCTTAATCATTCCAAATGAGGAGATAAAGAAAAAGATAGATGAGGAGCTGGGCAAATCTTCGTTAGGCAATCCTAATCTTTTTGGAATAGTGGCGACAACAGCCGCTTATTCACCGCAAGGAGCGGAGTGGCTGGATGCCATGCTGCAATATCTCGATGAGAATCTGTCATTCATGCAGAGCTTCGTAGAAACTCATATGCCTGGTGTGACGTACTTGAAGCAGGAGGGCACTTACTTGTCGTGGCTCGACTTCTCGCAATTGAGCATGGCTCAAGATGAACTGGAGAATAGGATTAAGAATGAAGCGAAGGTTGTGCTTGATCCAGGCTCATGGTTCGGGGAAGGCAGCGATGGATTTATGCGTATTAATGCTGCATGCCCCAGATCGATATTGGCAGAAGCGTTAGAGCGTATCGCTCGGGCTATCTACCAATTGTAATAAAAGAGAGGAGCACTTCCCATGCGGGAGTGCTCCTTCTTATGTAAGCAGCCGAATTAGCTGCTTCGCTACTGCCAATTCGCGTTGATAAAAGTGTCCCGACCGGATTGCTCGCGGTCCTCTTTGTAATGCTTTGGATTCTTCTTATGGTAATCCTGATGATAATCCTCCGCTTGGTAGAAAGCTGTCGCCTCGCTTATTTCCACTACGATTGGCTGATCGAATCGCATGCTCTCCTCTAGCAGCTCCATAGAAGCCTGTGCAAGCTTGTGCTGCTCTTCATTATGATAAAAGATGACCGGCCGATACTGGCTGCCGCGGTCCTGGAACTGTCCATCCGCATCAGTAGGATCAATCTGTACCCAATAGAGCTCCAGCAGCTTCTCATAGGAGAACAGCTCGGGATCGAACGTAATTTGGACGACCTCGGCATGGCCGGTTGCTCCTGTTTTTACTTCCTCATAGGTTGGATCTGCTGTGTCGCCGCCCATATAGCCGGATACGATTCCGTGTATGCCAGGCAATTCATCGAATGGGGTAACCATACACCAGAAGCATCCACCACCGAATGTTGCTAACTGTATCATTGACTTGACTCCTTTATGTACTCATCTCGTCTATTAAAAGTAACCTGTCCACCTTGAGAAGTCAATTTGCAGCAGGGACTAGGGAGAAGTAGAGTGTGTTGACACTGTGACTGTACAATAATCGCTGACGAGTAGCTAAAATGTTAGCTTGTTTTGTTATATTTGTTATGTTGACTGGGATGGGAATTCACCGTTGTGTTTGAGTGAGTAAAAGGGAGGCAATGTGCAGTTTTGCAAATTTCGGCTTGTATTACTGAGGTTGAGATACAATAATGTACAAAAAACGATTGACCATAAGTTAGTTTGATAGTAATATTTGTTATGTAAAATAGGGATTAATTATATAACAAAATTAGGTTATTAAAACTGAATCGCTCCATATAACCATTAGCTGCTGCAAAGCATAGGAGGACAAGATGAGAGAGTTGAAACAAGTGATAAATGAGTGGAAGTTCAAAGCCTGCAAGGAAACGGAATGGATGCCTGCAACCGTACCTGGCTGTGTCCATACCGACTTGCTGCACAACGGAGCTATACCTGATCCATTCTATGCGACGAATGAGCATGATCTGCAATGGATTGACAAGATAGATTGGGAGTACGAGAGCCGCTTCGATGTTGCACCTGAGCAGATGAGCCATTCTTCTCTAGAGCTTGTATTCGACGGTCTGGATACGTATGCGGATGTCTATGTGAATGGCAGTCATGTCCTGTCTGCGGACAATATGTTCCGTACTTGGAAGGTCAATGTAAAAGGCCTTGTACAGCAGACAGATAACGTATTGACTATTCGATTCCGGTCACCTGTTCAGGAGGATCTCCTGAAGATCGATAAGCTGGGTTACAACCTTCCAGCAACGAATGACCAATCGGAGCTGGGCGGACTCGGAGAGCAGAAGATTAGTATATTTGCGCGCAAAGCTCCCTATCACTACGGCTGGGACTGGGGTCCGCGGTTCGTAACGAGCGGGATATGGCGTGAGGCAAGACTGGAGAGTTGGTCAGGCAGCCGAATTAATGATGTTTATGTTCAGCAGACCAGTGTCACGACAGAAGCAGCGAGATTATCGGTTCAAGTGGACATTGAATCCGAGCAGGATTGCGAAGGCGTCGTTCGTATTCATACGGAAGGCCAAGTATGGGAACAGGCGGTAAGCTTGCGTGCTGGCAGTAATAGCATACAGGTGCCGGTTGTCATTGCAGAGCCGAAGCTGTGGTGGAGCAGAGGTCTAGGAGAAGCGCATCTGTACACGTTCACAACCGAGCTGTTAAGTGAGCAAGAGCAGGTGGCGGTGAAGACAACCCGCGCTGGTCTGCGCTCGGTCCGCTTGGTTCGCAGCAAGGACGAGGCGGGGGCTTCCTTCTATTTTGAATTGAACGGTGTACAGGTGTTCGCCAAAGGCGCTAACCATATTCCGAATGACAGCTTTATTACAGAGGTTACGGAGGAGCGCTACAGGCATGAAATCGTAACAGCTGTTGAATCCAATATGAATATGCTGCGAGTATGGGGCGGCGGTATTTATGAACAATCCATATTCTATGACCTATGCGATGAATACGGCATCCTCGTCTGGCAGGATTTCATGTTCGCCTGCAGCATGTACCCTGGGGACGAGGCATTCCTGAAAAATGTTCGGTTGGAAGCACAGGAGAATGTGAAGCGTCTGCGTAATCACCCTTCTCTTGCGCTCTGGTGCGGCAACAATGAGATCGACTCTGCTTGGGCGCAATATGATGAAGATGCGGGCTGGGGCTGGAAAAAGCTGTACAATCAAGAGCAGCGCGCTACGATGTGGGAAAGCTATGAGGCTATCTTCCACAGCATTCTTCCTGAAGTAGTCGCTGAGCTTGATCCTGCTGTGGAGTACTGGCCTTCCTCGCCGCTCATTTCCTTAACCGGAGATATCGGCCAGCATGCGCATCCGCTGTCTACAGAAGGGGATGTTCATTATTGGGGCGTGTGGCATAACGTTGAGCCGTTCGAGAACTATAACAAAAAAATCGGCAGATTTATGAGCGAATATGGATTCCAGTCTTTCCCTGAATACGATACGGTTATGACCTTCGCCACGGAAGACGATCTGAAGCTCGATTCCAAGGTAATGAGAGCCCATCAGAAGAACGGTGACGGGAATCGCTTAATCAAGGAATACATGGATATCTATATGAGTGAACCGAAGGATTTTCCTTCTTTCCTGTACATGAGCCAAGTGCAGCAAGCTGAGGCGATGAAAATGGCGATTGAAGCGCATCGTCGGGCGATGCCATATTGTATGGGAACTCTTTATTGGCAGATGAATGACTGCTGGCCGGTTGCTTCATGGGCGGGCATGGACTATTACGGCAAGTGGAAAGCCATGCAGCATTATGCGAGAAAGAGCTTCGCGGATTCGGTGCTTTCCTTCGACCGTACCGATGAAGGCATCATCCGTGTTCATGCCATCACAGACCGGCTGGTGCCTCTGACTGGAGAGCTGAAGGTTGTTTTGTATCATTTCAATGGAGAGCGCTTGAAGGAAATGACGGTGCCTATACAAATAGAAGGCAATAGCGCGTCCGTCGTATTTACTGCTGATGAGCAGACATTCCTTGGGGATCATGATCCCGGCTCCGTAGTCCTGTATGTGGAGCTGCAGCAGTCGTCACAAGAGGTGAACAGTGCGGAGTATTATTTCGTTAACTCGAAGGCTATGAAGCTTGCTCCCGCCTCGATTCGGGTAACCGCAGTCGAAGGCAGCGCTGGAACCAAATTTACTATAGAGACAGATACGCTGGCTAAGCAAGTATGGTTAACGGCAGAGTATGCAGGTAATTTCTCCGACAATTATTTTGATCTTATTCCTGGTGTTGCCAAGGTTGTGGAGTTCCGTCAACGCACAAGCGGTGAGCTTAAGAGCAAGCCAACGGCTGCAGGCCACATCAATGCTCGTTCGATGGTGGAGTTTATTGCATCTAATCATTCCTGAATCATCGTGTAAAAGAACAGGGCTGTCCCTAAAGTTATCGCAGATAACAAGGGACAGCTTCTTTTGAACGGGTGGATAGAGCAGGATTATGGGTCGCCGAAAAAAGTTGTAACTTTTTTAAATTAGCTATTGCAATCTAGAACATCATGCTGTATATTATTACAAGTAAGCGGTTTTCACACAGGTTTCTAACCTGACAAGCTACATGCGCGTATGGCGGAATTGGCAGACGCACCAGACTTAGGATCTGGCGGGCGACCGTGGGGGTTCAAGTCCCTCTACGCGCACCATACTTCATAAGATAAGCCCTTGAGACGAAAGTCTTAAGGGCTTTTATTTGTTTTCAGAGGAGATTAGAATATAGAAAGAAAGGATAGAGCGCTGTGAAAATTGACCGTTTATTAGCGATGACGGTTATGCTGTTGAACCGGGAACGTGTCACTGCGAAGGAGTTCGCAGAACGGTTCGAGGTATCGACGAAAACAGTCTATCGGGATATGGATACTCTGAATCAAGCGGGTATTCCGATTGTAGCCTATCAGGGCATTTCGGGCGGCTATGGGATTATGGAGAGATTTACGATGGACAGACAGCTGGTGTCGGTAAAAGAGCTGTCTGTGCTGCTTGCCGCTGCCAAAGGCATTCAACATGTTCTTGAAGACCACACGCTGTCTGAGCTGCTCGAAAAAGTCGAAGCGCTTCTCCAGCAATCAGAGGTAACGGAGCAAGCGCTCGTTCTGGATTTGCTTCCATGGGGACATAGCTCCAACTACAAAGATAGATTGTCGCTGTTAAGAGCAGCGATAGAAGAGCGCCGAATCGTCAGCTTTCACTACATGAAATCAGACAATAATATAAGCAAGAGAACGGTTGAGCCGACTGCGTTGATACTAAAAGGCTCCAATTGGTATATGCAGGCGTATTGCAAGCTGAGAGAGGATTTTCGAGTATTCCGACTGACACGAATTATGGAGCTTACTGTGCTGCCCGAGAGGTTTGAGCAGCGACTGGTGCCTGCAATGGAAGGCTATACATGGAATTCTCAATGGTATGGGCAGGCTGAGACGGAGGTGAGGTTGCTCTGTCATCCAGAGATGCGTCATCGGGTAATCGATTCTTTTCCTACTGAATATATCACTTATTTAGATGATGGTTATATGCGAGTTGAGGGATTGTTTATTGTAGATGAATGGTTCTATGGTATGATTCTCAGCTTTGGTGAACTTTTATTGGTCGAGCATCCGGCTTCCCTTGCACAGGAAATTCTGAGTAGGGCCACAAAAATGATGCTTCGGTATACAACCTAGACAATCAGTTGTCTTATTTCGTAAGGTACAATTCTCTTATACAAACCTAAGAGAAGAGGGAACAAAATGCCAACTAATTATGAGCATAAGGCTGAAATTTCAATAATAGGGCTGAGTACCAGGACAACGAACGAGAATGAAGCAGGGCCGAATGGGCGTCTGCCGGATTTGTGGAAAGCCTATCTGGAGAGTAATAGACTGCCGCTATCGGATGCTGTTAACCCGCATTTGCTCTATGCGTTATATACCGATTATGAAAGTGATCACTCTGGCGCATATACGGTTATTCTTGGGCATGAGCATGATGCAAGTACGACGGGCCATGCAGGCCAAAACTTGAAGCAGTGCAGTGTTCCAGAATCAGATTACATCGTATTCGTGACCAGACAAGGTCCGGTTCAGCAGGTGGTTGTGGAGGCTTGGCAGGAAATTTGGGAGTACTTCGAGCATTCGGCTGACAAGCGTGCCTATACGGGAGATTTTGAGCTGTATGATACACGTAACATGAATCCGGAACAGGCGGTTGTTATATCTATATTGCCATAGTGAAGTAAATAGTGAATGTCTTGATAAGACAGAACAGTCAGGCAGGCAGGCGAAGAAGCTTTTCTTCACCGGCCTGTTTTCTTATTTTTTTGTGATTACTGGGTATGAAATGGAAATTTGATTATATACTAGATGTGGCATTATGAAAGCACTTACAACCGAAAGGATGAGGCGATAATGGGCGATTCCGTTGGGGCTCTTGAATTAGGTTCGATTATGTGCAAGCATTGCGGAACATTAATTGATACGTTGGATACGGAGAGGGTCATTATTTATTATTCGAGATGTGAGCAATGGGAATGTGTGGAGGAAGAATTGAGGAATGAGGCAAACCGATAATTAAGCAATTCCAATAATTCAATATGCAAGGCAAACCTTAGTCCGATGTTGAGGGCTGAGGTTTTTTATTTGGTTAGTAGTGTGTGCTTAGTATCCACCTATCGATTATTACATCAGTCAGTCACTATGACAAACGCTATGAATTTGATTTTTGGGATACCACATCTAAGTCCGATATTTATAAAATGACGTTCGAACAAAATCAGCTTCTACATATTGAGAGAGTGTGGGAAGGGTGATTATGAAGTGGGATATATAATGGAATTGAGGCAATTGGTTGGAAAGAGGCCTATTATAATGGTAGGCGCTTGTGTTCTATTACATAGTGACGAAGGATTGCTGCTCCAGCGTAGGACGGACAATGGATTGTGGGGCTTGCCTGGAGGCTCGATGGAATTAGGGGAATCTGTTGAAGAAGCAGCTCGAAGGGAGCTATTGGAGGAAACGGGACTCGTGGCTAAGAAGCTTGAGCTAATGGGAGTATTCTCTGGACCAGAATTGTATTACAAATATCCCCATGGTGATGAAGTATATAACGTGACTACAGCTTATATGTGCTCTGATTATGTTGGAGAGGTACGGGAATTACGCTTTTTCCTCTATGAGAATATTCCCACAGAGCTGAACCCTCCAGACAAGCTTGTTGTTGATGCTTTTCTATCGAAGCATTGAATACAATGCAAGAATGACCTATGGGATGAATGACGCTCCCGTTGTTTATTGCTAGAAGATTAGAAAAGTTGCAACATAGCAGTCATATATACTATGCTTTTTAATAGGCAATGTAAGTGGACAGCTGAAGAGGAGACTGATTTGATAAGCACACCTTATCCCATGCAACAATTAAAGGGCTTCAAGGATAAAATTACTCGCTTTATGATGATGTATAAATTTGCTCTGAAGGAAATGGAAACCAAAATCGACATCTTAAAAGAAGAATTTCATTTACTTCATGATTATAATCCTATTGAGCATACGAATTCCCGTTTGAAATCACCGGAGAGTATAGTGAATAAGCTCCTTCGCAAGGGCGTGCCTTTAACGCTGACTAATATTAAGGACAATGTGAGAGATATAGCAGGCTTGCGGATAACCTGTTCCTTCGTGTCGGATATTTACCGAATTAGCGATATGCTAAGCAGCCAGGTTGATCTAAGAATCGTAGAGGTGAAGGATTACATTCAGAATCCGAAGCCGAATGGCTATCGCAGCCTTCATATGCTCATAGAGGTGCCAGTGTTCATGTCCGACCGGCAGGAAAGCGTCTGTATAGAAGTACAGATTCGCACTATTGCAATGGATTTCTGGGCCAGCCTGGAGCATAAAATATTTTATAAATACAATCAAGAGGTTCCTGCCCGCCTGCTGATGGAGCTTAAGAGTGCTGCGGATTCCTCTGCTCTGCTGGATCTGCAGATGGAACGGCTGCATAAGGAGATTGGTGAGCTCAAGTCGCTGCAAGAAAGCTCTGCTATAGAGGATCTGAAGCGATTCCTGCCAAGCAGCCAGCCATTCACTATTCCTCCTGCTCTTCTTGAGCTCTTCAATGATGACGAAGATTCCGCCGGGAATAAATAACGTTGTATGCTAACCTAAAGAGATTCTATTCTCTTTAGGTTTTTATTTGTCCATCCCTGCGTTATTCAACTAAGCCCCGTGCTTGCTTCTTGTATTGGCCCGGCGTCATGCCAGCATGCTGCTTGAATACTTTGTTGAAGGTCTGCGTATCTCTATACCCTACGGCTTCTGCGACTGCGGCCACCTTATAGCTTCCGAAGGCGAGCAGCTCGCAGGCTCTGCGAATACGCTCGTATTGGACGAAATGATGGAAGGGCTGGCCTGTACGCTGCTTGAATAGACGGAAGAAATGACGCTCGCTTAAGCTACTTTTCTCGGCCATCATGCTAATGGTCAGGCAATCATGAGAGTTACGCCGGACATAGTCGATGGCCTCTCCTATAGGATCTTCTCCTGCGAATCCTGTAGAGGATTTGCCTGTGCCAGAAGCAAGCTTGCGTGCAATCTGCACAAGCAGCCTAATGAGATGTGCATACAGCATGGCTGAGAATCCTGAGCGCATCGAGGTATGCTCCTCCAGCATGTCAATGAACAGGGGTTCAAGGATCAGCTCTGTATCACGCAGTCCATAGGCTTGCTTGGGATAGTCATCTCGCAGCCGGAGCATCGTTAATAGATCGTCTTCTTGAATAAGTGCGGCAGCATCCGCCATGATTGATGGCGTGAATACACAATTGTAGACAACCAGCTTTTCCTTGGCCGAAGCAGGCCTGAATACATGTGCGGCTCCTATGGGCAGAACGTATAAATCTCCTTTGGATACAGCAAGGATATCCTCTCCAATATGATGGTAGCCCCGTCCTTCGGCGATATAAGAGATTTCGATAAAATCATGAGCATGATAGGCTAGGTCGAAGGTTTCTTCCGCGCGATTGATATAAATAGGCAGACCTTCGCGAAAATGCTGGGAACCGATCAGCTTGTCTGTCCTAGGATGCATAGGATTGTCCTCCCAAGTCAAAAGTCATTAGATTAATAGTCATGTATACCATATAGAAATGTCAAGAATAGCCTTGTTCGGATTGTACCCATGAATGTAACAAGGATAGAAATAAACTGTTCAACTCAAAAGGATATCGGTATACTATGAATTATGGGATTGATAAACAAATTCTAATAACCTCGAAATAGCAAATAGTAGTGACAATAGACATAATGGAGGAGGACATTCAGTTATGAATTCCGTACCCGATCTATTTATTAGAAATGCGAGGGAAGCAGAAATAGCTGCTAGAGCAGATGCTTTGGCCGAGATATTCGCTGCACGCGCATCTGAATACGATCGTGAGGGCTCGTTCCCTTATGAGAACTTTGCTGAGATGCAGGAAAGGGGTTACTTGAAGCTAACGGTTCCTGCTGAATATGGCGGGGAAGAGGCTTCTTTATATGAAATGGTGCTGTCCCAGGATCATCTGGCACGGGGAGATGGCTCTACTGCGCTTGCTGTAGGCTGGCATCTTGGCCAGATCATGCAGCTTCGCCTTAACCGGGCATGGCCAGAGCCGTTATTCGCAAGCTTCTGTGAATCGGTGGTAAAAGAAGGTTCGCTCATTAATCATCTTGCCAGCGAACGGGCGACAGGAAGCCCGAGTCGTGGAGGCAAGCCTGAGACGACAGCGACACGAACGGAAGGCGGCTGGCTGATTAACGGCCGTAAAACATACAGTACATTAAGTCCCATTCTGAAGCATTTTACCCTATGGGCTACGATTGAAGAGGAAGACCGAGCAGGTGATTTTCTTGTGCGAATGGGTCCAGGTGTTTCTATTGAGGAGACATGGGATACGCTTGGTATGCGAGGAACAGGTAGTCATGATCTTATTCTGAATCAGGTATTCGTACCGGATGGACAGACGCTCGAGGGTGCATATATCTCTCAGAAGCCAAGGGCGGCGGATGTTGACGGTGTTCTCCTGCATATTCCCGCTTGTTATATCGGTATCGCTCATGCGGCAAGAGATTTCGCCATACGCTTTGCCCAGAGCCATCGTCCGAATAGCCTGCCTGGACCGATCGCGGATTTGCCGCTTATTCAGAAGCAGATTGGGGAGATTGAAGCAGAGCTGATAACGGCACGAGCTCTGCTCTACAGCATCGCAGATCGCTGGGATCGTGATCCGTCAGGTCGTGCGGCGCTCAAGCAGGAGCTTGGCCTGGCGAAGTACGTGGCGACGAATCATGCCATTCGAATTGTGGATATGGCTATGCGTATTGTAGGAGGAGCAAGCTTGTCGCGAGCACTGCCTCTAGAGCGAATGTATCGTGATGTTCGTGCAGGGCTGCATAATCCTCCGATGGATGATATCGTCCTGCTGGGATTAGCCAAGCGTGCGCTTGCGTCAGAGGGAGGATAAAAAAAGAGGCTGTACAGGTTGAAATCCAATCTGTACAGCTTTTTTGCTTAGTTTGCACTATATTGTGAGTCAGCTTCTTTCTTACCGCCTAGCTTCAACGAAGAGGCTAACAGTACGAGTAGGCTGCCGGCTCCGATTGCTGTTAATACGACAGTCGGATGACTCCAGCTAATCCCTTGATCGAAGAAGAAGATTTCTCTCAGGCCCATGACCATGTAGCGCATAGGAAGCCATGAGAACACATAATCTTGATAGAATGGCGACAGCATCTCTGGTGCCATAGAGAGCAATGGACCTCCGAAGAACAGAAGCAGGATAAAGATAGGCATTCCTGCCAATCCGATCCATGATAGCACTGCCGAGATCATCAGGAAGAAGGCTAAGAAGCTGATTGACAGGAACAGGGCTGTATCGGTGAAACGCTCCACATTCATCCCCATCAAATCAACAATCCATGTAAATACAAATCCGACGATTAGCGCTAAGGCAGCGCCAGCTAATACTTGAAGGATATTGGTCCACAGCTTCTCTTGTCTGCTGAAGAAGCTTAGCTTGTTTTTTACAATGAAGAATAGCACGGCACTTAGGAGACTCGCCATCCACAGCGGCTGGAACATAGCGACTGGCGCATTGCCATTAGCTGTATGGGTGCCGATCTCATTTACGTTGTTCACTTCTTTGACAATGGGTGATGCTAGAGCTGCTGCTTGCTTGGTCGTGACCGTACCGCCTTGCTGATCGAATGCTGCGAGCAGCTCTTGCCGGACATTCACATTGATGCCATCAGACATTTGAATTAGAATCTGCGAGGCTGCGTTCGCAATCGCTGTATTCATTCCTTGATTCACGTATATCGTAAGTTTGGGTTGGCTCGGCTCAGCTGTGCGTAAAGAAGCTTGCTTCTGGCTGAAGTCCGCTGGAATGACTAGCGCTGCATAATATTGCTGATCATTCAGTCCTTCCAGAACCTCGGATTCGCTATTTACCTTAATCCAGTTCACCGCAGGCTCAGCGTCGCCACTTGCAGCTTCAGTTGTGTTCTTCTGGATGGTGTCTACGATTAGCTGACCCATATTCATATTTCCTTGATTAGGAATATCGACCCCTTGATCCTCATTGACGATAGCGATGGGCATATTCTGAGGCACTGGATTGATGGAGGGCAGCATGGTTAGACTGAATATAACAATAACTAGTAGTGCAATAAGTGGTAAGGCCAGAATTAAAGGTTTTTTAAACAATTGCATAATGAAAACTCCTTTATTATTTTAGTTGATTAAACGTACGGTGAATGAAATGGGATAAAAAATACCTTGAAAGCGAATCCTATAAAAAATTCATCCGCTGCTCAAGGATTTTTCCATAAAGCTATCGTATAATCGACAATCTCTTCTTGATCCTTCTTCAGATTATTTGACTCCTCGTTTAGCTGAATACCAATAATGGAAGCGAAGATGGACTGCAGGCCCATTGAAATAAACTGTCTGGTCGCCATCGCGAAGTTAAGCTGCCGGATTTCTCCTCGTTCATGCCTTATTCTAAGGAATTCGATCATAATCTGGTTTTGTTTGAGGAAAAAGTCTGACATCCTGTCGCCTTCCTCCAAAGCAAGCAATTCCTTTTCCCGCATCAATATCTTCGTGAAATCCTTATCTTCCATGAAGAGGGAGTAGAGTCTCTCGTAGATGGTAAGAAGTGCTTCTCGTAATTCCATCTGCTCAATCGTCACTCGTGTCTGTTGAAGAGCTTCGATTCTTAGCTGCATACTTTCCTGAAGCAGCACGGACAGAATTTCACGCTTGCCCCCGGGGAAATAATGATAGAGAATACCATCTCCCATCTTCAGCTCCCGATTAATGGCTCGGACAGGCGTAGCATGGTAACCATTCTCGGCAAACAAAGCTTTAGCAGCCAGAAGCAGCTTCTCTCGCGTCTCAGCGGCTTGTTTTTTACGAGTATTGCGTGCCATTGACCTAACCTCCTCCTTTCATTTCGTTGAGCGATCGTTTAACGAAATTATAGTTGGGGCTATGTGCAAAGTCAAGGAGCTTTCATTCCCAAGAGCAATAAAGCGGAATACTCATCCATCGTATTCCGCACATAGCACTACACGGATTTCTTGGCGGCGTGTACGCCCGTATGCTCCCTAATCATATCAGCAGTCAGCTGGCCAGACAGCGTGACCATCGGAACACCGCCTCCAGGATGCGTGGAGCCGCCCACGAAGTAGAGATTATCGACAAGATCGCTTTTGCTAGGGATTTTGAAGCCGCCATTGCGCTTGCGATCCGTTACGACGCCATAGATGGAGCCGCCATTGGCGCCATATAGCTGCTGGAGATCATCTGGTATGAAGCTGTACTCGAATTCGATGTGCGAGCGCAGATCCTCAAGTCCCATCCTCTCGAGCTTGTCCAGCACAAGATTGCGATAACGCTCTTTGATTGGCTCCCAGCTCTCGCCTGCTTTGAGCGGAGGGACATGGGTCAGCACGAATAGATTTTCTTTGCCAGCTGGAGCTTGTGTGGGATCAGACTTGCTTGATATGCCAATGTATACTGTAGGGTCATCCGATGGAATGCCAGCTACGAATATATCTTGGAACTCTTTGGCAGGATCATTGGAAAAGAAGAAATTATGGTGCAGCAGCTTGTCATATACTTTGTCGATGCCGAGCAGTAGAACGAGCCCGGATACTGTTGGGGCGTATTTCGTCATTTTTTTGACAGTGCCTGCTGAACCGGGATGCTCGCTAAGAAGCGTGAGATGCGCAGGCACAGCTTCCAGATTAGAGACGATAAGATCAGCAGGAACGATTGTACCATCAGCTAGAGTGACACCTGTTGCTAGAGAGCCTTGTAAGTTGATTCGCTCGACAGATGCAGAGGTGCGCACTTCAACGCCAAGCTCATCAAGCAGCTTCAGCATACCTCGAGCAATATTATGCATCCCGCCCTCTACGTAATAAATGCCCAGCCCAAGCTGCACATGAATTAATTGGGACAATACCGCAGGCGCTGCTCTTGGCGAAGAGCCGATGTACATGATGAAGAAATCGAATAGCTGGCGCAGATGCTTGTCCTTGAAGTGGCGATTCGTTCTCTGGTGCATGGATTTCAGCGGGTCCATCGCAAGCAGCTCTTTCACGGAGTGCATACTTCGGAGATCGCCAAGGTCCTTAAGGTTCTTCTTATAAAAGCTCTTCATGCAGAGGTCATACATTTGCTGACAATATTGCAAATAAGAGAGGAAGCTCTGTGCATCCTCCTCAGATACGCTCTGCAGCTGCTCTAGCATGGAAGGGAGGTCACTCGTCACATCAATAGACACGCCATCCTCGAAGAAGGTACGCCACTGCGGCTCTACACGAACGAGTGTCATATAGTCCTCAAGGCGTCTTCCTGCGCTCGCGAACAGCTGCTCCAGCACCCAAGGCATCGTTAAGATCGAAGGCCCAGTGTCGAAGGTAAAGCCTAGTCCACTGCGGACGTTGAGCTTGCCTCCTGCACGCTCGTTCTTCTCTAATATAGTGACTGGATTGCCATCAGCAGCAAGTCGTATTGCTGCGGACATACCGCCTAATCCCCCGCCAATGACCACAATATTGTTCCCCATTCGTAACATCCTTTCTTCACTTCGTGCGATTTCAACAATTAGATATTCCGTCATGTATAGTTGCTGGATAAAATCAGTATAATATGAAAATAACAATATTTTTCCATATTATAATCTTTACTGGTTTAACCAAATATGGTGAATTTAAAACCTATAGACCGCTCTGAATATGACCATACAAGCGAAACTTAGCGAAGAGAATATTCATGTTGTCAGCCTGGTAGAGAAGAAGAGGTGAGGAAGAAGGATGGTCGTTACACTCGCGTTGATTATTACCGGTTGGATCAGTGGTTGGTTCTTGCTGCTGCGCTTCAAAGGCCTGCCTTCTCCAGTGCTTGCGCAAGAGAGTACAGCCGATATACCGATTAGCGTAATTATTCCAGCACGCAATGAGGCAGCTACTATTGCTAGATTGCTTGAATCTCTAAGTCAGCAGACGCTCCAGCCATTCGAGATTATAGTAGTGGATGACAGCTCGGAGGATCGTACAGCGGAGCTAGCTTCTCTTGCAGGGGCACGTGTTGTTGCTGCTGCAGCTCTTCCTGCTAATTGGCAGGGGAAAAGCTGGGCGTGCTGGAGCGGTGCAAGAGCAGCAGAGGGGGAGCTTCTTGTGTTTCTAGATGCGGACACGGAGCTTAACCCAGAGGCATTATCCATGTTAGTAGCTGTTTCTACGACAAGAGGTGGCTTAATCTCAGTTCAGCCCTATCACCGTACAGAGAAGCCTTATGAGAGCTTGTCGGCGTTCTTCAATATCATTGTGCTTGCAGCCATTGGGGAAGGAGATGCCCGCTCTGGCGCCTTTGGTCCGTGCATCGTCTGCCGCAAGGAAGATTACTTCCGTATTGGCGGACATGAGGCAGTCCGGGATAAAGTGCTTGATAATTATGAGCTTGGTCTATTGTTCTTACGCTCTGGCAGCTCCATTGCGAACTATGCTGGAAAAGGAGCGATTGCCTTTCGTATGTACCCAGGCGGGTTGCGCAGCCTTATAGCTGGATGGAGCAAAAGCTTCGCCACAGGCGCTGTCGCAACTCCGCTATTCGTAATGGCTGCTATTGCAATATGGTTATCGAGCATTGGATCATCCATCACTTTGTGGTTCGGCACCTCTGCAATTGCCTCGCTATCGAACATCGCAGCAATTGGGATCATATATGGGGCATTCGTGATCCAGATGTTCATCTGGCAGCGGCGCGCAGGCGATTTCAGATTCGTTGCTGCTCTGCTGTATCCACTTACTCTGCTTGCTTTTCTTCTGATATGTCTATATTCGTTCTACAGCACCTACCTGATAAGACGGGTGCAATGGAAGGGTCGTTCCTTGTCCACGAACAAAGGAGACCGCTCGTGACCTTGGATCTGCCGCTTCCGCTAGTCACGCTGGTTCTGAACGCGGGTGTGTGGACAGCTGTTCATCTTGGTGTGTCTTATATCTGTATGGGAATACCAGATCGCTGGCTCGAAGGGAATAGGGTTGCAGCGGAGCGGACTTCCTCCTTCAGGGACAAAGATTGGGAGGAACGCTTTTACGAGAGGGTGCTGCGCATTCGCGAGTGGAAAGACCAAGTGCCGGACGGAGGAAAGCTGTTCAAGGGCGGTTTCTCGAAGAAGAAGCTAACTGCCTATAATCCGGCCTATTATCATAAGTATAGATTGGAGACTGTACGCGGGGAGTGGGCGCATTGGCTGTGTATTATTCCTGCGCCGCTGTTTTTTATATGGAATGAGGAAGTGTATGGTTGGCTAATGGTTGTCTATGCGCTAGCTGCTAATCTGCCCTTTATAGCTATACAAAGATATAACCGTATCAGGCTGTATAGAGTCAGCTGCCACTATGCCGACAAAGAGAAAAGACGTTATCAGCAATTTATGGTTGATTAATTAACCTTCCGGTATATATAATAAATATTGAGTTCAATGACATACGTATGAATGGATCAATAACACTATATTCATTGGGGCCCCGATGAATGAATAGGCTAATAAATAAGAGGGTTGTACCGTTGATTATATCGAAGTTGCAGAGAACTGCCGTTATGACAAAAATAAGTTTGCGGGAGAGGGGTTAGCTTAGATGAAGCGGAAGCATGCAGCAATTGTAGGAGCCGGCCCGGGTGGATTAGCGGCAGCGATGCTATTGGCAGGGCAAGGCTATAAAGTGTCCGTATTCGAGAAACAGTCCTATCTAGGAGGCAGAACCTCTAGAGTGCAGCTGGGAGAATATAAATTTGACCGTGGTCCAACCTTTTTCATGATGCCAGGTTTGCTAGAGGAGCTGTTCACCGCGGTTAACCGCAAGCTGAGTGATTACGTAGATCTCATAGAGCTTGATCCTCTGTATAGACTCAAGTTCGGAGATGAATCCTTCGCCCCTTCCCGCAATACGGAGAAGACGGTAGAAGAGATTGAACGTCTATTCCCTGGCAATGGGAAAGGCTATCTGAGGTTCATGCAGGAGGAAGAAATCAAGTTCAATCGCGTATCTCCGCTGCTGCAGCGGCCGTTCACTAAGCCATCCGATTATATCGCTCGTGATGTTTTCGCGGCGTTATCGAGATTGCATGCGACCGACACAGTATATAACCGTCTGTCGCGTTATTTCGATGATGAGCGGCTGAAGTACGCTTTTACATTCCAGGCTAAATATTTGGGGATGTCACCGTGGGAGTGCCCTGGAACCTTCACCATTCTGTCTTACATGGAGCATAAATTCGGTCTGTTTCATCCTGTAGGCGGCGTCAATCAGGTATGTGAAGCGATGGCACAGGTGGTGTGTGAATATGGCGGGACGATTACTGCCTCCACTGGCGTGAAGCAAGTACTGACGAAGAATGGCGCGGCAATTGGGCTGCTGCTAGATAATGGAGAGAAGATCGAGGCTGATCATATCGTCTTGAATGCCGATTTCGCTACGGCAATGACAGAGTTGTTCGAGCCCGGTGAGCTGAAGAAGTATGCGCCAGCGAAGCTGGCCAGCAAGAAATACTCCTGCTCCACCTATATGCTCTATCTAGGCGTCAACAAACCGATTGCTATGCCGCATCATAATGTACTGTTCTCTCAAGATTATCGCGCTAATATATCAGAAATTATGGCTAAAAAGGTGTTGTCCAAGGATCCCTCCATCTATATACATAATCCTGGCTCTGTGGATCCTGCGCTTGCCCCTGAAGGTAAAACAGCATTATATGCATTAATGCCCGTGCCGAATTTGACTGGCGATATCGATTGGGAGGAGCAGGGGGAGCGTGTTCGTGAAGCAATGCTTCACCGAATGGAACAGGAGCCTGAGCTGCGCGGAATCTCGAGCGCTATTGAGACTGAAGCATCTATTACGCCGGCAGACTGGCGGGATGAACATGGTGTATACAATGGAGCCACCTTTAACCTCGCCCATTCCTTCGATCAGATGATGATGCTGCGTCCTCATAATAAATTCGAGGAGGTTGGCAATTGCTGGCTGGTAGGCGGTGGAACACATCCAGGCAGCGGTCTTCCGACGATATTCGAATCCGCGCGCATCAGTGTGCGGCTGCTTGTCGAACAGGATAGAAAATCACAGGGTGTAGTAGCAAGAGAAAATAGTTCGGTCGAACATGACATATCGGAAGAGGTGCCTGCTGTATGGGAATAGGAATTGTTGGCGGTGGCGTGGGTGGATTGACGACAGCCCTGCTCCTTAGCCATCAGGGTGTTCAAGTTACGGTGTACGAAAGAAACGATTCACTTGGAGGCAGACTTGCTTATCAGGAGGGTGGGGGTTACCGCATAGATCAGGGTCCGACCATTGTCCTCCTGCCAGAGATGATACTGTCTATTCTACAGGAGGGCGGTATTGAACGATCACGAATTCCTCTATTGGAATGTGACCCGCTCTACAAGATTCATTATGCGGATGGAACGCATCTAGTGAAGCATCGCAGCATGGAGAGGCAGCTGGAAGAGCTGAACGCCAAATTTCCCGGAGAAGCAGAAGGGTTCCGCAAATTCATGCGGGACATGGAGGCTTCATTCATCCAAGGGAAGAAAGCCTTCCTGGATCGGCCTTTTCTTCGTAAAAGCGAATTTTATACGGTGCGGAATCTAACGTTATTAACGAAATTGAAAGCTTACAAGAGTGTGCGCGCATTGGCAGGACAGTATTTCACAAGTGAGAAGCTGCAGGACGCTTTTTCCCTTCAAACCTTATATATTGGCGGTGCCCCATTCCAATCTCCAGGTCTCTATTCACTGCTTCCTTATGCCGAACATGCTTATGGGGTCTGGTATTTAAAGGGGGGCTATGCAGGGCTGGTGGGGTTGCTGGAGGAAGAGCTTGTGAAGCGTGGGGTAGTGATGAAGAAGAATATGGCAGTAGAGAGCCTGTTGATTGAGAATGGAAGCTGTGTGGGAGTTGTTACTGCGCAAGGGAAACAGCTTCACGATGCTGTTGTGTACAACGGGGAATTCCCTTCGATGAATGCTCTTCTTCCGCAAGCGGTACGACCGCCAGCCAAATCCTATAAGCCGTCATCTGGCTGCGTTCTCGTATATTTGGGCTTGAACCGGCAATGGCCGGAAGCTGGGGTTCATCAGTTTTTTCTACCGTCGTCTCTGACGACAGGCCTTCAGCAGATTTTCAATGAGGGTAAGCTTCCTGATGACCCATCGTTCTATGTCTTCTATCCTTCAGCGATCGATCAGGATGCAGCGCCAGCAGGGGAGAGTGTAATGTATATGCTTATTCCAGTTCCTCATGTTGGCAAGGTGGATTGGAGGTATGAAACATCCTCGTTGGTTGAGCATGTGCTAACCGGGGCGGAGCGACGTGGATTCCCGGGTCTGCGCAAGGCTATCCGCTGGATGGATGTAAGAACGCCGGCGGATTCGGATGCGGAGGGACTCTATCAGGGGGGCAGCTTCGGCATTGCTCCGCTGTTAACGCAATCTGCTGTTTTTCGCCCACAAATCGTTCCTTATCCAATTGAACAACTATACGCTGTTGGGGCTTCAGTTCATCCTGGAGGCGGAATCCCGATCGTCATGCAAGGGGCGAAGCTGCTGGCTTCACGAATACTTGAGCAGACAAGCTGCGGAGTGCCGGTTAACGATTCGGTCGCAGTACACTCCATATAACGTTGCGAGCAACACATAAACACATATTACAGCCCTATAGGAGGAGCCTATGGACATAGTAAACAGCCTTGCCCAGTGTGAAAAGATGATTCGTCAAGGTTCATCAAGCTTCTATAAAGCATTCAGCTACTTGCCTAGTCCTAGAAAAGAAGCGGTGTATGTCATCTATGCCTTCTGTCGCTTAATTGACAATTCGGTTGATGAGCCTGAGAGCTCGCCTTATACGATTGATGAGCTCGAGCAGCTATTCACACAGCTCGATAAGGCCGAGGGTCATTTCATATGGCCAGCTCTCAGATGGCTGTTTCATCATTTTCCGATTAGCAAGAACCCGTTCTTCAATCAGATGGAGGGGCAGCGTCGTGATCTGCACTTGACCCAATATGAGACGATGGAGCAGTTCGAGGACTATTGTTATCTAGTAGCTGGAACTGTAGGAGAAATGCTGCTGCCCGTGCTTCATGATGCTCCTAATCATCAGGTGGTAGAAGCCGGCATTTATTTGGGAAAAGCGATGCAGATCGTCAACATTGTGCGTGATGTCGGCGAAGACCGTGAGCGGGGACGGCGATATTTGCCGCTTGAATTGATGAACCGCCATGGTTATAGCATCCGCTCATTCGAGAAGAGCGTAATCGATGACTCCTTCCGCTCGATGGTGCAGGAGCTCGGCAGCCTTGCCAGCAGCTGGTTCGAGCGGGGGCTGCATGATCTTGGCAGCTATCCTGTCTCAAGCGCGTTCTCGGTTGAGCTGGCTGCTGGATTCTATAGAGCGATTCTAGATAAGGTCGAGGAGAACCGTTATCAGGTATTCAAACGTCGGGCAGTCGTTAGTATCGTTGCGAAGATGAGTATATACCAGAACGTCAAGGCCAAATACCCGGTTGTGACTCTAGAAGAAAGCGGAGCGGTTTCGTAATGTTGCGTATCGTCTTTCTATTCTGGTATGTTGTTGGCCTGCTTCTCATGCTTACGGTTGGTGTGCCAGCTCCTCTTGCTTTCTCGAACGGCTTGTTTCTCGTATTCTTTGCTCTCTATGCGATCGATATAGAAGGAAGAATGGGTGAAAAGCCAAGTGTTAGATGGCCTAGAATTGCAATTGTCGCTGTCGTAACCTTCGGAATAGAATGGCTCAGCGTCATGACCGGCTGGCCGTTCGGCTCTTATCATTATTCTTCGATTCTAGGTATTCAGCTAGGAGGCGTTCCCTTAACGATCGCATGTGCTTGGATTGGCGTATTGCTTAGTGCGATTATGCTTGCGCAAGGACAGTCGAGGTGGGTTAGAGCTGTTCAGGCAGGAATGTGGACGGTTGCCTTCGATCTTGTGCTTGATCCGGTCGCCTTCGCAAGAGGGTTCTGGACGTGGGAAGGAGAAGGCTTTTATTTCGGTGTTCCGATCACTAACTTCATCGCTTGGTTCATCATCTCGGCAGGGCTTTCTCTGCTGTTCCCGTCACGCTCCATTCCCCATAAGGCTCGCAAAGAGGCAGTGCGGCTATCGCAGCTCATGCTGCTTATGTTCGGCATACTTGGCTTAAAGGAAGGAATGTTCGTTCCTATGCTTGTAGCCGTTGTTGCAGCAGCCGCAGCAGAAGGGACGGTCATCCGCTATGATACCAGCGCAAAAAAACAAGCGATTTGAAGTGATATTCGTCCGATATAACGAGCGTTATTTATTGCGCCGACAATTCCATACCCTATTCCGCCGGGGTGATGTGAATCAGGTAGAGAATGAAGGCAAGCCTGTTCTCTATATCATGAATCACAGCTCTTGGTGGGATGGGTTAGTTGTCTATCATTTGATTCAACAGGATAAGAAAAGAGAACATTATATGATGATGGATGAGAAGCAGATGAGGCAATATCGGTTCTTTCGCAAAATCGGAGCTTTCTCGGTCGACAAAACGAGTATCAAGGGAATTACTGAATCCCTTCGTTACGCTGTATCTCTGCTGGAGCAGAGAGAGGCTGTATGGTTGTTTCCGCAGGGCGATATCTATCATCAGGAGCTTCGGCCGCTTCAATTCGCTAGTGGCATAGGCTATTTACTGGAGCGCTGTCCCGAGACGATTGTTCAGCCAGTAACTGCTTATTATTCGATGACGGTACACCAGAAGCCTGTCGCCAGTCTTTGGTTGGGAGAGCCGCTGGAGCTGGATTGGGCAGGGCTGGGGCGTAAAGCGGCTGTGGAGCTGCTGCGTAATCGGCTGGAAAGACAGCTGGACGAGCATCGTTCCATTACACTGAAGACGGGAGATGGACATGCTGAAGGATTTGTTCGAGCATTAGCGGGTCGTAGATCCATTAATGAGACTTTTGATCGGTTCGTAAGGAGGGCAGCAAGTTGGAAATCATTCTTTGGGCGATAGCTGGCGGCCTGCTGCTACAGCTTCTGTTCGTACTATGGAATCTAAGCCAATTGCCGCTTCTCGGAGGGGAGACAGATACAGGCAGCAGGTGGCTGCATGCTTCTGGCGTGAAGCCCAGGCTGTCTATTCTTATTCCTGCGCGGAATGAAGTGGATAACATCGAAGCCTGTGTCCAATCCGTTCTCCAAGAGCGATCCTCCCTCATTGAAGTTCTCGTCTTGGATGATCAATCAACAGATGGCACAGGAGCATCGGCTATTGCAGCTGCTAATGGGGATGAGCGCTTCACCCTACTGGCAGGGAAGCCGGTTTCCCCAGGATGGATGGGCAAATCCTATGCCTGTCATCAGCTATCACAGGCTGCGCGCGGTGAATGGTGGCTGTTTCTTGATGCAGATGCACGCCTGGAGCCTGGAGCTCTTACAGAAGCAATGTCTACAGCGTTAGCTCAGGGCGATGGGCTTGTTACCGGATTCCCGTATCAGGAGACAGGCACTTGGCTGGAGCGGTTGATCGTACCGCTGATGACGTTTATGATTGCTTGCCATCTGCCTATTCGTCTAGTTCGTTCATCGTCTGATCCGAGGTTCGTTGCAGCACATGGAGCGTTTATGCTTATTCAAGCAAAGACCTATGAAGCTATTGGTGGTCATGCTGCCTTCAAATCACATTTGGTTGACGATATGCAGCTTGCACGCGCGGTGAAGAAGGGTGGCTACCCGGCTACCTTGGCGGATGTTACGAGCTCTGTGAGGATGCGGATGTATAAAGATACAGCAGGGGTATGGAATGGCTATAAGAAGAATATATTCGCGGGCATTGGCAGGAATGTGGTGCTGCTCTTCTGTTTAGTTCTTTTCTATTCGTTATTTTATTTGCTGCCTCCAGTGGCAGTGTTTATTGGGATGCTTGCTTATTGGTCAGGAGATGCATATTGGCTGACAGCTGCTCATGTATGGCTGCTGCCAGCTGCTATCGGATGGCTGTTAGGCGTCTTCATTAAGCTAGCCATTGATCGTCGTAATGGTCAGCCGCTCTGGCTGGCATTGCTGCTTCCTGCCGCTATAATCGCTCTGATAGGCATTGCTATAGGATCTTGGCGTGATGCGGGAGCTGGGCGCGGCTATATATGGAAAGGCAGGCGTTATTCATGAAGAAGGTCATTGTCATTGGCGGCGGAATAGGCGGCTTGTCAGCCGCTATTCGGCTCTCTCATGCTGGATTCAAGGTTACTGTGCTGGAGCAGCAGGCTGCAGTCGGCGGCAAGCTGCAGCGGATTAAGCTTGGAGACTATCACTTTGACCGTGGCCCAAGTACAATTACGATGCCGCATGCATTCCAGAGTGTGTTCGCTTCCGTCGGCCGCCGAATGGAGGATTACTTGACCATGTACCGGCTGGAGACAGGCACGCGCAATCGATTCGGTGACGGAACGATTGTGAATCTCTCCTCTGATTCTGCCCGGATGGAAGAGCAGATTGCAGCTTATAGTCCGGAGGATGCGAAGCAATATCGAGCTTTTATGAAGGAATCAGAAACTCTATACCGACTTGCCGAGCGGCATTTCATGAACAAGATGCTGCTCTCATGGAAGGATAAGCTGCAGCCGGGGCTAGCTGCGGCCTTTGCGCGGATAAGGCCGTTAACGAAGCTGGATGGCTTATTGAACAACTATTTTCGCCATCCTTACACGCATGCATTGTTCGGCCGTTACGCAACGTATGTAGGCTCTGAACCGAGCCGCTCACCAGCCATATTCGCGATGCTGCCCCATATCGAAGCCGTGCTTGGTATTTATGGCGTTCGCGGAGGGACCTACAGTATTGTTGAGGCATTATTGCGACTTGCAGAGGAGCTTGGTGCAACGGTGCGAACCTCGATCCGTGTAGAACGAATTATGTCGCATGATGGGCATGTGTCCGGTGTGGTGACAGATGAAGGCTTTATGCCTGCGGATGTTGTGCTTGCTAATGGAGATGTGTTGTCTGTCTGTAGGGACTTGATCAGTGAAGAGGCTAGACCTTCGATGCCTAACAAGAGAATGAACAGCTACGAGCCCTCGCTTTCGGGCTTCGTTACACTTGTCGGCATTAAGCGCAAATACGAGGAGCTGGATCATCACACTGTGTTTTTCCCAGAGAGCTATGGCAGTGAGTTTGGGGATATATTCAGACGCAGGGTAGCGGCTTCTGATCCGGCCATCTATATTTGCCACTCGGGACACTCCGAGCAAGGGATGGCTCCAGAAGGAGGCAGCAACTTATTCATATTAGCTAATGCTCCCTATACCTCAGACAAGTGGAAGTGGGACGGAGAAGCAGAGGCATACCGATCCTCCTTAATGGACAAGCTCGCCAGCTGCGGTATAGGAGGGTTGGAGCAAGAGGCAGAAGAGATGGCCATCTATACACCTGAGCAGCTTGAGCGGGACACTTCAGCTTATCGAGGGGCGATATATGGTATTTCCTCGAATTCCGCAAGACAGACTTTCTTAAGGCCTTCCAATCGAGGTGACCTGAGAGGGCTGTGGTTCGCAGGTGGAACGACTCACCCTGGAGGAGGAACTCCAATGGTCGCGATGTCTGGATTACTGACAGCACAGGCGATTATTAGAGAGTCTGTCTATCCTAACTAATCTATTTCTTTCTCGTGTGCATGAATAAGAAATATTATATACTATAGAAGGAAATAGTCGTTTTGTCGGGAAGAGGGATGTTATGAGCTTTGAACTAGTGGAAGCAGCGATTCCAGACATCCAAGAGGCATTAACAGCGGGAGAAATAACGTCGAAGCAGCTCGTGCTGGCCTATCTCGAACGAATAGCCGCACATGATAAGAATGGTCTCACGATCAACTCCGTACTAGAGATCAATCCTGATGCTCTGTTTATTGCAGCTGCACTCGATAGCGAGCGCGCAGCGCGCGGACCAAGGGGGCCGCTTCACGGCATACCGATCCTGCTGAAGGATAATATCAATACAGGGGACAAGATGCACACTAGCGCCGGATCACTAGCGCTCGCAGATTCTTATGCATCTGAGGATGCTTTTATCGTTAAGAAGCTGCGGGGTGCTGGGGCAATTATTCTTGGCAAAGCCAATATGACGGAATTCGCAAACTTTATGACCAGCGGCATGCCATCAGGGTACAGCTCCAGAGGCGGACAGGTGCTGAATCCCTACAATATCTCTGCTCCAACAGGAGGCTCAAGCGCGGGCTCGGGAGTATCAGTCGCCTGCAGCTTCTGCGCAGCGGCAATTGGCACAGAGACGTCCGGCTCAATATTAAACCCTGGTAATTTAAGCTCGACTGTTGGCATTAAGCCGACTGTCGGACTAGTGAGCCGCAGCGGCATCTTGCCTTTGTCGAACAGTCAAGATACTGCAGGGCCGATGGCAAGATCGGTGAGGGATGCCGTTCTTCTGCTTAATGCGATGACAGGTTATGATGAGAATGATGCGGCAATGGGAGCGAGTCGCTGGCGCAAACAAGAGGATTATAGCTCCTATCTGGATATGGAGGGCTTGAGAGGGGCGAGAATTGGAATTCCTCGAGACTATTATTTCGAGGAGGTAACCGAGGAGCAGCTTGCTATCTTCAATCAAGCCGTTGAGCGGATGAGAGAGCTTGGTGCTGTAATCGTCGATCCAGCTGATATCAGCACAGCCAGACAGATCGTCTATTCCTCTGTCGTATTGAACGAATTCAAATCTGCATTGAATGCTTATTTGGCTAAGCTTGGGCCTGGTGCAGGCGCACGATCCTTGAAAGAGATTATTGCATTTAATCATGCTCATCCAGTAGAGGCATTAAGATATGGTCAAACGACGTTATTACAAGCGGAATATACAAGCTCAGGAAACTTAACCGAGACGAATTACATAAGGGATCGAGCAGCAGATCTACGGTTGTGCGCGGAAGAAGGTATTGATAAGGTAATGGAGAGGTACCAGCTTGATGCGCTGCTATTCCCGGCAGACTTCGGTGCGAGGATAACCTCACGCGCAGGATATCCTTCGATAGTCGTACCTGCAGGATATACTTCAGAAGGCGTGCCCTTTGGCGTAACGTTCTCGGCGAGGGCATACGAGGAGCCGCTGCTTATTAAGCTGGCGTATTCCTATGAGCAGCATACTCGAATTCGCAGGGCGCCGTCTTTACGAAGCTTTATATAGAAGGAAGCAGGTGGATGCTGTAGAAGAACAGTGTTCACCTGTATAGCTTAGGTTGAATAGCTAGGAATGCAAAAAAGAAGCTTGAGTTATCAAGCTTCTAGTAAGTGTGTTCTTTATGGTCGGGACGACACGATTTGAACATGCGACCCCCTGGTCCCAAACCAGGTGCTCTACCAAGCTGAGCTACGTCCCGTAAAGATGGTGCCGGCGAGAGGATTCGAACCCCCGACCTACTGATTACAAGTCAGTTGCTCTACCAACTGAGCTACACCGGCGTGTTAGTGTCTCAAGTACATTGTGTTAATGTCTCAGGCACAAGATGTATTATGCCATAGACTATTATGATTATGCAACCCTTTTATTAAAGTAAAATAATTCAGATAATTCAAGCCCCGCAGCGATGCCGTCACCTGAGCTTTGAATGACGAAATCGCGGGTCTTCTTAACTATAGTAATGAATGACTATGGCAGACGTTTGGCCTTGAAATGAACAACGGCGCTATACTGCATTTTGCCTGTGTTCGGATTAAAGACAGCATGATGGTTCACCGAATGAACATCCAGAAGCAGACCTTTATTGTTCTCAATCTGCTGGTCGATTCTGAGCTCCAGTGTACGCAAATCGTAGGCTTCAAAAAACTCTACCTTGTTCTCAATCAAATCTAATCGAAAGTCCATATCCTACCCCCTGATCTAATATGTTCTAATACTGATCTATTATACCGTCCTGTGTGAATGTTTCAAAGAGCTCCAATCGGGTTAATCATTCGTACACTGGTCAAGGCGATCAGCTAACTACCACAATTCGAGAACGATAATCCGAAATGGAGGAATGACACAATGAGACCATCTGTACAAGTAGTAGAAAGTGGCATAGGAGCTTTGAATGCGGTTCGTGAGCTTAACGTAAGAGGCTATGGAGAGGATGATATCTTTGTTCTAGCCCATGAAGAGGACCGTACGAATTCACTGTCCGAATTCACGAATGCGAGTAAAATCGGTGTTACCGAAGAAGGCGTGTTCAATGCAATGGCTAACATGTTCAGGAGCCGAGGGGACGAGCTTCGCTCGAAGCTTGAATCTGTCGGACTGACGGATCGGGAGGCTGAGCATTATGAGCGGGAGCTCGACAAGGGCAGGGTGCTCATCATAACGAAGGCAGATCATCATTGATCTGAAACATTAGTATACTCATAAACGCGAAGAAGGCGGTGGATGAAATGACCATTAAACATCGAATTTCTTGCTTTGACAGTGAGATAATCGTCAAGCAAACCGACGAGGATGGGCAGGCATTTCAATTAAGTATTCAGAGCGCGACGAATCCGCTCGGTTTGGGTAACAAGCTGGCTGGCTATTCTGATGAAGCAGAAGCGATTCGCAAAGCCGGTCAGTTCTGTGCCTTTTATACCATCGCGAAGGAACAAGGCTATTATTTGAAGGATCAGGCTTTTGTTAAGCCGGATTATGAAGACATTCCAGTATCTGAAGTGTTATTAGAGTATAAGGATGAGCAGCAATTGAAACAGCTGATTCATCCCTAGGATAAGGAATAGAGCAAGATGACTATTATAGTCCTCTTGCTCTATTTTTTTGTTTTACAAAATGTAAGAAATAACCTACAATATTAGACAGACATAGACAAAAACATACATAATCTGATAAAAGGCAAAATTACTGAAAAGTAATGACGCAAAGTTATGGGCCTAAGGTTGCAGACTAAGGCTGCCAGACCACCGGATGCAGGACATATAAGCTTATTTAGCTATGCGCCCCTTCTGTGGCTGCATAGCTTTTTTATTTATCAGGGGTGGAGAAAAAGGAGAGAAATGATGAATAAGGTAAGAAAGTGGATGAAGCTGGTAGGAGCACTGGTGGGTAAGCAAAAAGTAGCAACGAAGCTGTTGTTGATCACGACCGTCATAACCTTGTTTAATATCGGTTCTGGCATACTGATCTATTCCCAGAATTTATCTGTTTCTAATGCGTTAAAAGCTTCAGATCGACTTGATGCAGCAGAAAGAGACTACCGCGAAGTGTCCGATACGATGCTGAGAACGATGCTGGTTATGATTAATTCAATAGAGAATCAGGGTGCAGGCTCTGAAGCAATAGGAGAGGATTTGCAAGCTCTTCCGGCTAAGCTTGAGAAGCTGCTGGTTACCTTCGAGCAGCTGGATAAGGAATATCCACCGAGCATAGACCAAGTACTCTACGCGAATCAAGTGAAAGTATTCGAGCTGGCCTATTATGATCTGATAAGCTATAATTCCGATTATTCGAGCATTGATTCGGAGAAAAAATCAGAGCTCGTTAGAAGCTTGACGAATGTCTATAATATTACACTTAGCTATGGCAATACAGCAGTGGAAGAAAGAATGACGATCGACATCGCTGCAACGGATGACAGGCTAAGCAGAAGCGTTCAGACGACTAATATTATCATTATTATCAATATCATTATTCTTGCGATTATACCGTTCCTGATGTCTTATTCGTTAAGTCGCAGTATCAAGAAGGGTATTGTGGGCATTACGGGCCGTATTACTGCCTATAAGAACAGTGACTTTACGTATGATAAGAAGCTGGTGCGTTCTGATGAATTCGGAGATATCGATGTCGCATTGGCCGATATGGGTGAGCAGCTTCGCAGCACAGTCAAGTCAACACTGGAGGTAAGCCAGGTTGTGCTGAACATCTCTTATAATATGGGGGATATGATTGGCCGCAACCGGACGGCATCGGAGAATGTGAAGGGTCAGATTGATCAAGGTAAAGTGGTCCTATTGTCTCAATATGATGATGCATCATCCATATCTGCGGTTACAGAAGAAATCTCAGCAAGCTCGCAGCAGATCGCGGCTTCCAGTGACTATATTAATAGTGATATGCAGCAAATGAGAGATTCATCTCGGGTAGGCTCGCAGGATATGGAAGGCGTCGTTCAGATGGTCAATCAGACTGTAGAGCAGTTCGAACGGGTCACAGAAGCATTCAACCGGATCACAGAACGCTACAGCAACGTATCCAAGTTTCTGGAGGGCATTCAGGATTTGAACACACAGACCAATCTGCTGTCGCTCAATGCGTCAATTGAATCAGCGCGGGCTGGTGTTCATGGCAGAGGCTTCGCAGTAGTAGCAGAAGAAATTCGCAAGCTGTCTGGCCAAACGGATTCTATCTCTAAAAATATTACGAAGGAGCTGCAGCTTATACAAGGCGATGTTGTGTCAAGCAGCCAGCGTCTTGGTGCATTCGGTCAAGTTATCCAAACAACGAAGCAGGCTTCAATTACCGCAAGCGACATGTTCAAAGGCTTAGAGAAGCAGAGCAGCGCTTTGTCTGAGCAAGTATCAGAAATCTCTACAGCTATTAGCGAGATTACGTCGGGAATGACGCATATCGTCACTGCTGTAGATAAATTACTACAAACTTCGTCTGATGTAAATGGCAAGATGGAGCATATGAGCGGAATGTCCTTGGAGCAGAATGAGGTATCAGATCAGCTGCAAGAACTGGCAGAGAAGCTGAAGCAATCATCTAATAACCTTAAGCAAAATGTAGCTGTCTTCAAAATCTAAATTCAGCTGAATAGGTCTCTTCCGCCATCTCCATTGCTTGGCCTCGTCTGTTCCCACAAGGAACAGGTGAGCTGAATGAAGCAGGCCTTGCTTATTATGAAGAGCTTATCGACAAGCTCCTGGCGAGCGGTATCGAACCGTTCGTTACTCTGTACCACTGGGATCTGCCACAAACGCTTCAAGATCAAGGCGGCTGGGAGAATCGGGCTACGATTGAAGTTTTCGTGAGATATTCTGAGACCGTATTTCTTAGATTAAATGGCAAGGTGAAGAAATGGCTGACCTTGAATGAGCCTTGGTGCATTTCAATTCTATCTAATTATATTGGAGCTCATGCTCCTGGCAAACAGGATATGCAGGCAGCACTTGATGTTGCGCATCATATTCTGGTTGCTCACGGCAAGACTGTTAAGCGATTCAGAGAGCTAAATATTGCCGGGGAAATTGGATACGCTCCGAATACAGAGTGGAGAGAGCCCTACAGTACGAGTGAAGAAGATGTGAGAACAGCGATGCTCCGCAATGCTTCCTTCAACGAATGGTTCCTGTCTCCCGTCCTTAAGGGTGAATATCCACAAGAGGTTGTAGAGTGGTATGCAGGCAAGGGCTATTCCGTTAAGATTGAGGCGGGTGATATGGAAATGATTCACCAGCCAATCGATTTCCTTGGTATCAATTACTACACAGGCAGCCGTTCCGATCTATATTACCGAGAACGGAGCATGCTACGAAGCGGATAAAAAAGAAGGCAAAGTACATGACGAAGCCCGTATTGCATTCTTGCACAAGCATATGGTTGCCTTGCATCGTGCGCTGCAGTCCGGCGTTAACTTGAAGGATTACATGGTGTGGTCGCTTATGGATAACTTTGAATGGGCATTCGGCTACACGAAGCCTTTCGGCCTCGTTCATGTCGATTTCCAGACGCTGGAGCGCACACCGAAGAGCAGTTATTATTGGTATAAGAATCTGGCTGCAACGAAGTGGCTGGAAGTATAAATGTGCACTATTTGCTTCATACAGCCGTCTCAGAGGTCCTGACAAGGACAGACTGAGGCGGCTTTTTTGTCGTGGATAGGTGGTGATCCATTTTGAAAAATATACAATATTACCCTTTACAGTCTTAATGAATTAGTGTACTATTTAACTATAACACTGGTGCGGAGGAGATATACTCATGAAGACAGCGATTATTACGAACCCATCTATCGTGCTTAAGCTGGATGGCGTAACGAAGAGAATCCATACAAAGACAATCGTCGACAGCTTATCGTTCGATGTTGCCAAAGGTGAGATTGTTGGCCTGCTGGGTCCTAATGGAGCAGGGAAAACGACGACTATCCGAATGCTTGTCGGGTTAATTAATATGACAGAAGGTGATGTGCAGATAGCCGGACACAGCATACGCCATAACTTCGAGAAGGCAATTCGGCATATAGGGGGCATTATCGAGAATCCAGAATTCTATCCTTATATGACAGGCTACGATAATCTGAAGCAATATCAGCGAATGTCTGATGGTGTCTCGGAGTCTCAGATTAACAGTGTAGCAGAGCTTGTCGGGCTTCAAGATGCGCTTGGTAAGAAGGTGAAAGCTTATTCGCTTGGCATGAGACAGCGTCTCGGCATTGCGCAGGCTCTGCTGCATGATCCTTCTGTACTCATACTCGATGAGCCAACCAACGGCCTTGATCCCGCTGGTATTCGGGAAATGAGGGATTATCTGAAGCGGATAGCAAGGGAGAGAGGAATTGCGATTCTGGTATCCAGTCATCTGCTTAGCGAGATCGAACAAATGTGCAGCCGAGTTATCGTCATCCAAGAGGGGAAGCTCGTAACCGCACGTTCTCTCGGTGGAGCTTCTGCTGTTGAGCAGCAAAGAGTTACCGTTACGGTGCAAGTGGATCAGCTAACCCGTGCGTTAAACGTTCTTGAGAGCGCTGAGAACGTATCTGCGAAGTTGAAAGAGACGGGATCAAATACACTTACGATGGAGCTGGACAATGAGCTCATACCGATGGCTGTTGCAGAGCTGACTAAGGCTGACGTTAAAATCTATCGGATTGAAGAGACGAGAGTATCACTTGAGGATGAATTCATGAAATGGACAGGAGGGAACCGCATTGCATAAGTTCGGTGCGTTATTAATCAATGAATGGATCAAGATGTACAAGAAAAAATCGTTTTTTATCGCTTATGCCATCATGGTGGGGTTCGTAGCTTTGTTCGCTTATGTAATGTATAAGCTGTCGCCTGATGGTGCTGCTTCAGAGAATTTCACAGCAGGCCTGATGTCGATGAATGCTGTTGGTCAACTGCTGCCGTTCATCGTTATTATCTTTACCGCAGGAATTGTATCGCAGGAGCATCGATTCGGTACGATTAAATTCCTTCTCATCCGGGCGCAGAGTCGCTCCAAAATATTAGCATCGAAATATGTTGTGATGCTGCTGTTCTCCTTCTCCTTGCTAGCAGTTACCCTTCTTGCATCACTAGTTGCAGAGGTAATCTTATACGGTATGGGCAGTCTGGGAGAAGCATCATGGGGAAGCATATGGACGAACATTCTGTATGTGGCAGTGTATACGATCGTGTACAGCACACTTACATTTATGGCAGGGGTTCTAACCAAATCAAGTGGCGCTACAGTCGGTATCGGCATGCTCACTATAATGGGTGGCGGAATCTTAACGATGCTGCTCTCCTCCTACTCATTCAGCAAGTTTATTTTATTCCCTAATGCAGACCTCTCTGTCTATAACAGCAGCGGACCGCCTGTTGAAGGGATGAACATGGGGTTCTCAATTATCGTTCTGGTTGTTTATATAGCTGTGTTTCTAACGGCAAGCTTCGTTACCTTCAAAAAACGCGATGTCGCCTAATAGGAACACAAGATTTATTTAGAAAGGAGCCGTACCCATTGTGAGCATAGAATTCGATAACAACATGCCGATTTACATCCAGATTATGAACTATATAAAGAAGCAGATTATTAACGGCAAGCTGAAGCCGGGCGACAAGATTGAGTCTGTGCGGGAACTGGCTGTCGAGCTGCAGATTAACCCTAACACGATCCAAAGAACATTCCAGGAGCTTGAACGGGAAGGTATTGTAGAAACGAGGCGAGGCCTCGGCAGATTTGTCACGAGTGAGGAGTCGACCATTATGCAGATCAAAAAAGAGATGGCTGGGGAGCTGCTGGACAGCTTTGTAAAAGGAATGAAGGAGCTCGGCTTCGAGAATCAGGATATCATTACGATCTTGTCGGATGCCGTGAGCAATGAGTCTAATGGTGGAGAGAGCGAGGGGTCATAATGACGGATTATATTATGCAAATGAATGGCATATCAAAGTCATACGGCTCGAAAAAAGCGCTTAGCAGCGTATCATTAACAATCGAGCCAGGCAGAATCATTGGTCTGCTTGGCAGTAACGGCAGCGGCAAGAGCACGCTGATGAAGATTGCAGCCGGCTTAATTCAGCCAACCTCAGGTACCGTAAGTGTGTGCGGTCAGCCTACTGGTGTCCAGTCGAAGGCAGTAACCTCGTTCATGCCTGATCAGCCGATGACGGAGTCATGGATGCGTGTACGGGATGCTGTGGAGTTCTATAGCGATTTCTACTCAGACTTTAATGTGGAAAAAGCCAAGGATATGTTAGGGTTCATGAGTCTGAATGAGAATGACCGCACAAGCACACTGTCCAAAGGGATGAACGAGCGTCTGCAGCTCACTCTTGCACTGTCTCGTGACGCTAGGCTATATCTGCTGGATGAGCCGATTGGCGGAGTGGACCCGGTAGCGCGCGAGAAAATATTGGATGCTATCGTGCAATATTATAATGAGGATAGCAGCATCATCGTATCCACGCATCTGGTAAGGGATATCGAGCGTATATTTGACGAAGTCATTATGGTTAAGAACGGCGAGTTTGTCCTTCAGGAAGAAGTTGAGAATATTCGGATCAAGCGAGGTAAAAGCGTGGATGAATTGTTCAAAGAGGTGTTCGCAGAATGATGAAAATATTAAAATATGATTGGAAACGGAACGCTAACGCTTTAATTGCAACGGCTGCAGTCCTACTTCTCGTTGAGATCCTTCTGACCGTAATCGGGAGATGGAAGGATTGGCCTTTAGCAGCTATTTATGTGAGCAGTATTATGGCTTACGTGGGCGCATTTGTAATGCTGTGGATAACATTATTCAGAACCTATGCGGGTAATATTCAATCCTTAAGCCGAAGATTGCTCCCGCTCCCGTCGTGGCATGCTATTGTATCTCCTATTGTGATTGGAGTCATAGGGACGATTTTGAATGGCGCTGTCATGGTCCTGCATCTGGTTATTTTCCTTAATGTAATGAATATTGAAACGGAGATATTCTCATTTTTGAAGGAGCATGCTTGGGAAGTGATCACAGCCTTGTCGTGGCTATTATGGATTCTTCTCTACAGTGTGATAACAATCTTTTTCTGTATTACTTTGGCTAAGATGCTAACTGGAAAGGCAGGCACGTGGCTAGGCATTGTCGCTTTTCTGGCAATTACAACCGCGTTGTCATGGCTGGAAGGTGTTCTTTTCGGTCCACTTGATTTAGTCATTGAAGGGCATGTATCTGGTCTGTTCGGTTATTCAGGTGAAATATCCGGTGAGGTGACCAACTATTCATTAACGACAGTGGGGACTTTGCTCTTCGAGGTTGCTATTGCTGCACTCCTTGTCTATGGCATTAACTATTTAATCAACCATAAAGTAAAAATATAATGGACCAAAGTGACGAACACCCTCCTTTTCACTTTTCATAGAGGGTGTTTTGTCATATTTTGATGCTTTATACCTATTCTTTCAGTTGACGATAGGTTGCTCGAAGTGTTTCAATTAGGAGTAAAATGATATTATAGAAGCCGCTGCCTACTAATAGAGACAGCAGAGGAGATTACAGCATGAACAAAACACAGCAATTTATGAAAGCCTCGAGAATTGGCGTTCTTCCGGTCATCCTTATTCCGGTAGCACTTGGTGCGCTCGGCGCTTATGTGTGGAACGATACGTTCCATCCTTGGCTTTTCGTCCTGACATTAATAGGTGCGGGAGCAGCCCATCTTTTCTCCAATATGATTAACGATTTATGGGATTACTATAGTGGTACGGATGACGCGGCAAAAGCAATGGAGGGAGCTATCGGAACGAATTCCGGCTTCTTAACGAATGGTACTTGGAATATTCGAACATTCGCTGTTATAACTTGGCTCTTATTCGCTATTGCTGCTGCCAGCGGTATCGTGCTCTCCATCATTAGCGGCTGGCCTGTTCTCGTATTCAGCTTACTTGGTGCGCTTATTGCGTATTTCTATGTCGCTCCGCCCATCCGGTTCGGATACCGAGGCAAAGGCTACAGTGAAATAGCCATTCTGCTGGCCTTCGGCGTTCTGCCAGTAGCTGGCGCTTATTATGTCCAAGTATCACAGGTGGATTATCGCGCTGTGCTGTTGTCGTTGCCGATTGGATTATTAACGACGCTCATTCTATTTAACCATCATTTTCTCCACTGGCAAGCAGACAAGCAAGCAGGCAAGAAAACATTGGTCGTTGTATGGGGGGAGCGCAAAGCACTTGTATTCTCAAGGTTCCTGCTCACCCTTGCTTGTGTATCACTGCTGCTATGTATCGTGATCGGCGTGCTTCCTATCTATGCGCTGTTTGCCTTGCCTCTGGTCATACCGATTGTTGTGGTATACGGGCGATTGAAGGCGCATAATGAATCTGCGGCTTATTTGCCTCTTATGGCGGCCTCGGTACAAGGAACGACTCGATTCGGTCTCGTATTGATTATCGCTTTATGGATTCAAGGTTTATTCTAGAATAGTTGATTACAACATAGAAATACGAGGGCTTAGGACAATGGACAAACAATGGACGCTTGGCAGCTTTGATACGATTCTGAATGAAGGAGAAGTATGGAAGATTGGCGGTTTTCCACTTCCTGATGGTTCCTTCTGGCAGTATAGAGAGCCGGGTGCAGTCGTTATTGTTCGTAACGGCATTCTTTATGTACGTGCTCCGCTTAGCCGAGAGCATCACCAGGTTCAGATACTGGACAATGCCAAGCATATGTATTACTCGGCTCAGCCTGTAGAAGTGCCACAGACTGGGGAGATCAGCTTCGAGCTGCAGATCCGTGCCCGTTCTGTGAACACAGTGCCAGGAGATTTATATGATGGCTATGTATCGCTGAATCTGCTGGATTTCACTACAGGTGGAGCACTTGATTTCTTCGCAGGGAATGATAAATATGCAAGTGTATATGCGGTTCTTCCATTCCCTGGGGTACCTGTCCCTGAGTCAGACAAAACGAGATTCTTCTGTATCTTCAAAGAAGATACGAACTTCCAGGCTCGTGAATTCAATACGTACAAAATAACCTATAATCGCTCCAAGAATGAGGCTGTCTTCTTCCTTAATGGCACAGAAGTGCGTCGTGAATGCGGAGTGCCGGTCAAATTCAACCAGTTCACTGTAGCTCTTGGTATTATGACAGAGAAGGATTTGACCCCTGAGGGCAGTGTGTCTGTCCATGGTCAGACAGTCATTGGTGAATATTCTCCGATTACGATCACCATAACGGATGCGGATAAGGAGTAACTGTCGCGTACAATTGCAGCTGTCAATAGGGATCGTCCTGCATAAGGATGATCCCTATTTCAAAATATAAGACTTTATATGTTTTACGCGATATATAGGTCTTCTATTTCTACGAGAAACGGATACCCTCCTCTTGCAGAGGGTGGCGAAGCCGTTTCTTCTTGTTAACAAGGTTGACGAAGCAAGGAAAATCCATATATGGTAAGTAGATGAGCTATTACAAGAGGTAAAGGGGCAAAGGTATATGGTGTTCGTACTAATCGCATTGTGGACTATCGCACTGATCATGCTGCTGTCAGATCCGCGCTCAGTGGTCAACCGCCGGTTAAGCGCAATTACTTTTACTGGCGGAGCAGGTGCGCTTGCCGCAGTGCTGGACGGTCAGATCATCCCGTATCTGAATCTGACCTATCCGAATGAAGCAGCCGAGAAGCTGCTCTATATGCTCCAAGCCAGCAGCTCGTTATTGTCCTATTACGGCTTGCCGTATGCTTTCTTGTTATTTGCGTTAGCATATCGACCTGTACGCTCCCTGCGCAAGCAGGATCACTTGATGCCACTGCTGCTAATCGTACCCATAGCACTCTGTCTGCTATTCACACCTGGCTATAACGAAGTGCGTCCCATCAGCTTCAACATCGTTGTCTGGTGGGCGGTTCCGTATATTGTGGTCGGAGCAGTCAATGTGCTGCTGCGAAATCCAGGCTATACCTTGCTTGCCCGAAGGCACTGGATTATGTGTCTGGCTTTGCTGCCGACTGTCTTATTTGTTATGATCATGAACTATATATTGCCTAGCTTCGGGTATTTGCGAATGTGGGTATATAATACCTGGATTGTGGGACTAGGCGTCACAGTGTTCATCATCGGATTGTTTACGTATGGCTTCTTGGGCGTGAGAATTCTGATTGACCGCAGAAGGCTCGATTCTACATTAAGAGCCGTTACTTCTGGAACAGCGATCTTAAATCATGCGATCAAGAATGATGTAGGCAAAATGAAGCTGTTCGGCGAGAAAATTAAAAGCTATGCGGAAGCGACGAATCAACCGGAGCTTCTAGCTGATGCAGAGACGATGCTCCATACCTCTCGGCATATTGTGGAGATGATCAGCCGTGTCCATCGACGCACGGAGGATCTGGAGCTTCACTACAATATCGTTGATATTGGCGAGCTGATAAAGGACACGGTGAAGCCATTCGAGCCGCTGCTGGGTGGGGTGAAGCTTAAATTAAATGTTGCGGATGGCTGGAGCTGCAGGCTTGACAGAGCCCAGGTAGGCGAGGCGGCTGCCAATATCATTAGCAACGCACTGGAAGCGATGAACGGAGAAGGAGAGCTATCGGTTGCCATGAGAGAAACGAAGCGGGAGCTCATTGTCGAGATTCGTGATACAGGTGCTGGTATGAGCAAGACGCAAGCAGCGAAAGCATTGGAGCCGTTCTATACGACGAAGAGCGGCAGCAGCATCAACTTTGGACTCGGTCTTCCCTATGCTTATAACGTTATGAGGAAGCATGGCAGCCTTCTGCAGTTAGAAAGTAAGCCAGCACAGGGGACAGCTGCTTTGATGATTTTCAAGAAGCGCGCTGTCCGCGCGTTAGATAGGGGCAAAGCTCCTGGTGCTGCAGCGCCTTCAAGGACAGAGGGGATGGAGCTTCATGAATAACCTGCCTAATATTCAATTGTGGATTGTTGAGGATGATAAAGATTGGCTGCGTGGGCTCTCTGCGTATTTGGGAGCTCAGAGCGGCATAGAGGTTGTCTTCACAACCGATCAGCCAGAAGAGCTTGAGAACAAGCTTGTTAGTGGGCATGCCGCCGCCGATGTGGTGCTAATGGACATTATGCTGCATGGCCAGCCAGAGGGAATTAGACTGGCAGAGGCGACTGCAATGGCAACTGGAGCCAGAGTTATTATGCTGACCTCGATGGAGGAGCGCGATCTTATTCTGCGTTCTTTCCAGGCGGGAGCTATCGACTATCAGATCAAATCAGACTTCGAGGCTCTTCCCGATGCCATAAGGGCAGCAGCGATTCGAAAGTCCCCGATCAGTCCAGCTGCCGCTGAGCAGATGCGTGAGGAATTCCGACGGCTGAAGCGGCTTGAGCGGGAATTCGAGGCGAAGAAGATGAGCGATAATATAACGCCATCGGAGCTTGCACTGCTTGAGTTAATTGATGATGGCTACTCCCAATCACAAATTGCGGATAAGCTTGTTGTATCGATTCGAACAGTGAAGAATCATGTGAGCAATATATTGAAGAAGCTGCAATATAACAGCTCCAAGGAAGCTGCCCGCGAGGTCAAGGCAATGGGGCTGTTCACGAAGCAGGATCAATCAGATAAGCTGGATAGAGATGGTACCAAGTAAAGTTGGTACTATTTTTTTTTGTCCATTTTTCTAAAATAGAGCTATAAGGGAGGCAGTGAACAGCTGCTCATTGCTTATGAATTTCGCTAAATGGGGGATATGGATGGCATTCGAGATGTGGTCTATCGCACATGCTGCGGGACTCGCCTTCATGATGGTCTGGATTGGACTGATTATCGGATTCCGCCAGAGGCTGAGGCAGCCAAAGGCTAATCGATTGTTTAGATGGGGATTGGCATGGCTGCTGATTGCTTGCGAGCTTTCTCTGCAGGTCTGGTATGGGAGTACAGGCAGCTGGGATAAATATGCCTTGCCCTTCCAGCTATGCAGCATGATGGTCCTGTTATCCGCAGTACAGTTAATGACTCGACATACTAAGCTAGGTGACATCGTCTTTTTCCTTGGTATATTAGGAGCCGTGCAAGCGATGCTGACACCGAATCTGGACTACAGCTTCCCTAGCTTTCGATACTTTCAGTTTTTCGCTGCGCATAGCGCAATAATCGCAGCTTGTGTATTCATGGCTGCTGTAGATCGCTATCGTCCCACCATCAAGTCTGCAGGAAACGCGTTAATATGGCTTCATGTACTCGCTATACCCGCTGCTGCAGCGAATTTTCTGCTGGATACGAATTATATGTTTCTTGCGGGGAAGCCTTCGACGGCATCTTTATTGGATGTTCTTGCTCCATGGCCGTGGTATTTGCTGCAGCTTGAGCTTGTGGCTGTTGGCTTATGCTTGATCCTGCTAGGACTAATGAGCTTGAATAAGGTATTTCACTTAAGGAGGATGGACCAATGAATGTGTCATTGAAGAAGCATTGGACTTCACTGCTAGGCGTGTTGTTCGTTCTATCGGCATTCGTTACTTTGTTCAAATATACGATCGACCAAGGCTGGCTGACGGATTGGATGAAAATTGGCGTAGGGCTGCTATGTGGTATTGGCCTTAGTATCGCTGGAGTTAAGCTTGCTGGGAGGGAAGGATGGACAGCAGCTGGTCAGATTGTAATCGGGCTTGGCTCATCTCTTCTGTATGCTACGATTGCTTTCTCGGGTATCTATTATAAGCTCTGGGATTCCATGACTGTGCTGCTCGGTATGACGGCAATTACCGCAGCGCTTGTCTTGTATGCCTATCAGTTCCATTCAAGACTGTTGATCAATATTGCCCTGTCTGGAGGCCTGCTGTCACCGCTGCTCATGCGTCCGGATACGGATCAGGTGTTCACCTTGTTCCTGTATATGCTCATCATTAATACAGCCTTCCTTTATATGAGTATCCAGAAGGGCTGGAGCGAGCTGAGAATTGTTTCATTTGTCGGAAGCTGGATCATGTATATCGTCTATTTCTTTCTCTTCAACCCTGCCATGGATGGGATATGGAGCAAGCCTTTCCGCTATGCGCTAGCCGCCTTCCTGTTCTATCACCTTGCGTTTCTATTATCCTCTTGGAAAAACAAGCTAAGCTTCGACGGGCTGAATATGTACCTCTGTCTAGCGAACGGCGTGTTATTCAGCTTCTGGGCGCTTCTTCTGCTTCATGGGGAGATTCACTACGGATTCCCATTAGCGTTCATTGGTGCTATGTTCGCAATTACCGGCGGAGTCGTTCATTATCAGGTTGGTCGGATTAATTCAGCTGCTGTCGTATATTGGTCTGTAGGGGCTCTGCTTATTCTGCTTGCTGTGAATCAGGTAGGGAGCGGCTCTGATCTGCAGCCGATTGTACATGTATGGCTATGGGGAAGTGTTGCGGCACTGCTCGCGGGTCTCGGTCAATTCAAGCAGTGGACACTGCTCAAAGTTTTCTCCATCGGTATATGGGTAATTACAGGATTATATTGGTATATAGTGACGTGGCATGTACCGCGGGGCGAATGGTTCGGCATGTATCTTCCATTCCTGAACTGGGGGGCTCTAGCTTGGATGCTGCTGGCTGGCCTCGGCTTCTACTACTCGGTGTGGTTCAAATTCGAAGCTTGGAAGCCATCTAGTAATCATGCTTTGTCTAATGTGTATGCTCTATTGTCCCATTGTATCGTGGGTGGATTATTAACTCGTCAAATCGAGAACGTATTCTGGGAATATTACGAGCATCTTCCGGATTTGTACATGAAGCTAACCCTGACGGTTAGTTGGGGAGTGTATGCGCTGCTTCTGATCATCTGGGGAGGCTATCGGAGTCAATCGCTGTTCCGCTGGTTCGGCTCTGTTATCCTAGTTCTAGTCGCGATTAAGGCTATCTTCATGGATCTGAGTGGACAAGAAAGCTTATATAAAGTCGCTGTTCTGCTAGTGCTAGGCGGCATTTCCTTCTTCATTACATGGCTTAACGGCAAGTGGGCAGCTCCCAAGGTGTAAGCTGCAGCTCCTCTCCCTTAATTTGGGTGCTTATACAACTTAGAGGATGAGGGATTAATAAGCGGGAGAGGTTGACATCTTTGTTGATGTAATATAATGTTACTTACGTAAGTATAGCAACATACAACTAGGAGGCTGAATCAAAAATGTCTACATTTCTGGATGCAGTAAAAGCAAGACGTTCTTACTATGGTATTAGCAAAGACTCTGTAATCTCCGATGATAAAATTGTTGAGCTAATCAGTGAAGCGGTTAAATACACGCCTTCTTCATTCAATTCCCAAAGCGCACGTGTTGTCGTGCTTTTGGGTGAGAATCACGATAAATTATGGGATCTTACGACACAAACACTAAAAGCAATCGTTCCAGCAGACAAATTCGCTCCTACAGAGGAGAAGATGGGTTCCTTCAAGAATGGATACGGTACAGTGCTGTTCTTCGAGGACAATGCGGTTGTAGCGGGCTTGCAGCAAAGCTTCCCGTCCTATGCGGACAACTTCCCGAAATGGTCACAGCATTCATCGGGTATGCTTCAATTCGTCGTGTGGACATTGCTTGAAACAGAAGGCTTCGGCGCTTCCCTTCAGCATTACAACCCGCTCATTGACGAGGAAGTGAAACAAACGTTCGATGTGCCGGATTCATGGAATCTAATTGCCCAAATGCCATTCGGCAAACCAGTTGCTCAGCCTGGAGACAAAGAATTCCAGCCGATTGAAACACGCGTTAAAGTATTCAAATAATCTTAAATTTATAGAAGACAAGCCTCTGAACATCCGTTCGGAGGCTTTTTTTGACAACCTGCCCAATGAAACGCCCACTTCTTGCAATTTGAGAAATGATCTTTTATAGTATGGGGTGGCATATTAAATGCATAACAATCGAAGGGACTCGATGAAGATGGTAGCTGCAATTGCCGTCCTATGCTGTTTGTTGATCCTCGTTATCGCCGGACTCCTACTGGGCAGCCTATACTTTTATCGTTTGGCTTTTTCCCGCCGAAGCAAGAGCTTTCTGACAGGCAACAGTGATCTGATTGAAGTGCCGCATCAACAGAATCCATGGCTGGCGGGACAGGGCTTAGTGAATGTGGAGATGGTGACCTACGATGGGCTGCTGCTGAAGGGGCATTGGCTGCCTGCGAGCAAACCTTCGGGCAAGACGGTCATTATTGCACACGGCTACAGCGGACATGGCATGCAGATGGATTCTCTTGCTAAGCTGTACCATGAGGAAATAGGCTACAACGTGCTTCTGCCAGATAATCGGGGGCATGGCGAGAGCGAAGGGAACTATATTGGGTTCGGCTGGGATGACCGCAAGGACTATGTCAGATGGATCGAATATGTGATTAAGCGTCAGGGCGAGAGCGAACAAATAATACTGCATGGTGTATCCATGGGCGGAGCAACAGTTCTCATGACGAGCGGGGAGTCACTTCCAGAGCAAGTGAAAGGGATTATATCTGATTGTGCCTATACCTCTGCAGATGAAGAACTTCGTTATCAGTTAAAAAGAATGTTCAGCCTTCCTGCCTTTCCTTTCCTTCCGCTTACCAGTCTTCTCACGAAGCTTCGTGCGGGATATGCCTTCAAAGAGGCGTCAGCGCTCAAGCAGGTGTCCAAGGCGGACAAGCCCATTCTATTCATACATGGAGATATGGATACCTTCGTACCGACCTACATGGTCTATCCTCTATATGAGCAGTGCTCGAGCCAGAAGGAGCTTCTGGTCGTGCCGGGAGCGGGACATGGCCTTGCTTATTTCACAGATCCGGCTGCTTACGGCGGTGCGGTCCGCTCGTTTCTTCAAAGATGGGTAGTCAGTTAATTGGTATTCTAAGTATAATTAATTAGCCAGATATGCAATTAAGGGTAAAAACCTGTACAATAAAAGCCGATACATCATTATAACCGATAATAACAGCTCGGAATGTTAACCGCCAGGAGGACAATATGAGTATCGATCCGCGTACAATTAAACAAATGATTCAAATACAGCTTGCACCTAGCCTGGATTTTCAATCAGCCTCGAATCCGCTGGACGTGAACAGCGGTGACGGTACGACAACCTTATTCGACACGCTGCTGTCCCAATTAATGAACACCAGCACTGCAGCTGATCTGACTGACGCTTCATCTCAGGCTGCAGATCCGCTTGCTATATTAGCGAGCATCCCGAATCTTTACATTGGAACTGATACCGAAGCAGTTGAAGCTGCTGCATCAGGCACTTCCGATTACGAATCGCTTATCTCGCAAGCGGCTGCCAAGTATGGTGTCGATCCTGACCTAGTAAGAGCAGTCATTCAGACGGAATCCAATTTCCAAGCTGATGCAGTCTCCTCTTCCGGTGCGAAGGGCCTTATGCAGCTGATGGATGCAACAGCAAGAAGTCTAGGCGTATCCAACTCCCTTGATCCTCAGCAGAATATCGAAGGCGGAACACGCTATCTGGCCTATTTGCTCGGCAAATACGGCGGCAATGAGCAAGTGGCGCTGGCCGCATACAATGCTGGACCAGGGCGAGTGGACAGGCTTGGCATTAAGACAGATCACGAGCTTCAGGCTAATCTAAGTCTGCTTCCAGAGGAAACGCAGCATTACGTCTTCAAAGTACAGCAAGCACGTCATTAAGTTTACTTCCAGAACAGATCACGATAAGCTTGCCGCAGACTGCGGCTGCCATCGTTGATCTTTTTATTTTTTGTCATCTTATTTATAAGAAGGGTTGATTGCTATGCTTTATTTCGATCACTCTGCATCAACTCCGCCCTATGATGAAGTGATTCAGACCTTGACGGAAGTCATGAAGGCTCATTATGCCAATCCATCATCGATTCATCGAGCGGGGGCGGAAGCAGATAAGCTGATTAGCCGTTCCCGCAGCTTACTGGGGCAGCTGCTAGGTACGAAGCCGGAGGAATGGCTGTTCACCTCAGGCGGCACAGAGAGCAACAACCTGGCTATCAAAGGGGCAGCGAAGCAATATCGCAGCCGAGGCAATCATCTTATTACGACACAAATCGAGCATGCTTCGGTTCATGATGCCTTTAAGCAATTAGAGCAAGAGGGATATCGGGTTACTTATTTGCCTGTTACCTCCACCGGACATATCGATGTAGAGCAGCTGAGAGCTCATCTAACCAATGACACGATACTCGTCAGTGTGATGCATGTGAATAATGAGGTAGGCTCTATTCAGCCGATTGCGGACATTGGACAGCTTCTGAAGAAGAGCTATCCTCGTATTATTTTCCATGTGGATGCTGTTCAGAGCATCGGAAAGCTGCCTGTGCAGCTGCAAGAGTGGGGGATTGATCTCCTAAGCGCATCAGCGCATAAGCTTCGTGGACCTAAGGGGATTGGCTATCTCTATGTTCGTGAAGGAGTACAGCTGTATTCCTTGCTCTCAGGAGGCTCTCAGGAGCGAGGAATGCGTGCAGGCACGCCCAATGTGCCTGGCATAGTTGCTTCTGCGAAAGCGGCACGGATGGCGCTTGAGAGTGCCGCAGAGCGCAGGGGGCGGATGGCTGTCTTACGGAACCAGCTCATTGGCCTCATATCGGAACTTCCCGAGCTTATCGTGAACGGCGGAGAACCGCCTGTCATGGCCCCACATATCGTTCATTTCTCTTATCCTGGCATGAAGCCGGAGGTTATTGTGCATATGCTTGAGGAGCATGGTGTCATAGCTTCGACCAAATCAGCATGCTCCTCTAAGGACAATAAACCGAGCCGAGTGCTTCTCTCGATGGGGCTTGGCTTGGAGCGTGCTTCGGGCGGCGTACGAATCAGCTTCGGTGATGAGCATACAGAGCATGATATTGACCAGCTTGGCCGCATTCTGAAGTTAACCATTGAGAGGCTCAAACCGCTTGAAAGGAGCTTAAGCTAACGTGATTTACGATAAAATAATTATTCGTTACGGCGATTTGGCTATGAAAGGGCGCAATCGTTCGCAATTCGAGAAGAAGCTGCTGCTGCAGCTGACCCAGTCGCTAGGAGCTTATACAAGGCTGACTTATGATAAATCATTCGGCAGGCTCTACATTACTTTGAATGGGGAGCCTTTCGAGCCGATAGCATCGCGGATAAAAGAAGTATTCGGCATCTGGTCCTTCAGTCCAGTCGTATGTGTGAGCTCTGAGCTTGAAGCCATACGGGAAGCGGCATTGTCATTGATGAACCAATTGTCCCGATCGCCGGAGACATTCAAGGTAAGTGTGAAGCGCGGATGGAAGAAATTCCCTCATAATTCACAGGAAATGAACCATCTCGTGGGCTCCCATGTGCTTCGTGAGCTGCCTGGACTCAAAGTCGATGTGAAGCAGCCAGAAGTAGAGCTGCGGGTCGATATTCAACAGGAAGCTGCTTATGTGTTCAGCGAAGTCATTCCGGGGGCCGGCGGGTTTCCATTTGCTTCTAATGGCAAGGCGATGCTGCTGCTGTCAGGCGGTATTGATAGTCCGGTAGCAGGCTGGCTGGCGATGCGCAAGGGACTGGAGCTGGAGGCTGTACACTTCCACAGCTATCCGTTCACAAGCGATAAAGCGAAGGAGAAGGTAATTGAGCTTGCGAAGAGACTTTCCTATTATGCTGGAGCGCCTCTCAAGCTGCATCTGGTTCCTTTTACCGAGATTCAAACTACGCTTGCACAGGCGAATCAGGAGCCGCTGATCATTACGTTAATGCGGAGGGCGATGCTGCGAATTACCGAAGCGCTTGCACTCCAGCAGGGGGCGGGAGGAATCGTAACAGGGGAAAGCCTTGGTCAAGTAGCTAGTCAGACTCTGCCCAGTATGGACGTAATTGGGCGTGCAACGACTCTGCCTATGCTGAAGCCGCTCATTATGATGGATAAGCAGGAAATTATAGATATAGCTCACCGAATCAATACCTTTGCTACCTCTATTTTGCCGTATGAGGATTGCTGTACCTTGTTCTTGCCTAAGTCACCAAGCACCAATCCCAATCTACGCATCGTTGAACGCACCGAATCGTATTTGAAGGATATGGATCGTTTGCTGGCGGAGGCCGTCGCAGGTACGGAAGTGCTCATTCTGAGCCCTGATCAACAAGAGGAAGCAGCAACAGACGAGGATCGTTGGTTCTAATGGAACAAAAAAGCGGAGAACCCTTAATGGGATTCTCCGCTTTTTTGTTGTTGAATGGCTTGCTTTCGGCGATTAGCTAGAATACCTGCACCAACAGTCAATACGATAACGACAATCAAGAACAGCCAGTAAATCGCTGAGTTGTCTTCGAAAAACTGCTTGAATGCAATCTCGCCTGTAATCATTTTGGCTGCTGTATAAGCTAACACGGCAGATCCCAGATATACAATCCATGTGTACTTGTTGATAAGCTTAATGAATAAGGTACTGCCCCATACGATAACAGGCACGCTGATCAGAAGCCCTAGAATAACGAGTGTCATGTTGCCATGAGAAGCTCCAGCCACTGCGATCACGTTATCGATGCCCATAGCGGCGTCCGCAATAATAATCGTTCTGATCGACTGGCCGAGGGTTGCGCCGGCTTTGATATCGCCATGCGAATCCTCCTGTATAAGCAGCTTGTATGCGATCCACAGCAAGAGAAGGCCGCCAATCAAATGAAGCCATGGCAGATCAAGCAGCTGTACGACGACTACCGTGGCAATAATTCGAATACCTATTGCTCCGGCTGTTCCCCATAATACGGCTTTTTTCTGTTGATGCGCTGGCAAATTACGGGCTGCCATTCCGATAACGATGGCGTTATCGCCTGCTAAAATAAGGTCAATAAATATGATATTTAGCAGTGCTAGCCAAAAATCAGTGGAGGTGAAATCCATCGCTTGTCTGCCACTCCTCTCATCGTGCAGTTGGTTCTGACTAAGATGAAATTAACTTACGACACAATCGGAAAATAGATGCAAAATTCTTTTTGGACATATTCTCCTCCATTTGGACATACAGGTGGTAGGAGAGGAGGCGAGAGAATTGGACAGCTTCATTACATTTCTTGAGATCGTATTAATTAATGTTTTGCTTAGTGGTGATAATGCTGTAGTAATAGCAATGGCAAGTCAGAATTTGCCTCCCGCCCAGCGCAAGAAGGCGGTCTGGTGGGGAGCGACAGCAGCTGTGGGGCTGCGCTGCATATTGACGGTTGCAGCCATTTCCTTGCTCCAAATTCCTTATCTGCAAGCGGTCGGGGCACTATTTCTGCTCTATATTGCAATTAAGCTGCTCGCTGATGCAGGGGGCGGCGGCGAAACGCATACGATGAAGAAAGTAACCACCTTGCAGCAGGCGATAAGAACGATTGTGTTCGCCGATTTCATTATGAGCCTCGATAACGTGCTTGCTATTGCTGCAGTAGCAAATGGAGAGCTCGTTCTTATTTTGCTCGGAATTGCGCTGAGCATACCTATGATTATATGGGGGAGCCAGCTGCTTGGAACTCTGCTCCAGAAGTTCCCGCCAATTGCCTATATCGGTGCGGGACTATTGGGCTTCGCAGCAGGAGGCATGCTTGTTCATGATCCGGGAATGGACCAGCTGTTGTTCCATTCCTCCAGAACCTTCGCGGAAGCCATCCCGCTGTTTTGTATTCCACTGGTACTGTTTTTGGGTGTATGGAAACGGAGGTTTTAGGGCAATATTTGGGAAAATGTAACAATCCGTTCACTACATTTTCAGTGAACGGTATTTTTTTTGCAATGTTCCTTCTGTTCCCGCTGGTATTTTGACCGCACTTCCTATAAACTAGTAAAGATAAAAACTGTCGTCTTTCGTCATTAACTGCGGTAGACGTTGTAAGGAGCGGAGTGCGAATGCCTAATAACAAATATTCCGCTGGAATTATAGTGCTGCTAGCTGGGGTCGTTATTTTACTGGGCAAGCTTGGTGTATTCAGTTTTCTGGGAGCCGTCTTCTGGCCAATGCTGGTCCTTATACCGGGAATTCTTCTGCATGTTTTTTACTTTGGCAGATTGTTACCGGCAGTCGTGCTCGTCCCAGGTGGAATACTGACCGTATATGCACTGGTATTTATGGTCTGCAACCTTTTTGGGTGGGATGCCATCAAATATTTGTGGCCTTTGTTTATACTCGGTATAGCCGTAGGCTTGTACGAATATTATTTGCTTGGCTCTTCACGCCCGCGTGTTGTACTTACGGCGTCTATTGCGCTTGCCGCTGCTTCCGCCGTATTTCTGGTGCTGGTGCTGTTATGGAGCTGGGGGATTTATGCCATCGCAATCGCGCTAATCGCTGCTGGAGCATGGATGATGTTTGGCAGACGCGCACGTTGGTAATTAGCAGTACAAGTAGTGAAAATTAGACAAAATGGAGTGGATTACAAGTTATGCAAGCAAGAGAGAACATCCGGAACATCGCGATTATCGCCCACGTTGACCACGGTAAAACAACACTGGTTGACAAACTGCTTCAGCAGTCAGGTACATTCAGAGAGCACGAAGCTGTACAGGAGCGTGCGATGGATTCCAATGATTTAGAGCGTGAGCGCGGTATTACGATCCTTGCGAAGAACACCGCTATCACGTACAAAGACTATTTGATTAACATTGTCGATACACCAGGGCATGCTGACTTCGGTGGTGAAGTTGAGCGTATCATGAAAATGGTAGACGGTGTATTGCTCGTTGTTGATGCATTCGAAGGCTGTATGCCGCAAACGAAATTCGTATTGCGCAAAGCGCTTGAGAGCAACCAGACTCCAATCGTAGTCGTTAACAAGATCGACCGTCCGAATGCACGTCCAACTGAAGTTATTGATGAGGTTCTTGATCTGTTCATCGAGCTTGGTGCTAATGATGAGCAATTGGAGTTCCCTGTAGTATATGCTTCGGCACTCATGGGTACATCCAGCCTTGATCCGGAGAAGCAAGAAGAGAACATGCAAGACTTATACGAAACGATTATCAGCAATATTCCACATCCAACTGAAGTTCTGGATGCACCGCTTCAGTACCTCGTTACTCTGCTTGACTACAATGAATACTTGGGTCGTATCGCGGTTGGCCGTGTGAACCGTGGTGTTGTCCGTCAAGGACAATCCGTAGCTGTTATGACTCGCGAAGGCGGAATTAAGCAAGCTCGTATTGAGAAGCTATTCGGCTTCCAAGGACTCAAGCGTGTTGAAATCGAAGAAGCAGGCGCAGGGGATATCGTTGCCATCGCTGGTATCAAAGAAATTAATATCGGTGAGACAATCGCAGATCCTTCCAATCCAGAAGCATTGCCAGTACTCAAAATCGATGAGCCTACGCTGCAAATGACGTTCATCGTTAACAACAGTCCATTCGCAGGCCGTGAAGGCAAATGGGTTACTTCCCGTAAACTGCGTGAGCGTCTATTCAAAGAGCTTGAGACTGACGTTGCTCTTCGCGTAGATGAAACAGACAGCCCAGATGCTTTTATCGTATCAGGCCGTGGTGAGCTTCACCTTGGTATCTTGATCGAGAACATGCGTCGTGAAGGCTACGAGCTTCAAGTATCCAAGCCTGAAGTTATTATCAAAGAAATTGACGGTGTGAAGTGCGAGCCTTACGAGCGCCTGCTAATTGACCTGCCTGAAGAGAGCATGGGCGCAGTTATGGAGAGCCTTGGAACTCGCAAAGCCGAAATGGTTAACATGATTAACAACGGCACAGGCCAAGTTCGTCTGGAATTCATCATTCCTGCACGCGGTTTGATCGGATACCGTACTTCGTTCCTTACACTTACTCGTGGTTATGGTATTATGAACAACGCGTTCGACAGCTATGGTCCACTTGCAGGAACTGGTGTTGGCGGACGTCATCAAGGGGTTCTGGTAGCGAGCGAGACAGGTACGACAACGATGTACGGCATGATGGGTGTTGAGGATCGTGGTATTCAGTTCCTTGAGCCAGGTACAGAAATTTATGAAGGTATGATCGTTGGCGAGCACACGCGCGAGAACGACATCATCGTAAATATTTGTAAAGAGAAGCAGCTCAACAACATTCGTTCTGCTGGTAAAGACGATACCGTTAAGCTCAAAACTCCGCGTCTGTTCTCTCTAGAGCAAGCACTTGAGTATTTGAATGATGACGAATATTGTGAAATTACGCCGAAGTCGATTCGTCTTCGCAAAAAAATCTTGAATAAAAGCGAGCGCGAGCGTGCAGAAAAGCAACGCAAAACGTCGCAAGCAAGCGTATAATTGCCGAAGCTTAACTAGGAGGTTTGTGGTATGCAGCAATGGCTGAGCGAACATCCCGTCATTTCCTATTTACTAATATTGGGCTTCACCATTTATATTTTCAATAAGGTGTTCAGAGCAAATAACGAGAAGCTTCCGCTGATCAAAGAAATTCTCGTCTATGTCGTGATGGTCATTGGAGCATTCGTGCTTATGATTCTACAGATCGACAAGCTTCCTATCATTCAATGCATGGGAATTGCCGTGCTAATGATGCTGATGCTTCGAGGCAGGCAGCTGTACGACCAATTGAAGAGCAGACGTGCCGGCAACGGGCCAGTTAAAGAAGCGGATCCAGGCAAATGACGCTGGAGGATGCTCTGCTTAACTGGCTGCAAATCCAGATTGTTGCGGATAACCGGCCGGATGATCATGCCGCAGCAGATACCCGTGATTTCTTCGTCGAAATATTGACGGAGGATCACGGGGTTTCTGCGCTTCATATATCCAAAACGGATGAGACGATGGTTCATGTCAAATATGAACGTAACGGCAGCACGAAGCTTAAGCTGTATCCACGTGAATTAGCAGGGCAGCTGCTCACTGACATCCGTTCGAATCCGAAATATAACTGACTTGAAGGTGATTGCTATGTCTCAAGGATCGACATCTTTGCCTCCCAGAGGTGGTTCAGCACGTAAGCCAGCTTCATCCCAGGCCTCTCCCAAGCCACCCAAGAAGCCGAAGAAGAAACGCCGTGTACTGCGTACATTCTTGCTGCTTCTGCTGGCGGGACTGATCATAATCGCTGCGATATTGGGTTATTTCGTTTGGAAGGCTACACAAGTAATTGATGATATTGGAACGGACACGGAAACGCCTATTCCGGTCTCTGAATCCGTTAAGAAAAAGTCAGTTGCTATGGTGCTGCTTGGCCTTGATGCCAGAGAGAATGCCAATGGCATGAATACGGACGTGATGATGGTCGCGGCGTTCAACCCTGACACCAAATCAGCAACAGTTGTCTCTATTCCAAGGGACTCCCTGCTGCTTCTTGATGGCTACGGTGAGCGTAAAGCGAATGCGAACTATGCTACCTTCTTCAGTCAGGCTCGCAAAGACAAGGGGCTCGACAAAGAGGCAGCAGAAGCGGATGCGAAGCGCGCAATGAGTGAGATGATGGGCAAATATTTCGGCATTGATGCGAAATATACGGCCGTTATCAACTTCAAAGGCTTTACAGACGTTGTTGATGCGCTTGGCGGTGTTGAAGTCAATGTAGATATGGATATGAAGTACAAAGACTCGATTGACGGCACGAACATTGATCTTAAGAAGGGCCTTCAAGTGCTCGATGGCGATAATGCCCTTGATTTTGTACGCTACCGCAAATCGAATGACGGCAAGAACATGTCGAGCGATTTCGACCGTAATAGACGGGAGAGCGAGGTCGTAGCGGCAATTGTCGACAAGATGAAGTCATTGGGTGGCATTACCAAGATGGGTAACGTATTCGATGCTGTGGGAGATAATCTGAAGATTGATATGCCATCCAAAGAAATCACGAATTTAATTTCAACCTATTTGGGGATCAGCAGCAGCGATGTGGAGTTTATTTCACTCGAAGGAACATGGAAAAGTCCTTATGTTTACTTGGACGAAGCAAAGCTTGAGCAGGCTCGTGCCGCTATCCAAGCAAAAATGGCTGAATAGCCGTAGACTAGCGATACATTAATGGATATAATAAGCGTACGGATACCATTTTGATTCCCATCAGAAGGAGGTCATGCCGATGACCGAACCCGTAATCGCAGTATACTTATTCGCAGTATCTATTGACCTTATGCTGGTGGAGGCTCTACGTACTCCGAAGCTCGAGGAATTGATTGTGAATGCGGCTTGCGGTGCCTTGTGGGGAAGCTCATGGCTATCCATGCATCCAGAGTTTTTTTGTGAGCAAAGATACAATAAAAGTGCGGCGTATACGAGAGCAGGACAAGTGTTGCCGCGTGTGGAAAAGCCTAGTGATCTATTCACTAGGCTTTTTGTGTCTTCTCCAGCTACTTGCCATGGTTGTGCGTGAATGGAGCAGGTTGTTTATCTGGCTCCATCGGTGTCACCTCGCGAGGCACCTGTGGGACGATACGTCCGATGATGTCAGCCATTTCCTCGGCAAACCCGCTGATTGGCTTGCCATTCCGGACGTCGGACCCGATTTCGTTCAGCCGCTGTGCTAGATCGACATCGGCTGTTACGATAGCATCAATGCCGTAAGGATCCTTGTGGAATGCTTCAGCAACCGAATATTTAATCGTTCCTACTCGGGAGCGATCAAGCGTGCTGTCGACATCGACTCCGACTACGGCGGTATTACCCAGTATGACGCAATGTGCACTCTTTACACCATTAATGCCCATGGCCAACTGTTCAAGATGCAGCGCAACTTCTTTGTTATTCTTAATTTCTTTTTTACCCGGCTGCGTCTGCTGTGCACGAACAGTGCCATTATTTTGTGGAGAGGGTGATGTTTCATTCTTTGCGACGGTGCTGCAGCCTGCCGCTATAAGAGAAATCGCTATTGATGTAACCAGCCATTTGTACAAATTTCGCCACCTCGTCTTTCTAATGCATATCGTCTTCTGTCCAACTGTAGTGTACCCGAAGCCAAGTATGGCTATGTATGCCTTTCTATGAATGACCGACGCTGGGAGGTTTCTCATGAAAAAAATATTCGTGCTCGACACTAATGTGCTGCTTCATGATCCACAAGCGATCTTTGCCTTTGATGATAACGAAGTTATCATTCCCGCGGTGGTGCTCGAAGAGATTGATTCGAAGAAGAGGCTGGCTGATGAATTGGGGCGCAACGCACGCTCCGTATCCCGTCTGCTTGACGGAATGCGGGAGAGTGGACGTCTACATGAAGGAATTCTGTTACCGAGAGGGGGGTTGCTCAAGGTTGAGCTGAATCACCGGAGCTTCATGAGAGTGCAAGAAATGTTCGGTGAGATGTCCAATGACAATCGGATTCTTGCAGTCGCGCTCAACTACCATCTGGAGCAGCTGGAGCGTCAAGAGGCGAGCAGTGTAGTTCTTGTTAGTAAAGATGTGCTGGTTCGTATTAAGGCGGATGTGCTCGGGTTGATGGCTCAGGATTATTTGTCCGATCATACGGTGTCTACGTCAGATTTGTATGCTGGCTACGGGACATTGTTCGTTCATCCATCCATCATAGACGAGTTTTATACGTACCGTTTCCTAACGGTCAGCAATTTGCAGCTCGGCAGCAGACTGAAGCCGAATGAATTCGTTATATTGCGTGACGAGATGGGAACGTCTAAGTCGGCACTGCTCAAGGTGAGTCAGGATGGAGCCAAGCTTGAGCCGCTCTTCCTTAGCAATGATCCGATATGGGGAATTACAGCGAGGAATGCACAGCAGCGTATGGCGCTTGAGCTGCTGCTGAATGATGATATTCCGCTTGTTACGCTTACAGGCAAAGCTGGTACCGGCAAGACGCTGCTGGCGCTTGCAGCCGGCCTACTGAAGGTAGAAGATGAGCATAAATACAAAAAACTGCTAATTGCAAGACCTGTCGTACCGATGGGGAAGGATATCGGGTATTTGCCCGGAGAAAAGGAAGAGAAGCTGCGACCGTGGATGCAGCCTATCTACGATAATCTGGAGTACCTGTTCGATACCAAAAAAGCCGGTGACATCGACAAAATATTAATGGGACTTGGAAGCATCCAGGTCGAGGCATTAACCTATATTCGCGGACGCTCCATTCCAGGTCAATTCATTATTATCGATGAAGCTCAGAACTTGACGAAGCATGAGGTGAAGACGATTGTCTCGCGGGTCGGCGAAGGCAGTAAGATCGTGCTCATGGGTGATCCGGAGCAGATCGACCATCCTTATCTGGATTCTATCAGCAACGGACTTACTCATATTGTCGAGCACTTCAAGAGTGAGGGACTTAGCGGTCATATGACCTTAGAGAAAGGCGAACGCTCGAAGCTTGCTCAGCTAGCAGCAGATCTTCTCTAAGAAGTAAACAAAGGACGGTAAACGCCATAGCTGCGTTTGCCGTCCTTTTGTTGTGTCTCCAGCTTTATTTGGACAAATTTACTAGAAATTGCTATTATATTGCTGATCTCAATAATGAAGTTGTCAGAGAGGAAGAAGACTGTGTCTGTGCATGCAAGGAAATATTTTCTTGTTCTCGCGGTAGTCGCTGTATTATCACTCTTCCGAATTATGCCTGATCTGAATCAATCAAGACCCACTTCCTCTAGTGAAGAAGGCAGCTCCACAGATGTCTTGCCGGCAATCGGTCTGCTGGCAGATGAACCACTTCGAACCATATTCGTAACCGTTTCCATGACTGATGCTGAATTCGATCAAATCTCCGAAGCAAGCAACCGTTTCATGATGAAGTATCCGCATATCACTGTTGTCTTGAGCAATACCCAATCCTCTGAATCAGCTTATAAACAATGGAAGGAGGATGCACAGGTAGGCACCGCATCTGATGTCATTCTACTCGACAGTGGATTAGTAGGGGAGCTTGCGGTCAAAGGCTTCTTGAAGCCCGTAGATAGCCTGAGCTCACCGGGGACATTAGCTGATCATCCAGCAAGGCTGCTTGATGCTCTGAAGTGGAATGGCTATTTGTGGGGGATTCCAAGTGATGCAGATCCTTATCTGCTGATCTGGAACAAGGAGCTATTGGCAGCTGCAGGGCACACTCAGCCTCCCAGCATATGGAGCGAATATATACGAATAGCTGACAATCTAACAGCACAGGATGAAGCTGTGAAGGCCGTACAGTTCACCCCGGGAGACGTGGAGCAGCTTATTGCCTGGCTGGATGTCTGGACATCTTCTGAGGAGGATGAGGCTGTCTATTTGACGACTCATTCTAATCAACTATGGAAGGATAGATTGCGTTACGTCGGCGCCTTGAAGGAGCCTATGCCAATAGAAAGGGAATCGGGGGCTCGCTTGCTTGTCGCAGAGATGCAACAGCAGAAGCTGCTGTCTGCCGTAATCCCTTGGTCCACTTATAATGAGCTATCAGAGGTGGAGAGGAGCAGGCTGATTATCGACAGGAGCAAGCACACACCTCTATGGTTTAATAGTCGCAGCTATGCTGTTTCCTCAACTACCGCAGCAGCAGAAGAGGCGTTCATGTGGATTAAGGAAATGACAAGTATGCATGAGCAGCAGCAATCTTCTAAAGTTTCCTTCAAGCTGCCTGCTAAGAACGGATTATATGAGAACAGCGGGTTAACGGCCGAAGCTTCCGTTAACCCGCTGCAGTGGTGGCTGCCGCTTCTGAATGATGAGCCGGTAGATGAGGCTCCAGATCCCGCATGGCAAGCGAGGTGGCAGCACTGGGATGAGCGATGGCGTCAATATTCAGCAGGAGCTATAGACATGGAGACGTTCATTGCATGGATTGAATCGGACTAAGGACAGACTATAGCTTCACTCGCAGCTGTACGACGAGCTCTCCATCCTCGATCTCAACAGAGGTTGCCTGCAGGAATGAAATAATAAGACTCGGATAAAAACCAAGATCGAATTGCTTCTCTAGCTCAGCACGAGTCGTATCTGGCAGAGCGAAGCCGTTGAATAACAGCTTATCCACATGGAAGATCAGTCCATTCTGCGGTTCATCCTCAACGGTGTAATGACCGCTTACACTCAGCTCCATACCGTCCTTATCACCTTGTGCAGTAACCTGACCGTCCTTGAACACAAATTCAAATTGCTTGAATCGCTCATCCTGCTCGCGTAAGAAGGCATTGAGTGCTTCTTGGGGAATATGCAGTGTATAGTTAAAGCCATCGATGTCCAAATATTGCTTATTGTCGGTTACCCAAGAAGGAAGCTTCTGCATCGCCTTGGACAAGGCGATGAAATACTGCTTCACTTCATTCATGCCTTGGGTTTCCCAGTGGCTCGTCAGTTCTTTCATGAGAAGTCTGAGCCGATCTGCATCTGAGCGTCCAGCAAGCTCCCCATCTATTTGCTGCTCTAACGCAAGAACTCGCTCCCGCTGGATATGTAGTCGTTCTTCAACCTCAGCAAGCTCTTGCTGCTTCGTTTCTTGCTTGGCATAATTATCTTGCAGAAGCTGATATTGCTTCTTGTACGTATCTAAGGCAAGCCTGTCTTGGGCGAAAATAATATCGATATAATCCGTCATTGCGAATAAATCGGATAATGAATTGAATGATAGCAAGGCGCTGAGCAGGGCATCTCTCTCGCCCATATAATAGGCTCGCAGCACTTTGCCGGCTGCTTCTTTTTTGTCAGCTATCTGGAGCTCTTGCTCGGCCAGCTGCTGCTTCGTCTGCCCCATATCCTTAGTGAGAATAAGCTTCTGGGCTTGTATACGTTCAATTTCATGGTCGATTTCGACGACATTCAGACTTTTTTCCAGGAGCTGTTGAATCGCTTCATCCTCTGTTAGCTGCGGCTCAGCCATAACGGGCAGCTTCATGAATAATAATGCTGCTAATAGAAGGACGATGAAGGCGGATCTGCCAGGAACATGTCGCAATTTCACATGCAGCCTCCTCTCGGGCAATCGTATCTGCTAGGCCTGTACAGCATTCATTGTATGCGACGGATTCATCTATTATATCTTACATTCGAAAAGGATGAACAGGTTAAATGGTCATTAATAGCTTGGAAGTAAGAATAGAACGATTGATCGCACAGCAAGCAGCCTTAGGCTTATCTATCTTGGAATCTAGCCCGCAAGCATCACCGGTTCCTTGCATAACCTTCAAGGCGTATATGAGTCTATGCCTATATGACGAGCAGGGAGGCTACTACCGCTCTGGTCCGATACGTGTAGGAAGGGGCGGCGACTTTTATACGAGCTCGGGGGTCGGTACGGTGATGGCCGAATGCTTGGCGAAGCACTTGGCTGGCTATTCTCACGGTTCCCAAGAGGAATTGGTCGTGGTCGAATGGGGCGCGGGCACAGGAATACTATCTATGCAGCTGAATGAAGTGTGGAACCGCTATGGCAGCCAGAGCGGTGAAATAAGGCAAATACTCATCGAGGATCATCCGGCGCATAGGACAGAAGCGCAGGAGAATTTCAAGAAGCAGGGTGAGAGGCTGCCACTGAAGGCAGCATTCCTAACATCAGATGAAGCTATGGAGGAGGAGCAGCTGTGGCTAGCGGGACGAACGGTAGTGCTGGCTAATGAGCTGCTTGATGCTTTTCCTATTCATCGCGTAGTTAAGAAGAACGGTGAGCTGGTTGAGCTGGGAGTGGCGGGTACAGCAGGAGGAGGCTTTTATTACGTTTATATGCCATTAAGTGACGCTCGTATAGCCGAAGAGATGAAGCTTGCGGGAATTTGCTTGCTGGAGGGTCAGGTTACGGAGGTTAATCTTGATGCTGGGAGGTGGCTGTCTGCGCTTGCCGAGCGCATGGCAGCAGGGCGAATTATTATTATTGATTATGGTCATGAGGCGAAGGAGTATACGGCGGAGCATCGCATGCAGGGGACCTTCCTGTGTTACGCGGACCACACGGCATCAGACGATCCGTTCATCCGAATTGGCAATCAGGATATGACAGCTCATGTGCCGTTCACTCTCGTCAGGCAGGCAGCAGAAGCTGCTGGCTGGGAAGTTAGCTATTATGACACGCAGAAGCAATTCCTTATTGATCATGGCGTGCTGGACCTGCTATGTGATCATGCTGCAGCAGATCCCTTCAGTGAAGCGTCGCGGATGAACAGGGCGGTCAGACAGCTGCTGCTTAGTGATGGGATGAGTGAGGCCTTCAAAGTGCTGATTCTGGACAAAAAATGATAAAAAACGGTGCAGCCTACAGAGGCTGCACCGTTTTTTGTGTTCTCTTTTTTTAGAAAGGCATACCCATCTTGAAAACCGTCCAATAGGTAAAGCCTACGAAAGAAATGACCATATATCCCCAGAACATGATTATGTACGTTTTTTCGGAGAAATTCAGATATCCCAAAAAAACGAAAGCAATGGTTTGGGCAAAAAATAGAAGTGCGAATTCAGTCATGCCTCCAGCAAAAGCCATTAAACCGATTACCAGAGTCCAAAAACCGAGTACCCGATACATACGTGCCATGAAAACATCCCCCCTTCGTTAGACCCGATTTTCTATTGACCATTATAACGTTTGCAGATAACAGTGTAAACAAGGAACAGATAAGATTTTACAATTTTTTATGTAGCTTTATCTGCTTTTGATATAAGTTTGCACTTTCATTCAATTAAATATGTATGAGCATCAAAAAAAATGGTTATACAAATTAGTATCCAATAGATTCTATGAACTCTACCAAGGGCATAGAGATAAAGTAAGCGCCTTTACGTTAGGAGGTTTTGGTTGCATGACAGCAGTTAGACAAGATGCGTGGAGTCCGGACGATGATCTTATTCTCGCCGAAGTCACACTACGCCATATTCGCGAGGGCAGTACCCAGCTTGCAGCGTTCGAAGAGGTTGGCGAACGAATAGGACGCACATCAGCGGCATGTGGATTCCGTTGGAACAGCTGTGTCCGCAAGCGTTATGAAGAAGCTATACAAATCGCAAAGCAGCAGCGTCAGAAACGCAACTATTTGAAGAAACAAGCGATTATGGCTACTCCGCATGTATCTTCCATAGCCGTATTTGAAACAGATGAAAGATCTTTCAGAGCCGATCATGTAACAACGGAAGAAGGATTGTCAGTAGACTCGGTTATTCGTTTCTTAAGGCAGTTCAAGACGACCTATCAGGACGTGAACCGCCAAATCAAATCGTTCGAAAAAGAGCTCAAAGAAAAAGACGATGAGCTCGAGCGGCTGCGTGAGCAGAATGAGAGATTGTCTAAAGAAGTTAATAATGTTCAAACCGATTACCGGGCTGTTAATGATGATTACAAAACATTGATTCAGATTATGGACCGGGCACGACGGCTCGCCGTACTCAACCATGAAGAAGAAACGAAACCACGCTTCAAGATGGATGCGAACGGAAATTTGGAACGAATTGAATAGCATGAACGCCCTGTCATCTCATATGGCAGGGCGTTTGTGTTTAACAGGAGCTGTGAATGGCTGCTTTGCTTCAATGGAAAGATTAGGTATGCTATATAGAAAGGGTGTCTATCAATTAAGCTAACAGGGACAAGCTGATTATTCTTGATATTTAAGACAGGCTAATAGCATGACAGCTAGAATATCATTTGAAGCTGAGGGTGAATAGATTGAGGATTGACGTTGTAGGGGGCGGAGCTATCGGACTGCTGCATGCAGGGAAGCTTGCGCTTGCAGGGAAGCAGATAACGGTATGGACAAGGACGGAGAGCCAAGCGGAGCAGCTGAACAGGGAAGGCATTCGGATTGTTGCAGACCCGCAGGAGGATATGGCTGCTGTGGTTACAAGCAGATGCTTGTCCAGCCTAGAACAGCAGCCTCCAGCTGCGGATGAGCCTCATTGGATTATATTGACTGTGAAGCAGAGTCACATAGATGCGGAGCTGATGCAGGATCTCGGACGTCTGGGCAGTGAGGGGACAGGGTTGTTGTGCTTGCAAAATGGAATCGGACATATGGACAAGCTTGAGGCAGCGCTGCCTCAGTACAATCTATATGCAGGAGTGACAACAGAAGGCGCGAAGCGGATTGACGCTTCTACAGTTCAGCATACGGGCCGAGGAGAGCTATGGTTCGGAGCTGCGGATGAAAAGGAGAGTAAGCAGGACCAAAAGGAAGAAATTCGGCAAAAAATGTTGCTGAGATCGCTGGAATCGGCAGGATTCAGTGTTTTTCTGTCGAATGAGTCGAATAAGATGAAAGATCGGATTTATCAGAAATTATTAATTAATGCTGTTATTAATCCGCTTACAGCTATTTTTGATGTGACGAATGGAGAGCTTCCGAGGCACCCGGCAAGGCTAAAGCTGATGAAAGCTTTATATAAGGAAACTGAGATGATTGTACGGGCTGACGGAATGAGTAACTGTTCTTCGAACGGCTGGCAGCGAATATTGGATGTATGCGAGTCTACCGCAGTCAACGTGTCATCTATGCTAAGTGATGTGAGGGCAGGACGCCCTACGGAGATTGAATGGATTAACGGCGGTGTTTCCCTGCTAGCAGAGCGACTAGCCATTCCATCACCGCTCAATGATGCAGTGAGCGTCATGGTGCGACGAATGGAAGCAGACTAAACCTAGGAAGGAGCATGCTAATGGGTTTTATATGGGAGAGCCTTTCACATGCCTATGCTTATCTGGCCGTCATTCCTGTCATTCCTTTTTTTATCATTTATTATGGATACAGGGCATACAGTCAGGATAATAAAAAAGCTTTTCGCCTTGCAATGGATGTGACGACGGCTCTACTGATCGGATGTGTGGCTGTATTGTTCGACCATCTATTCGATAGCCACTTCGGTCTTTATGGGATTCTGTTGTTTATGCTGATTGGCGGCGGGCTGCTTGGTAACGCCCAGTTCCGCAAGCGCGGGAATGTAGATGTGAAGCGGGTATTCCGTGCTATCTGGCGTCTTGGTTTTTTTACGATGAGCATGCTCTATCTGCTGTTAATGTTCATTGCAATTGGACAATCTATATTCACGGCGTAATCATACATAACTGTTGTGTAATCGATCGATCAGCGGCAGCGAGTAATACGGTCCTTCGAACGAAGGGCCGTTTTTCTTTTTGACGTTTGCCATATCCTTTGTGTACAATCAATTTGTTACACATTCTATTCTATGCCACACACTCAGGAGGTACTGGTCACGCAATGTCAACAGAACAATATAACTTACCAAGTGCCCAGCCATTAGCTGAGGCCTATATAAATCGGACGGATGAATTAACAGAATCGTTGTACGGCTATCATCCAGAACGAGAGCAGGATTGGATCAGAAGGATGAAGCGTCTGGATGAAACCGTAGCTACTCGTGCCGATGCCGTTGCAGTTGCTGGTGTACTTAGAAGCTATAACAGCCGATTCGATGCAGCGCCGGCAGGTCTTGCATCTATTGCGGCAATCGCAGACGGAGCTCCGGTTATCGTAGGTGGCCAGCAGGCTGGTCTATGGACAGGGCCGATTCTTGTCATACACAAGGTCATCTCGATTATTGGAGCAGCCAAATATGCTTCGCATCTGCTCGGCCGAACAGTTGTCCCGGTATTCTGGATTGCTGGGGAAGATCATGACTGGGATGAAGCGAATCATACTTATGTATTGACAGCAGAGCAGGAGCTGCGCAAGCTCAGCGTACAGCGTCCCGAAGGCGCTAGAACGGCTGTTAGCCGCACAGCGCTGAATCAAGAGGTATGGAAGGGATTGCTTGAGGAGCTAGAGCAGGCTTTGCCGCATTCAGAGTTCAAGCCGCTCATTCTTGAGCAGCTGACTAAGTCGGCGGAGCAGGCGGGCTCTTTGTCTGAGCTGTTCGCTAGCGTTCTTACTTACTTGTTCAGCAAGGAAGGGCTGGTCGTTATGGACGCGGATGATGCCCAGCTTCGCAAGCTGGAATCCCCGATGTTCCGCAGTATCATTGAGCGCAATGATGAGCTGGAGCAGGCCTATCTCGAGGCAGCCGAGCAAATCCGCAAAGGCGGCTATGATCTGCAGGCTGATGTCGTGCCTGGCAGCGCGAATTTGTTCGTCTTTCAACAATCGAAAGGCCATGAACGGACTCTTTTGCATAAGCTGGATGGAGTGTATCAGGATCGTAAAGGGACTGTCTCTTATACGAAGGAGCAACTGCTTCAATTGGCTGACGAACAGCCCGAGCAGCTTAGCAATAATGTGCTGACAAGACCGCTTATGCAGGATTATGTCCTGCCTGTGCTTGGAGCGGTGCTTGGTGCGGGGGAGATCGCCTACTGGGGCTTGACAGGTGGAGCCTTCCGCAAGCTAGGAATGGAAATGCCAATTCTATTGCCGCGAATGTCCTTCACTCTCGTGGAAGGAACAATTGCGAAGCATATGCAGAAGTACGAGCTTTCGTTCGAGGATGTAGCTGTTCGATTCGAAGCGAGGAAGAAGCAGTGGCTAATGGAGCAGGATGAGCTGTCGATCGATGAAAGATTCGCAGTTGTGAAGAGCTCATTCAACGATATGTATGGGCCGCTCCTGGATTTGGCAGCGTCCGTGCAGCCAGGGCTTGCTAAGCTAGGTGAGACGAACCGCCAGAAGATCGTCGAGCAGATTGAATATTTGGAGTCCAAGACCAAGGATGCGTTCAGCAAGCAATATGATGCATCCATACGCCAGCTTGACAGAATTGCGCTGTCACTATGGCCCTCAGGCAAGCCGCAGGAGCGTGTAATCAATATGACGGGTTATTGGAACCGTTATGGAACAGCATGGCTGGAGAAGCTTCTGGAAGTGCCGTATAGCCGAAGCGGCCGCCATGAAATCGTCTATTTATAAATCATACATTGGAGGCAATTACACACAATGAGTACGATTGAGCAAAGCATCATTCACGATATCGCCCTTGCACCTGAAGGACATCTCAAAATTGACTGGGTAAGTGCGCATATGCCGGTATTGAACCGGATTCGCAAGCAGTTCGAAGAGGAGCTGCCATTCAAAGGACTAAAAGTAACAATCTGTCTACACTTGGAAGCAAAGACAGCTTATCTTGCAAAGGTTATTCAAGCTGGCGGAGCAGATGTGACAATTACAGGAAGCAATCCGCTCTCCACTCAGGATGATGTATGTGCGGCGCTTGTCGAGGACGGTATTAAGGTATTCGCCAAATACAATCCAGATCCTAAGGAATATAAGGCATTAATCGTGAAATCTCTTGAATCCAAGCCGGACCTTATTATTGATGATGGCGGCGATCTCATGCACCTTCTCCATACGGAACACCAGGATTTGCGTGTTAACATCCGCGGCGGTGCAGAGGAAACGACAACAGGAATTATTCGCTTGAAAGCGATGGAGAAGGATGGTACGCTGCAATATCCGATGGTTGCCGTTAATGATGCCTATTGCAAATATTTGTTCGATAACCGTTATGGCACTGGTCAATCGGTATTCGACGGTATAATGCGGACGACTAACCTGATGGTAGCGGGCAAAACCGTTGTTGTAGTTGGCTACGGCTGGTGCGGCAAAGGCGTTGCTATGCGGGCCAAAGGCCTCGGAGCAAACGTAGTCGTAACAGAAGTCGATCCGATTAAAGCGGTTGAAGCTTATATGGATGGCTTCACGGTATTGCCGATGATTGAAGCAGCCAAAGTAGGCGAGATCTTCATCACGGTAACAGGAAACAAAGACAATATCCGTGCTGAGCATTATGCCGTGATGAAGGATGGCGCAATCCTGTCCAACGCGGGTCACTTCGATGTTGAATTCAATAAGCCTGAGCTTGCGGCTATGTCTAGCAGCATTCGTACCGTTCGCAAGAACATTGAAGAATATAAGCTGAAGGATGGACGCAATATTTATGTGCTTGCTGAAGGCCGACTGGTTAACTTAGCAGCAGGCGATGGCCATCCTGCAGAGATTATGGATACAACCTTCGCGCTTCAAGCGCTTGGGCTGAAATACGTGAATGAGAACTACTCATCAATTGGAAGCCATGTGGTTAACGTTCCTTATGAGCTGGATCAGCAGGTAGCACGCTACAAGCTTGATTCACTCAATATTACGATTGATACGCTCACACCAGAGCAAATTGCTTACCAAGACAGCTGGAACGATAACTAATACATGTAATCATAGGAAGAGGCTGTCCCCTTACATCATCGTAGATGACAGGGGGCCGCCTCTTTTTTGTTGACTGAATGGCTGCTGCATAAGCGAATATAGTTGCGCAGCATCACGGTAACCATTTTTTGTCATGGGACGTCCCTCAAGCGCCGTAGTTATAGTAAAGGAGGGATTACGATGAGTAGCTCCAATGAAACAATACGTCTAATGAGCCGCTACGGTGCCCGCAATTACAGTCCGCTTCCTGTTGTTATAGCCAGAGCTGAGGGGGTGTGGGTAGAGGACCCCGAAGGCAGGCGTTACCTCGATATGTTAAGTGCCTATTCGGCGTTAAATCACGGGCATCGCCACCCCGTTATTATTCAAGCATTGAAGGAGCAAGCTGATAAGGTAACCTTAACGTCCAGAGCCTTCCATAGCGAGCAGCTCGGCCTATTGTCTAAGAAATTAGCTGAATATACAGGTAAGAAAAAGATACTAACCATGAATACCGGTGCCGAAGCCGTCGAGACCGCACTTAAGGCAGCGAGGCGCTATGGGTACAGAGTGAAGGGAATAGCTCAAGATGCTGCGGAGATTATCGTCTGCAGTGGCAACTTTCATGGACGCACGATTACGATTACCTCCTTCTCGTCGGATGAGAGGTACAGAGAGGACTTCGGGCCCTTTACGCAAGGATTCAAGATCGTACCTTACGGAGATACCGAAGCTTTGGAACAAGCTATTACGAGCAATACAGCTGCTTTTTTAATAGAGCCCATACAAGGAGAAGCGGGAGTGATACTGCCTCCGGATGGATATTTGAAGAAAGCATACGACATATGCAAGAGTAATCATGTCTTGTTCATCGCTGATGAAATTCAGACTGGATTCGGTAGGACGGGCAAAAGGTTCGCCTGTCATTGGGATGCTATTGATCCTGATGTGCTCATTGTAGGCAAGGCGCTAGGTGGTGGTGTTATCCCTATATCGGCGATAGCTGCCAGTGAAGAGGTCATGAGTGTATTCGAGCCAGGCTCTCATGGCTCTACGTTCGGGGGCAATCCTCTTGCTTGTGCGGTTGCGATTGCTGCTCTGCGGGTACTTGAGGATGAGCGTCTTGCTGAACGATCAGAACGGCTTGGCACTTATTTCAAGACGAGGCTTCAAGCTCTGCGTCATGAGGATATTATTGAGGTGCGCGGCAAAGGGCTGCTCATAGGGCTCCAGCTGGCAATTCCGGCAAGGCCGTATTGTGAGGCATTATTCCAGATTGGCTTGTTATGCAAAGAAACGCATGATACGACGATACGCTTTGCACCGCCGCTGACGATTACAGAAGGGGAGATCGACTGGGCCATGGAGCGCATAGAGGAAGTATTCCGCTCATAACCGGCATAAGTTCTACTACTGTGCAACATTTAACCAACCTTTACGTCTAGAGGATAAAAATGTAAAGGGGGAGTCAGGGTGCTTCATATAAAGAGATGGCATCTCATGTTGATTGTGGTATGGCTTGTAGCTCTTATTGCTGCAGGCTGCTCGTCTAGCGATTCGAATAGCGCGAGCAGTGGTGGTCATGATGGAGAGCTATTGTCAAATCAAGCGACAGTGGAAACTGGTGTGCAAGATATGAAGGAGACCACGGACTCTGATTCAGGTACAACTGCTTCCAGTGAATCAGCTGTAATTGGATCAAGCACAAGCTCGATCGGGCAAATAGCGGTCTCTGGCAATGAGGGCTTTAATCAGAAGCTGATCTACAAAGCGAACCTAACGATAGAGGTCGTGACCTACGAGAAAGCAGCAGAAGAGCTGCGGAATGCGATTCATCAGAGCAGCGGCTACATTTTACAATTCGAGGATGGACAGTATGAGGCGGAGAAAGGCTCTACCTACACCATCAAGGTGCCTGCGTCAAGCTTTATGGCTTTTATCGATCGGCTAAAGGGGATTGAGCATAAGCGATTCGAGAGACAGGTAAGCGGAACAGATGTGACGGAGGAATATGTCGATCTGGAATCACGTCTCAAGGCGAAGCAGGTCGTTGAGGAAAGACTGCTGGGCTTCATGGATCGAGCGGAGAAGGCAGATGATCTTGTGAAATTCTCTCAGCAGCTGTCGAGTGTACAGGAGGATATTGAGCAATTAAAAGGTCGAATCCGTTATCTGGACCAGAACGTAGCCTATTCGACGATTGAGCTTAGAATGTATCAGACCTCAGCAGCAGCTGCCGATATCGCCCAGCCAGCTACACTAGGCGGCAAGATGTCATCAGCCGTGAAAGGAAGCATAGATACGCTGCTAGTAATCGTCCAAGGCCTGCTTATATTTGTATCGGGTGCACTGCCGGTGCTGCTATTCCTGCTTATAGTTGCCATTCCTGTGGCGGCGATATGGCGCTACATGAGACGTAGAAATGCAGGAGTCATTAAGCCCGATACAGATAAAAACAACCAAGTCGATGGAAATGATCACCATTAACGGTTAATCCCGTGAAATAATTTTTCAAAAATCCTGCTCATGGAGCAGGATTTTTATTTTAGGTGGCGAACTACTGTATCTTAGTGGGGAAAAGTGGGTCAAAGTGGAGGAAATAGGGGAAGGGGTGGGTCAATCTCATGTTTATGGGTGAATATCAACATAGCATCGATGAGAAGGGCCGCATCATTATCCCGTCTAAATTCCGTGAATCACTAGGAACTACATTTATTGCAACCCGTGGTTTGGATAATTGCTTGTTCGTTTATCCGATGAGTGAGTGGAGCGTGCTTGAGCAGAAGCTGAAGACACTGCCGCTGATGAAGTCGGATGCACGTGCTTTCACTCGCTTTTTCTTTTCGGGGGCAACGGAATGCGAGCTGGACAAACAGGGAAGGGTAAACTTACCCGGTCATCTTCGTGAATATGCGAAGCTGGACAAGGATTGTATGGTGCTTGGCGTATCCAGTCGCGTGGAAATTTGGAGCAAGCAGACATGGGAAGGCTATTATGAGCAATCCGAGCAAACTTTTAACGAGATTGCTGAAAAATTGGTTGATTTCGATTTCAACTTCTAGACTAGACAACAAGAATGGGAGGACAATAACGTGTTTCAGCATATTACAGTGCTTATGGAAGAGGCGGTTGACGGCCTGGCAATTAAGCCGGACGGCATATACGTCGACTGCACGCTAGGCGGCGCAGGTCACAGTGAACGTATAGCGTCCCGTTTAGGTGAAGGAGGGCGGCTAATCGCATTTGACCAGGATGATTCGGCGCTGGATAACGCACGCGTTAGGCTTGCTCCCTATATGGATAAAGTAACGCTTGTCAAAAGCAACTTCCGCTACTTGGAGGAAATGCTGCTTACGTGCGACGTCCCGACTAAGGACGGAGTACCTCAGGTTGACGGGATTTTATTCGATCTTGGCGTTTCCAGCCCTCAGCTGGATGAAGCGGAACGGGGATTCAGCTACAATCATGACGCACCTCTCGATATGAGGATGGACCAGGATGGAGCGCTTACTGCCTACGATATTGTCAACGGCTGGGATGAAGGCGAAATCTCACGGATCCTTTTCCGCTATGGGGAAGAGAAATTCGCAAGATCGATTGCTCGCAAAATTATTCAAGCAAGAGAACAAGCTCCAGTCGAAACAACCGGTGAGCTTGCTGAGCTAATTAAGTCAGGCATACCTGCCGCTGCAAGGCGGACAGGCGGCCATCCTGCCAAACGCTCGTTCCAAGCGCTGCGAATTGCAGTGAATGATGAGCTTGGAGCAGAGGAAGAAGCATTGGAACAGACAGTAAGATGCCTAGCCCCAGGAGGCAGAGCTTCTGTCATCACGTTCCATTCGCTTGAGGACCGCATCTGTAAGCAATTATTTGCGAAATTTATTGAAAAATGCACTTGTCCGCCGGATTTTCCATTGTGTGTATGCGGCGGCACAGGAACGCTGCGGTTAGTTAACCGCAAGCCTATTGTTCCAAGCGAGCAAGAGCTGGAGTTAAATCCACGAGCTCGTTCGGCCAAGCTGCGTGTCGCAGAAAAATTGTGATCAAGAGGGGGTTCCATCATTGGCTTATATCAATGGTAATCTGGCTTTGCAGCCGAAGCGGAAACCAGATCAGAAACCGACTTTCCGTGAGTCCAAGCATGTATTGGTTAAACGAAAGTCGATTCCAATGCAAGAGAAGCTGCTCTATATGTTTACCGTTGTCGTGTGTGTGATCGTGGCGGGGGTTATTATTTTTCGTTATGCCCAAATCTATGATATGAGCACGCAGATCAAGCAAATGACGAATGAGTATGAGACCTTGAACGTTGAAATGAAAGATTTAAAGAGACAAGTAGAGATGCTGAGCGACCCTGAACGAATCCGGGAGATGGCTGTGAAGCAAGGAATGGTGAGTACTGACCAGCCGGATATTACCGTGAATACAGGGACAGACAATCCGCAATCCGCAATGGGTGAGTAGGTGAAGCATGATGATAAAAAGAATTAGGGTTCGCACGTTGTTGTTTGGAGGGATAATGACCCTCCTTTTTCTTATTCTCATTAGTAGAATCTATTATGTACAAGTAGTCAAAGGCGCGGAATGGTATGAAATGGCGAAAACGAGATGGGCAGCGGAAGAGAAACTCGTAGCGAAGAGGGGGACAATTACGGATCGGGACGGCAGCGTCCTTGCTATGGATGCCCTGGCATATAACGTAGCGGTGAACCCAGACCTTATTAACAAGCTGGATATAGCAGATGAGGTGACAGAAGGACTTCAGAAGCTGCTGGATAAGCCGGAGAACGAGCTGTATAAGCTTGTAACTGCGCAGAAGGACGGGGAATTCTATCAGCAACGGGAGATTCGTCAAGAGGGCTGGAAGATAGAGAAGGAGCTGGCGGATAAAGTCAAGGCATTCCGTGATGAGCTCAAAGAGAAGCATGATGTAAAAGATGTCGGCATTTATTTGATGGAAGATCAGAAGCGTTATTATCCTCGCAACTCTATGGCTTCACAGCTTCTAGGCTATGTTAGCAAAGAAGGTGAGGCGCTGGCTGGCATTGAGGTTTACTTCGATGAACAGCTCAAGGGTGAAGATGGAGAGATCAAATATCAGAAGGACGGCAAACGAGTACAGCTTGCTGAAGGTGAAGTGGAATATAAGCCTGCCAAGGATGGACAGGATATTTCACTGACGATAGACACGAAGATTCAGGATTATGTGGAAGAAGCCATAAAAAGTATTGACGAGAAGTACAAACCGAAAAGCATTACCGCAATTGCAGCAGATCCAGATACGATGGAAATACTAGCGATGGCCAATTATCCGACTTACAATCCGAATACGTATTGGGACAGCAACTACGAGAATGCATATAACCATGCGATCAAATCCCTGTATGAGCCGGGATCAACGTTCAAGATTATAACGCTGGCGGCAGCTGTTCAGGAAGGGATATTCAATCCTAACGCTACATACAAGTCCGGCAGCATCAACGTTCCCGGCAAGCCCGTTAATGACATTAACAAGGTCGGCTGGGGAACGATCACCTACCTAGAAGGCCTCAAGCATTCCAGTAACGTCGCATTCGTTAAGCTGGGCTGGGAGCAGCTGGGCGGAGAGAAGCTAACGGAGTATATTAATAAGTTCGGCTTCGGCCAGAAGACAGGCATCACGCTGGGCGGAGAGCTTGCAGGTAAGATTAATATCAACTTGTCCCGGCCGAGTGATATTGCCCGTGCATCCTTCGGTCAAGGTGAGGTGCAGGTAACAGCTCTGCAGCAGGTTGCAGCTGTAGCGGCGGTAGCTAATGGCGGGAAGCTGCTCCAACCGCAGATTGTGAAGTCCATCTATGATCCGGTTACGCAGACGACAGAGAAGTTCGAGCCGAAGCTCGTTAGACAAGTAATCTCGGAGGAGACCTCTACCAAGGTAGGTGAATACTTGGAGCAGGTTGTATCTGACCAAGTTATGGGTACAGGTAGGAATGCTTATATCGAAGGCTATCGTGTTGCAGGTAAGACAGGTACGGCTCAGAAGGTTATTAATGGCCAATATTCGAAGAACAAATTCGTCGTATCCTTTATCGGCTATGCGCCAGTAGAGAACCCTAAGATCGTTCTGTATATCGTCGTGGACGAACCGAATGATCCATTAGCCGGGGGCGGCTCTGTAGCTGCTCCTGCTTTTAAGGATATTGTATACAAGAGCTTGAAGCATCTAGGAGTAAGTCCAACCTATACAACTACAGAAGAGGATGCCAAAAAAGAAGTAACAGTACCGGTTCCGACTCTGACAGACCTGAAAGTGTCACAGGCCAAAGCGATGCTCAAGGAGAAGGCTCTAGCCTACGAGGTCGTTGGCAGTGGGACGACCGTCATTCAGCAAATTCCGGCCGCAGGGGCAACGGTTCACCCGACTCAGCGGATTTATCTCATTACGGAGCAGCGGGATAAGCTGAAAATACCGGATATGATCGGCATTTCATTGCGGGATGCGATCGAGATTGCATCCGTGCTCGACATTCGTCTACTAATCGAGGGAGAGGGCTACGTCGTCTCGCAGAAAGAAGAGCAGAGTGACGGCCAGAGAGTGCTCAGGCTGGCGCTTGAGCCCCCACTAGGCAAAGAGGATGCTGTACTGGGAAGTAGCTCGGAAGATGATTCATCGGATGATAGTGCTGACGCCGAATCGTCTGAGTCTGCCGATTCCACGGATAGTGCTAACTCCACTTCCACGGATGAGGGACAGTCTGATACGGAAGCTGATTCCACGGAAACACAATAACGTTATGTTCTGCTGCCCGATCAGCAAAGCTTGTTCTATCCCCGGCTTGTCTTGAATAATCTGGGAATGAGCGTCAACGTACGCTCTGCCGATTAAGAAGGCGGAGGGGGAACAAGTGATGAAAGTATCGAATGTAACGGTGCGCCGCCGGCTATTCATGCTGTTGATTGTCGGTGTAATAGCATTCGCTGCTCTTGCACTAAGACTTGCATATGTGCAGCTGTGGCAAGGCGGGGAATTAACAGCAAAGGCGGAAAACTCATGGCGGCGTGATATACCTTATATGGCTAAACGGGGAGAGATCTGGGATCGTAATGGCACTAAGCTGGCTTACAATATCAGCTCTCCGACCGTTTGGGCTATTCCTGCGCAAATTAAAGACAAGCAAGCTACGGCAGCTGTACTCGCTCCGCTGCTTGATATGACGCAGGAGGAGCTTTTCAAAAAAATCAACACGAAAAAATCGATGCTGGTTCAGCTCAAGCCTGGCGGACGCAAAATGACAATTGAGAAATCCCAGCAGGTGAGGGAATTGGCACTATCCGGTATCGTCGTTGCGGAGGACAATAAGCGATTCTACCCGTTCGGCAGCTTGGCAGCGCATGTACTAGGCTTTACTGGCATTGATAATCAAGGCTTGACCGGTGTGGAGGCCAAATACAATGATGAGCTAAGCGGGATACAGGGCAATGTATCGTTTCTCTCTGATGCGAAGGGGCGTCAAATGCCGAACTCCTCAGATACGTATGTGGAGCCTAAGGAAGGCTTGACGATGCAGCTGACCATTGATAAGCAAATACAGACCATCATGGAACGGGAGCTTGATCAGGCGATGACAGCGCTGCAAGCCGATAATATTATTGCGATTGCAATGGACCCGAATAACGGTGAAATTCTGGGTATGGCAAGCAGACCTTCCTATGAGCCGGATAAATACAAGGAAGTTTCTAGCGAGGTATATAACCGTAATCTACCGATCTGGATGACTTATGAGCCAGGCTCGACATTTAAGATTATTACACTTGCTGCAGCATTAGAGGAAAATAAAGTTAATCTAACGAATGAGTTTTTTTTCGATCCAGGCTCGATTGAGGTAGGCGGGGCGAAGCTTCGCTGCTGGAAGAAGGGCGGCCATGGCAGTCAAACCTTCCTTGAGGTTGTGGAAAATTCATGCAATCCGGGTTTCGTTACACTTGGGCAAAGACTTGGCAAGGATAAGCTTTTTGAGTATATTAAAAACTTCGGCTTCGGTACGAAGACAGGTATTGATATCCCTGGAGAAGAGAATGGCATTATGTTCAAGATGAGTCAGGTAGGACCCGTAGAGCTCGCTACTACCGCTTTCGGTCAAGGTGTCTCTGTTACGCCCATTCAACAAATAACGGCAGTCTCGGCTGCGGTTAACGGGGGGACGTTATATAAGCCTCACGTAACTAGTGCGTGGATTAATCCAAGCACAGGAGAGACGGTGGAGCAGACGAAGCCGGAAGTTGTGCGGCAAGTGATCTCTGAGGAGACATCGGCGAAGGTACGGGAAGCTCTCGAGAGTGTCGTTGCAAAAGGAACAGGACGAAATGCTTTTATAGACGGATACCGCGTTGGCGGTAAAACCGGTACAGCTCAGAAGGTTATTAACGGACGTTATTCGCCTAATGAGCATATTGTATCTTTTATTGGATTCGCTCCGGCAGATAAGCCGCGAATCGTGGTGTATGTGGCCGTTGACAATCCACAAGGCATTCAATTCGGGGGAGTTGTAGCAGCGCCAATCGTCCGTAATATTATGGAGGATGCGCTTACTGTACTCCAGATTCCGCCGCGTGAGAAGCAAATTGACAGAGTATACAAATACGGCGACACGCCGATCGTAGCTGTTCCGAACTTAGTAGGCAAAACCGTATCGGACATTTATGAGGATATGAATATGAACTTCAACCTCACTTCTGCTGGATCCGGCAATACCGTAATTCGGCAAGCTCCTGCCGCAGGCACAAGAGTGGATCGGGGATCGACAATCCGGATTTATTTGGGCGATGAGGATGATATATCACATTCCCATTGACTATAATGATAGGGAATAGGAATGGCAGTACGCATTCTAATGTGCGGCACAATGTTTAGGAGGAACGACAAATGCGATTAAGTGAACTAGCGAAGAGACTTATAACATCAAGATTGAACGAGGCTGACGAGGTAGAGGTGACTGGCATAGAGACGGATTCACGGGCCGTGCAATCGGGCGATCTGTTTATTTGTCTCCCTGGCCATACGGTTGATGGTCATGATTATGCACCTCAAGCGATAGACAAGGGAGCAGCAGTATTGGTCGTGGAGCGAGAGCTGCCACTGCCAATTCCCCAGTTAATCGTGAAGGACAGCAGGCTTGCTATGGCCGTACTAGCTGACTACTTCTATGGGCATCCGAGTCAATCAGTGAACTTGATCGGAGTAACAGGAACGAATGGGAAGACGACAACAACTTATCTAATTGAACAAATACTTAATGATAACAGCAAGAGTGCAGGTGTAATTGGGACGGTTGAGATGCGTTATAGCGGACACACCGTGCCAATGTCGGGAACGACGCCGGAATCGCTGCAGCTGCAGCGATATTTGGCCACTATGCGCGATGCCGGCACAGCCTATTGTGCGCTCGAGGTATCTTCACATGCACTTGAGCAAGGGCGTGTGAAGGGCTGTCGTTTCCGCACAGCTATCTTCACCAATCTAACGCAGGATCATCTGGATTATCACGGAACAATGGAGCGTTATGCCGCGGCGAAGGGATTGTTCTTCTCCAGACTAGGCAATGAGTATCTAGACGCTCAGAATCGGTCATTCGCCGTGCTTAATAGCGATGATCCTCTGTCTAATGAGTACGCCAAGCTTACTGCCGCTGAGACGATTACGTATGGTATCGATAAGGAGGCGGATGTTCAAGCCTCGAATATTCAGATTACAGCAGCAGGAACATCATTCCATCTTCGCACCTTCCGTGGAGACGCAGACATTACGCTGCAGATGGTTGGCAAATTCAATGTATACAATGCACTGGCTGCTATATCTGCTGCATTAATTGAAGGGATTAGCATCAGTCAGATTAAAGCAAGCCTAGAAGCATTGCCTGGTGTGCCAGGTCGAGTGGAATCTGTGCAGGCTGGACAGGATTTTGCCGTCGTTGTTGATTATGCGCATACCCCGGATGGTCTGGAAAATGTTCTTCGAGCGGTTAAGGAGCTGGCACCGCCGCGCATGATCTGCGTATTCGGCTGCGGAGGGGATCGCGACCGGACGAAGCGGCCTCTGATGGGCTCAATAGCTGCCCGTTATGCGGATTATGTCATTGTTACGTCCGATAATCCTCGTACAGAGAATCCGGAACTCATTCTGAAGGATATCGAAGCAGGATTGATTCAAGACGGAGTTAAGCAGGAGAGCTATGAATTACTGGCTGATCGCCGTGCTGCAATTGAAAAAGCGGTTGAAATGGCAAGCTCCGGCGATGTAGTATTGATTGCGGGGAAAGGTCATGAAACGTATCAGGATGTCGGTGGTGTGAAGCACTCATTCGACGATCGTCTAGTGGCCAAAGAAGCGATAAGGGGATTAGTACAGTGATTAATCGTACATTGGAGCAAATTGCAGAAATGTGCAATGCCAAGTTTGAAACAAAGGATGCCTCTATCCGAATTCACGGTGTTGGTACAGACTCCCGCCGTGTTGCGGCAGGTCAGCTCTTCGTACCTATCGTTGGAGAGAAATTCGACGGGCATCATTATGTGGAGCAGGCTTTGCGTGACGGCGCAGCAGCGGCGTTCTGGGAGAGGAAGCGCGAAGTGCCCAAGGAGCTGGCGGATGCACCTTTGCTTAAGGTGAAGGACACGCTAGAGGCACTGCAGCGGCTGGCCTCTGCTTACCGTGATGAGCTGTATGTCCGGGTAATCGGCATTACAGGCAGCAATGGCAAGACGACTACGAAGGATATGGTTGCAGCTGTGCTAGGCACGTCGCTGCGTGTTCATAAGACGGAAGGAAACTTGAATAACCACATCGGACTGCCTTTGACCGTCCTTCAACTCGATGAGGATACGGATGCAGCTGTGCTTGAGATGGGGATGAGCGGTTTCGGTGAGATCGAATTACTAACGAATATAGCGAAACCGGATATCGCGGTTATTACGAATATAGGTGACGCTCATCTGCTGCAGCTTGGCTCCAGAGAGGGAATTGCCAAGGCGAAGCTTGAGATCGGGCAAGGGCTGGCTTCTGGAGGCCTGCTGCTGTACAACGGTGATGAGCCGCTTCTCGCATCGGAGCTTAAGCATACGGTGCTGCCTGAGGGGCTGGAGAAGCAGACGTTCGGCTTAGAGGACTCAAATGACTGGTCGGCTGCGAATATTACTATAGGCGCGGTTTCCTCTTCATTCATGGCTAAGAAGCAGGGAGCAGCGATCAGCTCAGAGTCTTATACGATTCCAGTGCCAGGCCAGCATAACGTAAGTAATGCCTTAGCTGCAATCGCAATCGGCCGCCGGCTGGGCATCACTGAGGAACAGATAAGGATCGGTCTTGCCGGACTAACGCTTACGGGGATGCGTATTCAGCCCGTTGCTGCCCATAATGGGGCGATGATTCTGAATGATGCCTATAATGCCAATCCGACGGCCGTCTATGCGGCGGTAGATCTCGTGGAGGAGCTTAAGGGCTTCCGGAAGAAATGGATTGTTCTCGGAGATATGCTGGAGTTGGGACCTGAGGAGGCAGCACTGCATTATGAGGTGGGTGCCTACGTAACGCCTCTTAAGGCAGATGCGGTTCTGACTGTCGGAGAGCTCTCGAAGCATACGGCTGAAGGTGCGAAATCTGCATTCCCTGATCAATCAGTAGAGCCATGCGTTATTCATTTTGATGATAAAGAAAAGCTTGGAGAATGGTTGAAAGAACAGCTAGACCCTGCAGACCTTGTATTGGTCAAAGGCTCACGCGGTATGCGTATGGAACAGATTGTCCAAACTTTGGAAGAGGGGTGAGGAAATGGACATGATGGTCATCTTATTTTCATTGGGTGCTTCTTTTCTGATAGCGGTTCTACTCGGACCATTGTTCATTCCGCTCCTAAGGCGATTGAAGTTCGGACAGCAGATTCGTACGGACGGCCCCCAGAGCCACTTGAAGAAAAGCGGTACGCCAACGATGGGCGGCATTATCATTATGCTTGCGCTGCTCATATCTTTTCTGAAATTTTCGGATAAAACAGCAGATTTTTGGGTGCTTATTACAGCTTCATTAGGTTTTGGACTTGTCGGTTTTCTTGATGATTATATCAAAATCGTATTCAAGCGCTCGCTGGGCCTGACGGCTCGTCAGAAGCTGTTCGGCCAGCTATTGTTCTCCGTCATCGTATGCGCGGAGCTCTACAATATGAATCATAGCACAGCAATTACTGTTCCAGGCACAGGCTGGGGCTTCGATCTCGGATGGTTCTATTATCCATTCGTCGTTATTATCCTGTTCGCTGCCAGCAACTCAGTTAATTTCACTGATGGACTCGACGGCCTGCTGGCAGGCACAAGTGCTATTGCCTTCGGCGCATTTACGATCATTGCCCTGCAAGCATCGGCGCATGAATCGGCTATCTTCTCGGCTGCCATGATTGGTGCGGTGCTCGGGTTCTTAATCTACAACAAGTATCCTGCCAAGGTATTCATGGGGGACACAGGCTCTCTAGGAATTGGCGGCGGGGTTGCTGCAGTCGCTATTCTAACGAAGACGGAGCTGCTGTTAATCGTAATCGGCGGCGTATTCGTCTTGGAGATGCTGTCTGTTATTCTTCAGGTAGGGTCGTTCAAGCTGCGCGGCAAACGCATATTCAAGATGAGCCCAATTCATCATCACTTTGAATTGTCGGGGTGGTCCGAATGGCGCGTCGTTACGACGTTCTGGTTCGTCGGACTGGTACTGGCTGCTGTCGGTCTTGCGCTTGCAAAAGTGTTCTAAGTAAATAGGGAAGGACGGGGCGGGATCGTGATCATCGTCCCGTCCTTGTCCCATATAATACTACAATTCAACATCATTATATCGGCTGTGTAAAAAAGGAGCTGCTACTCATGAATCATCCGGACTCATACCGGAACCGCCGCGTCGTTGTACTCGGTTTAGCGAAGAGCGGGGTAAGTGTTGCAAAAGTATTCCATGCCTTAGGAGCCGAGGTTATCGTCAACGACAAAAAAGAGCGTGATTTATGCCCCGAAGCGGACGAATTAATCGCTTTGGGCATTTCTGTGCTATGCGGCTATCATCCGGACGATCTGGTCACACAGGATACAGCGCTGCTTGTCAAAAACCCGGGTATTCCCTATACCGCTGGACCCGTGAAGCAGGCTGAGGAGCTTGGAGTTGAGGTTGTAACGGAGGTTGAGGTAGCCTACTTTCTGTCCCCAGCTCCGATTATTGGTATTACCGGCTCTAACGGTAAGACGACAACGACAACCTGGATTGGCGAGCTGCTAGAAGCAGCAGGACTGAGCCCTATCGTTGCAGGCAATATTGGCACTCCACTCTGTGAAGCGGCAGCAGATGCTTCAGAGAATAACTGGATTGTTGCGGAGCTTAGCAGCTTCCAATTGAAAGGCACTGCTGCCTTTCGACCACGTGTCGCCCTGCTGCTAAATGTTATTGAGACGCATCTTGATTATCATGGGGGTATGGACGACTATATTGCATCCAAAGCGAAGCTGTTCCAGAACCAGACTAAAGAGGATATTGCAATACTCAACTGGGACGATGCGGAGTGCAGGAAGGTTGCAGCAAGCTTAACCGCACGATTATTCCCATTCTCACTGTACACAAGTCTGGAGCATGGTGTATGTATAGAGCCGCCTTATCAACACGTCGTGGCTGGGAAGCCTGCTGAGGAGCAGCAGGTGGTCAGAAACATCGTCTGGCGCAGAGAGAATGGCGAGGAGACGGTTGTTATGTCGGTTGATGAGCTAGGCATCCCTGGCCGTCACAATGCGGGTAATGCTCTTGCTGCTATCGCTGCCTGTCTAGCTGCAGGAGCTGAGCTTGCAAGTATGCTTCCTGTATTGCGAGGATTTAACGGTGTCGAGCATCGCTTGGAATACGCAGGCGAGGTGCATGGCGTTAAATATTATAATGATTCAAAAGCGACGAATCCTACGGCCACTACGATGTCTGTTGGCTCCTTATCCGCTCCCATTGTATTAATTGCAGGAGGGCTTGATCGGGGCTCGGATTATATGGAACTGCTTCCAGTATTCCAGAATCGACTCAAAGGTCTTGTTGCCCTTGGGGAAACGAGAAGCAAGCTGCAAGCTGTTGCTGAGCTGGCAGGTTTAACGAATGTCCGTTTAGTCGAACCTGTGGAGGACGCCGAGTCAACGCTGCGCGAAGCCGTAAGGCAGGCAGCTGCTCTTGCTGCCCCAGGAGATATCGTTCTGCTGTCTCCTGCCTGCGCCAGCTGGGATATGTTTAAATCCTATGAGCAGCGCGGGCGCATTTTTAAAGAATCGGCGCATACCTTGTAAGTAGAGGGCTAGTCCCTACTTACGCATGCTAAGAGGTGTGTTCGCTATGGCCAAAGCCAAGTCTGCTCCGGATGTGTGGATGCTCGTATCCATTGCGCTTATTTTGACGATTGGATTAATTATGGTGTACAGTGCGAGTGCCGTTCTCGCCTTCCATGAATTCGGCGACAAGTTTTATTACGTGAAGCGCCAGCTCATATTTGCTGGTCTTGGCGTCGCTGCGCTGATCTTTACGATGAATGCGAATTATTTGGCATGGAAGCAATGGTCCAAGCCTGCCTTGCTTATCTGCTTTGTACTGCTTATTCTCGTATTAATTCCAGGCGTCGGTGTATGGCGCGGAGGCGCGCGAAGCTGGCTCGGTATCGGCTCATTCGGCATTCAGCCATCTGAGTTCATGAAGCTGGCGATGATTCTGTTTCTTGCGAAGTGGTTGTCTGATAAGCAGCAGACCATTACGCATTTTACAAAAGGACTGCTTCCGCCGCTGGGTCTTGTTGGGCTAGCGTTCGGCTTGATCATGCTTCAGCCGGATCTCGGCTCGGGCGGGGTTATGGTTGGCGCGTCGCTGCTTCTTATTTTCACCGCGGGGGCCAAGCTTAGCCATTTGGCTTCGCTAGGATTAACCGGTGCAGTGGGGCTAGTTGGCCTCATCATTGCAGAGCCGTATAGACTCGCGCGAATTACTGGATTTCTAGATCCGTGGTCAGATCCGCTTGGCTCGGGCTATCAAATTATTCAATCGTTATATGCCATTGGTCCAGGTGGCCTTGTAGGACTTGGTCTTGGCATGAGCCGGCAGAAGTTCAGCTACTTGCCAGAGCCGCAAACTGACTTCATCTTCTCCATCATAGCGGAGGAGCTTGGTTTTATTGGCGGAGCAACGCTTATCTTCTTATTTATGATTCTCGTATGGCGTGGAATTCGAACAGCTATTGCGGCTCCTGACACGTTCGGCAGTCTGCTTGCTGTAGGTATAACTGGAATAATTGGGGTTCAGGTTCTTATTAATATTGGAGTTGTTATTGGTGCAATGCCTGTAACGGGTATTACGCTTCCTCTAGTTAGCTACGGCGGTTCATCATTAACGCTGTTATTAACAGCACTGGGCATATTGCTTAATATATCCCGATATTCAAGATAAGCCGAATTAACCCGATTTCTGGAATGGACGGTTATTCAGTTCCTAGCTCCGCATGAGATGGATGAATGAACAAGTGGTCGACATGGTGCCGATTGGAAGACGGCTGCCTGACGTCCATTTTGTGTTTATCACCTTATTGAAGGTACACTAGAAGTTCAGACAGTGAACATACGCAGCTATGCGGGTTAGTCTTATGCGAAGCATGGACTGATTAGTGCATTATAGCGATAGACTGCTTGATTGATACACGATTATATTTTTTCTTCATCTATAAGTGGATTGTATAGTGCTAGAACACATACGCTTTCTTGAGAATCGGCTAACGGATTCGCTGACTCGGTGTACCTTCGTGTATAGGCTTCTGTCACACTCCGGTTACACAGGGCATAAGATACTCTATAAATCGTGACCGTCACCCAAGTGCAGGATGATCACACGCAGCGAAGATAGCCTAGTTCTCATCATGGAAGCAAAAGGAGGTACGACAAATGGAGCAATATATTGCGGAGCTCGAGCAAGCTGGCGTAGGCCGGCTGTTATACAATGAGCCGCTTGCCAATCATACAACATGGAAAATCGGTGGTCCTGCTGATGTTCTGCTTATTCCTCATAGCAAGGAACAACTCGTGTCGGCCATCAGCTTGCTTCATAAGCATCAAATCCCATGGACCAATCTTGGTCGGGGCTCTAATATGCTGGTGAGTGACAAAGGGATTCGCGGTGTCGTGATTAAGCCTCGCGATGGGCTGGATTATGTGCGCTTTGACGGAACAACCGTGTATGCAGGTTCCTCATATTCGTTCATTAAGCTAGCTGTTATGGCTGGCAAGCAAGGATTGACTGGTCTTGAGTTCGCGGGGGGAATTCCAGGAACAGTCGGTGGAGCAGTCTATATGAACGCAGGCGCACATGGATCGGATGTGTCACGTATTTTTAGATCAGCTGAGATTGTGCTGGAGACAGGTGAATTGGTTCGATTCGAACGAGAGGATATGCAATTTTCCTATCGCCACTCCGTGCTTCATGAGAAGCGAGGCGTCGTCCTGGAGGCCGTATTTGATCTTGCCGCAGGAGATCGCGAGGAAATAGCCGCTGCCATGGCTTCGCATAAAGAACGAAGACTTCGTACGCAGCCTCTACAATTGGCTTGCGCAGGCAGTGTGTTTCGTAATCCGCCGAATGATTTTGCAGCTAGGCTGGTACAAGAGGCTGGATTAAAGGGCGTTCGTATCGGGGGAGCAGAAGTTTCCGAGCAGCATGCCAATTTCATAATCAATACCGGGCAAGCGACAGCTGAAGATGTTCTCGCCCTCATGTCACATATCCAAGGTGTTATTCAGGACCATTATGGTATTCGTTTAGTACCGGAAGTTTTGGTGGTGGGTGAGCGGTAATTCGGAGGTGATACATTGGACAAATTGGTGATTGAAGGCGGGAAACCTCTATCAGGATCCATTGTTATCCAAGGAGCAAAAAATGCCGCTTTGCCGATATTGGCAGCCAGCTTGCTTGCTGAAGGCACAACAACGATTGAACATGTGCCGAAGCTGCTCGATATCGACGTTATGCTTAACATTTTGCGCGAATTAGGATGCCATGCAGAGCATGTTGGGGATACAGTGGTGCTGGATACTAGTGGCGCACACACTTCCCATGTGCCGGAATCATTGATGGGGCAGATGCGCTCTTCTATTTTTCTAATGGGGCCATTACTAGCGAAGTTTGGAGAAACACAAGTGTATCAGCCGGGTGGCTGTGCAATCGGCGAACGTAAAATCGACCTACACCTGAATGGGCTGCAGGCGCTTGGGGCGGAAATCGAGGAAGCGGGAAACCGAATTATATGCCGGGCGGATAAGCTGCTCGGAGCAGATATCCATCTCTCATTCCCAAGTGTTGGCGCGACGGAGAACATTATGATGGCTGCCGTGCTCGCTGAAGGGCTTACGACGATTACGAATGCTGCACGTGAGCCGGAGATTCAAGATTTGCAGCGTTTCCTGAATGCAATGGGCGCAAAAATAATCGGTGCTGGAACGGATACGATTACCATTGAAGGGGTGCAGTCACTTACACCATGTCGGTATAAGATCATTCCGGATCGAATCGTTACTGGCACCATTATGGTTGCTGCCGCTGCTACGCGTGGGCAAGTCACGCTTTTGAATACGTATCCTGCGCATTTATCTTCATTAATTCATATCCTGCGCCGTGCAGGTGTTCAAATCGTCGTTGACGGTGATATAATTAAAGTAGGAAGCTCTACGAGGCCCAAGTCGATTGAAAGAATCGTTACGGCTCCTTATCCTGCTTTCCCAACTGATCTGCAGTCACAATTGATGGTGCTTCTAGCGCTGGCAGATGGGGTTAGCATAATGAAGGAAACGATATTCGAAGGTCGTCTGAAGCATGTGGATGAACTATCAAGAATGGGCGCTGACATTCGAGTAGATCTCAATGCTGCATTCATTCGAGGTGTACCAAGGCTATACGGTGCGACAGTGGAAGCAACAGACCTGCGTGCAGGTGCAGCACTGGTCATCGCTGGATTAGCGGCACACGGCAAGACGGTTGTTGAACAGATTCATCATATTGATCGCGGTTATGATCAGATTGAATCGATGCTGAGCCGGCTAGGTGCGCGTATATCGCGCTACTCTCCCGTACCTAATAACTAGAATATGCCGATTCGCAGCAGGATAGAAACTCCCGGCTCCTCCTAATGTTAGGAGGACCGGATGTTTTTTTAGAAAGAAGGGACAAGTTATGAGTGAGCATATGCCTGTACTGAAAGAGCCGGTCCGTAATAAGAAGGGCAGTCGCAAGCTGCTAGCTGTTCTTTTTTTACTGTTTGCTACTCTTTTATCTGTACTATTTTTTAATTCATCTATAAGTAAGATCACGTCTATTAAAATCGAAGGTGCACAATACGCTACTGAAGCTGATATTATACAATCTGCTGATATTGCTATAGGTGATGCTTTTTTCGGGGCTTCAACGGAAAAAATCGAGAATCGGATACGAGCGCTTAAGCCTATTAATGAAGTGGCCGTCTCCAAAACGTTCCCAGGTGCAGTCAAAATAACGGTCAAAGAGTTCCCTGTCGTCGCGTTCGAGCTAGCATCGGATGGTGAAATGACAGCGATTATGTCGAACGGTACAAGTGTTAATGCTCTTAGCAATGAGGTATTGCTGGACAAGCCAGTCCTATCAGGCTGGACGCAAGGAGATGCACAGCGTTCTGAGCTTGCGAAGCAATTGGGACTGATATCAGCCAAGCAGCTATCTGATCTTTCAGAGATTATTCCGTACCCCTCGAAAGCTTATCCGGACCGCATCAAGATCTATACGAGAACGAAATTTGAGGTTGTGACTTCGGTTTCGGTGCTCTCCAGTAAAATAGAAGCATTGAATGCTGTTATAGAAACGCAAGAACCGGGTAAGATTACTATGCTTCTTGCAGACACCTATGTTCCTTTTGATGGAAATTCTACAGAAAATATGGAATCAGATTAAAAAGAGACTACTCAATAGCTTCAAAGAATGGTAGAATTTTATCCATGGATTTATTAAGGTAGAAGCAGCATCATGACTGAGAATCCGTAAGCGCTTCAAGGTGCTACAGCGCGCAATTATAAGATAAATGAAAATTTTGTCTAAAAAAGAGGGAAAATATCAACTGCGTTGAATATGTAGAAAGACGTTTTCATGGAACCCGATAAGTGCTCAATATATTATTTAAGTTGAAACGGAGGTGCCGCGGGTTGAGCAGCAACGACATCATCGTCAGTTTGGACATCGGTACATCCAAAGTTCGTGCTATTATTGGCGAGGTGAATAACGGAGCCATTAATATTATTGGAGTTGGATCTGCCGACTCGGAGGGTATTCGCAAAGGTGCTATTGTAGATATTGACCAGACCGTTCAATCCATTCGCAATGCTATTGAGCATGCGGAGAGAATGGTGGGCATTCAAATATCAGACGTTTATGTTGGCATTCAAGGCAATCACATTGGACTGCAGACTAATCATGGCGTCGTGGCCGTATCCAACGAGGATCGCGAAATAGGTGAGGAAGATATAGAACGGGTGCTGCAAGCAGCAAAGGTCGTCGCCCTTCCGCCTGAACGCGAGATTATTAATTTGGTCCCGAAACAATATTTGGTTGATGGTCTGGAGGGAATTTCTGATCCAAGAGGTATGATCGGTGTTCGGCTGGAAGTTGAAGCAACGATTGTAACCGGTGCGAAGACGGCAATACATAATTTAATGCGTTGTGTGGAGAAAGCCGGACTTCGAATTTCAGGTGTCATCCTCATGTCACTCGCTTCAGGCGTCATGTCATTGACGAAAGACGAGAAGACGATGGGAACAGTTCTAACTGACATTGGAGCAGGCTCTGTCACGATTGCGATATTCGAGCAGGGCGGTCTAGTTGCAACCTCCACATTGCCTATCGGCGGAGAGTATGTAACGAATGATATTGCTTATGGTTTGCGTACACAGAGCGATCAAGCGGACAAGATTAAGCTGAAATACGGCTGTGCGTTCGTGAATGATGCCGCGGAAGATGTGAAGTTCAAAGTAACACGCATGGGTAGCAACATGGAAAAAGAATTTTCACAAGTCGATCTGGCCAGCATTATTGAGCCGCGTATGCAGGAGATTTTCCAGCTTGTACGTCAAGAGGTTCGTCGTCTGGGCTATGGTGATAAAGTGAGCAGTTACGTTCTTACCGGAGGCTCAGTGTCAATGCCTGGTACGTTGGCTCTTGCTCAAGCAGAGCTTGAAGCTACAGTACGCATCGCATTGCCTGATTATATCGGCGTTCGCGACCCTGCCTTCAGCAGCGGCGTAGGAATGATTCAATACGTATCGAAGTATATGGGAGTACGCGGAACAAGTACAGTGAAGAAAATGGCAAGCCGCAAGACGGGTTCCACCGCTTCATCCAAACCCGGTATGTTCGAACGGTTAAAAAACATGTTTAACGAATTTATTTGATCGGGGGATATGAAAGATGTTGGAATTCGATATGGATCTGGAGCAGCTTGCTCAAATAAAAGTAATAGGTGTAGGCGGAGGCGGCAGCAACGCTGTTAACCGTATGATCGAGAATGGCGTCAAAGGCGTCGATTTCATTACAGTAAACACAGATGCTCAGGCGCTTCATTTGGCGAAATCAGAGCATAAGCTTCAAATCGGCGACAAGCTGACTCGTGGACTAGGTGCAGGTGCTAATCCTGATGTTGGTAAGAAAGCGGCTGAGGAATCCCGTGAGCTCGTTATGAACCAGCTTAAGGGCTCAGACATGGTATTCGTAACTGCTGGAATGGGCGGCGGTACAGGTACTGGTGCAGCTCCTGTTATCGCTGAGATTGCACGTGAGTGCGGCGCTCTTACAGTAGGTGTTGTTACACGTCCATTCACATTCGAAGGACGCAAGCGTGCAGCTCAAGCTGAGCTGGGTATCGAAGCGTTGAAAGAAAAAGTAGATACGCTCATCGTCATTCCTAATGATCGTTTGCTTGAAATTGTAGATAAGAAGACGCCAATGCTGGAAGCATTCCGTGAGGCAGATAATGTTCTTCGTCAGGCTGTACAAGGTATTTCCGATTTGATTCAAGTACCTGGTCTGATCAACCTTGACTTCGCTGACGTGAAGACGATTATGACTGAGCGCGGATCTGCACTGATGGGTATCGGTATTGCAACCGGTGAGAACCGTGCAGCAGAAGCAGCTAAGAAAGCGATTATGAGTCCATTGCTAGAGACTTCTATAGATGGCGCTCGTGGTGTCATTATGAATATTACTGGTGGCAGCAACCTGTCCTTGTATGAAGTGAACGAAGCAGCAGAGATCGTAATCTCGGCTTCCGATCCGGAAGTGAATATGATCTTCGGAGCTATTATCGATGAAGACCTTAAGGATGAGATCAAAGTAACAGTTATAGCAACTGGCTTTGAGCACAAGCCATCCGCAGCCGTAAGACGTGCACCTCAGCCTCAAGCTGAGCCGGAAGCTCGTCCTACATCGACAGCTGCAACACCGTCAACGGCTCCTAATGTGAAGCCTTTCGGCAATACTTCGAGCGATCAGCTCGAAATCCCAGCTTTCCTGAGGAACCGTCCTCGTAACGAACGCTAAATCATGCATTTCCGCTTAATCGGTTATCCGATTAAGCGGTTTTTTTGTTTAATGCATAATCAGAAGATGCTGGCATGAGAGCTCGAAACGCATCAACAAGCTCAAAAACGACCTAAGATGCTGGCATGACAGCTCGAAACGCCCAAACAAGCTCGAAAACGACCTTAGATGAACTGAGACAAGCTAGTCTATGCCCGAGAACGCCCATCTAAGCTCAAAAACGACCTTAGATGCTGGCATGAGAGCTCGAAACGCATCAACAAGCTCGAAAACGACCTTAGATGAACTGAAACTAGCTAGTCTATGCCCGAGAACGTCCACCTGAGCTCAAAAACGACCTTAGATGCTGGCATGAGAGCTCGAAACGCATCAACAAGCTCGAAAACGACCTTAGATGAACTGAAACTAGCTAGTCTATGCCCGAGAACGCCTAAGTAAGCTCAAAAACGACCTTAGATGCTGGCATGAGAGCTCCAAACGCATCAACAAGCTCGAAAACGACCTTAGATGAACTGAAACTAGCTAGTCTATGCCCGAGAACGCCCATCTAAGCTCGAAAACGACCTTAGATGCTGGCATGACAGCTCCAAACGCATCAACAAGCTCGAAAACGACCTTAGATGAACTGAGACAAGCTAGTCTATGCCCGAGAATGTCCACCTAAGCTCAAAAACGACCTTAGATGCTGGCATGAGAGCTCCAAACCCATCAACAAGCTCGAAAACGACCTTAGATGAACTGAAACTAGCTAGTCTATGCCCGAGAACGCCCATCTAAGCTCGAAAACGACCTTAGACGCTGGCATGACAGCTCCAAACGCATCAACAAGCTCAAAAACGACCTTAGATGCTGGCATGAGAGCTCGAAACGCATCAACAAGCTCGAAAACGACCTTAGATGAACTGAAACTAGCTAGTCTATGCCCAAGAATGTCCACCTGAGCTCAAAAACGACCTTAGATGCTGGCATGAGAGCTCGAAACGCATCAACAAGCTCGAAAACGACCTTAGATGAACTGAAACAAGCTAGTCTATGCCCGAGAACGCCCATCTAAGCTCGAAAACGACCTTAGATGAACTGAAACTAGCTAGTCTATGCCCGAGAACGCCCATCTAAACTCGAAAACGACCTTAGATGCTGGCATGAGAGCTCGAAACGCCCAAACAAGCTCGAAAACGACCTTAGATGAACTGAGACAAGCTAGTCTATGCCCGAGAATGTCCACCTAAGCTCAAAAACGACCTTAGATAGTCACCATATCTTTTTACAAACTCCGTTCATTAAGCTTCTCACGATTAATGATGTAACAGTAAATGCGTTGTTCACCTTTACTATAGGGCAGTAACCGTTTAGAAGCTGCCATCGCATGAAGAATTTTGACAGCGCGGCCTCTTCCAATCTGCAAATAGTTTCTCACATCAATGGGCTTGAGAGGTCTTCCGAGGCGCAGTGCCAGTCGGATTACTTCCGTCTCCAAAATATCTACGGCACTAGATTCTGTTCCTTGTTGAGTTAGTCTGCTACCTAGAAACTGTTGAAGCATTTGAATGCAGGTATTTGGCTTTTCTTTCACATCATCATAAGAGAAACGTAAGATCGTCCATCCATCTAATACAAGATGATTCTGTCTTGTTAGTGAGTCGGAAAACTGCCAGCGGGACACTCCAGCAGCATGAGAGCGATAGCCGTCAATCTCGATGGCTAGTCGGAGCGGATAGCGAAGATATGCAAAGTCTAGGAACCGAGTGCCATCACGGAAGTCAAACACCTCATATTCAGGATGCAGATGCTCGAATTGCTGAAAAGCAGGATACCATACGTTTTCCAAAAACAGCTTTTCAGCATGGCTATGACCTTCTAGTAGCCGTCTTTTATTTTCTCCTGTCCGCTGGCTCAAATGACTTGCTAACCATTTCTCGTAAATCATTTTAAATGTCATTATCCCTCACTCCTCCAAAATAAATAAAAAACACCGCATCACCCGGAATTCCAATCCCAGGTGAGCGGTGTGTGCTTCACAACCATATATGTAATTATTGGAATCCTACCATATTATGAAGATCGAAACAATAGCTTGGAATGCTACCACACTATCAACCATCCTAAGCAACAGTTTGTCCCCCCCAGTTCCTTGCCGTTTTTTATTCTTGAACTCGACAAAAAAAGATATGTCATCCCGTCATGATTAGACAGACTTTGAAATAGGATTTTAATATACTAGTGTCAATCGTTCTCTCCGGGTGTCGGTTGCCGGCCTGACGACCGAACCCGCAGGAAGGTGTTGCCGTGGCTGTATATGTCGATGTTATGTTTCTGAGAGAGCTGCTGGTTGATGGAAGTATATTACTAACGACAGCATGGGTACGCAATATTAGAGCCAAGCCGTTCCGTGTACTCGCAGCTTCTGCTATTGGGGCTTGTTATGTCGTATTAATGCTGTTCCCGCCGTTATCTATTTTATTTACGCTGTTGGTGAAGGTGCTGATCTCTCTCATCATGCTATGGGTGGCCTTCGGATATGCATCTCTTCAGCATTTTCTGCGGAATACAGCGGCGTTCTATACGATTAACTTTGTAGCAGCAGGAGCTATTATAGGCATTTACTATTTGCTTATGCAAGGCTCGGGGAAGATGTGGCGAACGATCACGTTCATTAACGGCGGTATACAGGTTGAGCTGAAAATGGGACTAATCTACTTATTAGCCGCATTTAGCATCGGTCTATATGTGTACCGTACTGTGCTAACGCAACGGCGTGAAAGGGAGCTGGTTCAAACTCATCTAGCGCATGTACTTATTCAGATTGGCGACCAGGAGCGCTCCTGTATTGGACTAATCGATACAGGCAATCAGCTCTATGACCCGCTCACTCGAACACCCGTAATGGTCGTTGAAGCTTCTGTATGGCAGGATGATCTGCCGGCATCATGGCTGCAAAGCATACGAGAAGCACAGGTTGATCGTCTTGTTGCAGGAATTGGGGATGACACGTTTATCTGGCAGGATCGGCTGCGTCTTGTACCCTATAGGGGGATTAATCGCGGCTCACAGTTTATGCTGGCGCTCAAGCCCGATTGTGTTCAGATCGAGCGGGAAGGGCAAGTGTATGTTTCCCGAAAGGTGCTTGTTGGGTTGGACGGCGGCAAACTTGCGACAGATAATGCTTATCAAGCAATTATCCATCCGTCTCTCGTTCAGAACCACCAATAACAGGAAATAGCGCGTATACTAATTTGGGGAGGGATGGGCTGGATGATGCTCGTCAAGTGGAAATTGGTCCTGCAGTTATATTATTATCGGGTTTTATTTTTATTCGGACTAAAAAGCGAACAGATTTATTATATTGGAGGAAGTGAAGCACTCCCGCCTCCCTTGACCCGTGAAGAGGAAGAGTACTTACTCGATAAGCTGCCTTCAGGCGATACGGCGATCCGGGCGATGCTGATTGAGCGCAATCTGCGTCTTGTCGTCTATATTGCTAGGAAATTCGAGAATACAGGCATTCATATTGAGGATCTTGTATCGATTGGAGCTATTGGCCTAATTAAAGCAGTCAACACCTTCGACCCTGAGAAAAAAATTAAGCTAGCAACTTATGCTTCACGTTGTATTGAGAATGAAATATTGATGTATCTGCGCCGAAATAGCAAGACACGGACAGAAGTATCTTTTGACGAGCCGCTCAACATTGATTGGGATGGAAATGAGCTGCTGCTCTCGGATGTGCTTGGGACAGAGAATGATACAATCTATCGCAATATCGAGGAGCAGGTTGATCGCAAGCTGCTGCACAAAGCGCTCGACAAGCTATCGGAACGCGAGAGGATTATTATGGAGCTGCGCTTCGGACTTGCGGATGGAGAAGAGAAAACTCAGAAGGATGTAGCCGATCTGCTTGGTATATCTCAATCCTATATTTCGCGTTTGGAGAAGCGCATTATAAAGCGTTTACGTAAGGAATTCAACAAAATGGTCTAAACACAGGCACAGCGCGGAGCTGCCTCAACGTTGTCTTGGAGAGGAATAAAAATGGGGTCCAAGGAGATAATGTACATTAATGTTTCTCCTTGGGAGGTAATCACGTTGACCCGAAATAAAGTCGAGATCGTTGGAGTGGATACCGCTAAACTGCCTGTCCTAACCAATACCGAAATGCGGGAATTGTTCAAAGCTCTGCAAACCCGCAACGAATTGGCAGCAAGAGAGAAATTAGTAAACGGCAATTTGAGGCTTGTGCTTAGCGTCATTCAGCGGTTTAACAATAGGGGAGAATTTGTGGACGATTTATTCCAAGTCGGCTGCATCGGACTTATGAAGGCGATAGATAATTTCGACCTTAGTCAAAATGTTAAATTCTCCACCTATGCCGTACCGATGATAATCGGAGAAATACGCCGTTACTTACGTGACAACAATCCCATTCGTGTATCACGAAGCTTGCGTGACATCGCTTATAAAGCGCTGCAGGTAAGGGATAGCTTAACGAACCAGAATTCACGCGAGCCAACGATATTCGAAATCTCCGAGGCTCTGAATGTACCGAAGGAGGATGTTGTATTCGCACTCGATGCCATTCAAGACCCGGTATCCCTATTCGAGCCGATCTATCATGACGGTGGAGACCCCATCTATGTGATGGATCAAATAAGTGATGATAAGAATAAAGATGTATCGTGGATCGAGGAAATTGCCCTTAGAGAAGCGATGCATAAGCTTAATGATCGTGAGAAAATGATTCTATCGATGCGCTTCTTCGAAGGGAAGACGCAGATGGAGGTTGCCGACGAAATCGGCATTTCACAAGCACAGGTATCCAGGCTGGAGAAATCAGCTATTCAACAGATGCAGAAGCATGTTAAGACGTAAGCGGTGCCGCAAGGCACCGTTTTTTTCTTACCGGGTAGAGGTTGGCTAAGGCAAGAGTATGAACAGCAGGCTGATTCAGCAGGGTGGATTGTTGGTTAATTGTATGTTAAGTCGTACTAAACCCTAACCAAGTGATCTGGCATGACTTGCATGCAGAGAGGATGTGAATGTATGCTGCTCACAAAACTGGCATCCATACTTATTAGCTGTTTAACCTTAATTCAAGTGATGGGTGGAAGCAGCGATCAGGCCCAGCCTGTATCTGCTGCCGAGCATTCTTCAGCACTCGTACTAGGCGACAACATCATTTACTCGGATGAAGGCCAGCCAACTATTTGGTACACAGAAGGCAAGCAGGACGAAGTCATTAGCGGTGATGAAGAATACCCTTCTCAGCCGATTATTGCTCCTAGCGGATCGAAGCTGGCTTTTATATCCCCCTTTGAATTTGAATTGGTTGGTGAGGTATGGTTGTATGAGCCTGGGAGGGGGAAAAGCCTGCTGATCTCCGAGGATGAACTGCAATATGATGAATCAGCTAAGCAGATACTCTGGCTCGACGAAGATCATCTGCTTCTGCTAACGGGCAACACCTATGGCACTATTACGTCTCATACAAAAGTGGAAGTATATGATCTTGCAGAAGATGAGCGCTATCCATTCATCCAGGTAGAGATGAATCAAGATATTCGTAACATCCGTATTCAAGACAATAAAGTGATTCTGCAGATCGCAACGTATGACGAGGAATTCATGAATGACACCGTTCAGACCGTTGAATACGAGCTTCCTCATGTAGAGGAGTAGGCTTATCTTCACGTAAAGCGAGCGATATCCAATACAATTCCGAGGCTCTCTATGAAGGTATAGAGAGCTTTTTTGTATTGTTTTCGCAAGTCATGTACATTTTGGGCTATTGTTACATATAGATAGTAGAAGAGGGCAAGTGAACCGATAATCCCGCTGGAAAAGTGGTGACTGGGAATGAAAATTTCTGATTTTCAAACGAAGGATGTTATTAATATCGTTGACGGGAAGAAGCTCGGACAGGTTAGTGATCTTGAGCTTGATTTGCGGCAGGGCCGCATTGATTCCATCGTCATTCCGCAATATACAAGGTTTCTGGGGATGTTCGGAGGCGGTGGTACAGAGGTCGTTATTCCATGGCGCAATATTGTGAAAATCGGGACAGACGTCGTGTTGGTTCGTATGGATGAAACGAAGGCACGGCCTGAGGAAGATGATTTGCACACCCGCTCATAACAGAGTAAACTGCTTAAAGAGGTGATGCCCATATGGAATCGTTCAAAGCGGTACAATCGGCGAAGGGACCTTCGCTTTTTTTGTTGTCTTCATGGATGGATAAAGATAAAGAAAAGAATCAGAATGAGGAAGAGCGGCTGACCGCTGGCTTCACTGGAAGAAGCGGCGGAGTAAGCGCAGCACCATGGTCTTCATTGAATGTTGGTCTCCACGTAGGGGACAGAGAGGCGGATGTCATTAGGAATCGGGAGCTCGTGACGGAAGCGATTGATTGGCCGTTTGAAGCATGGACTTCCGCTGAGCAAGTACATGGTAATGCCGTCTATCACGTAACCGAGGCTGATCGCGGTAGAGGAAGAGCATCACGTGAAACGGCAATTGCCGATTCAGATGCGCTAATAACGGATGTGCCAGGTATATTGCTTGCGTCCTTTTATGCGGACTGTGTTCCTCTGTATTTCTATGACCCGGAGCATGAGGCGATAGCGCTTGCGCATGCAGGCTGGAAAGGCACGGTGCTCGAGATAGCCGTTCAAACCGTACAAGCGATGACTGCCAAGTTCGGTACGAGGCCGGAGGCGCTGCTCGGAGCTATCGGTCCATCGATTGGCGATTGCTGCTATGAAGTAGACGGTATCGTCATTAATAAGCTGCAGGAGCTTCAGCAAAGCCTGCTGCAGGATCATGAAGTTTCTACAGATGCGCTGATGAGAATGGCGGAAAACGGTAAAGCTATGGTAAACTTAAAACAATTTAACCGACACATTATGATAAAAGCAGGAATTTTGCCGATTCATATCGAATTAACAGGTTGGTGCACTGGCTGCAGCAGAGAATCTTTCTTTTCTCATCGCATGGAAGGCGGTATGACCGGCCGGATGGCCAGCTGGATCGGCATTCGGGAGAGGTGAAGCAATTGATACTTACCTTACAAGACAGAATAGAAGAAGTAGAGCGGCGCATTACGGAGACTTGCCAGCGCAGCGGGCGAAGCCGTGAAGAAGTAGGCGTCATTGCCGTGACGAAATATGTCTCTTTGGACACAGCTGTAGAAGCTCATAAGCTTGGCCTGAATCACCTTGGCGAGAATCGGTGGCAGGATGCGCAGGCGAAGTGGGAAGCGATTAGCGGGCCAAGCGCCGACGCTGATCGCGAGGCAGGACAAGCCGTGTGGCATTTTATCGGTTCACTCCAAACGAATAAGGTTAAGGACGTCATAGGGAAATTTACATACATTCATTCACTGGATCGGCTGTCCTTGGCTCAGGCGATTGACAAGCGGGCGGCTCAGCTAGGAATCAAGGTTCCGTGCTTCATTCAAGTGAATGTGTCTGGAGAGGATTCCAAGCATGGCGTTGAGCCGGAGCAGCTGCATGCATTCATTACGGAATTAAGATCCCTCTCATCACTGGAGCTCATAGGGCTGATGACGATGGCGCCTCACGAGGCTGAAGCTGAGCAGACTAGACCGGTATTCCGGGCACTTAGAGAGCTTAGGGACGAGCTTAATGCACGTTCACCGCTTGAGAAACCAATAACTGAGCTGTCAATGGGAATGTCGGGAGACTTTGAGGTAGCGATTGAAGAGGGGGCAACTTGGATCAGACTTGGAACCATACTAGTGGGAAAAGAGGGATGAGCAATGAGTGTGATGAACAGATTCATGAATTTTCTAGGGCTTCAAGAGGAAGAAGAAGTGGTAGAACGTGAGAAAGTTGCGCAAGTAGAGGAACAAGATACTGAAACTTCTCCATTCGAGCCACGTAAGAGTACGAAGAGTAATAGTAATAACATTGTCAGCATTCATTCACAGAAAAATGTTCGCGTCGTGTTAAGTGAGCCCCGTTCGTATGATGAAGCTCAAGATATCGCAGATCATCTGCGCTCTCGCCGTGCAGTAATCGTTAATTTACAGCGCGTACGCAATGATCTGGCTATCCGTATCGTTGATTTCCTGAGTGGCACAGTATACGCTCTAAACGGAAGTATTTCGAAGCTCGGACCGAACATTTTTCTGTGCACACCGGACTCGGTAGAAATTCAAGGTGCCATTACGGAAATGCTGGCAGACGATAATGATTATACTAAAATGAGGTGACCTTGAGTTGTTTACTAACGTCTACACACTTGTAATGGGATTGCAAAATATTTACAGCTTTATGATTATTGGTTATGTGCTGCTGTCTTGGTTGCCTAATGCACGTGAGAGCTTCATCGGTGTATGGCTAGGTAAGCTTGTAGAGCCATACCTCGGTATATTCCGGAGATTCATTCCACCAATCGGAGGCATGCTCGATATTTCGCCGATCGTTGCTATCTTCGCTTTGCGTTTCATCGCATTCGGTCTGATTGCTGTGCTTGAGTTTTTGATTAACTTGTTCTAAAGGGAAGGGCTGTACATGAAACCAGTCATATATGAACATTTCCAGCCCGATGAGAAGCCATTCGTCGATCGGGCATGGGAATGGGTAGAGCGGTCCGCACAGCTTCATGAGCTGAAGCGGACCGATTTTTTGGACCCGAGACAAGCCCAGATTGTAACTATGCTCGTTAACCGGAGCGGGGATGTACAGCTGCGTCTTGACGGGGGATATACAGGAGCTGAACGCTGCAGAGCGATTATTGGTCCTGAATACCGATACTTGGATGATGAGCCGGCCGGCATTTCTGTACTAGCCGTGAATGGCGGTGGAGGAACGCAGCTCGAGCTCGATCATGGTGATTATTTGGGCGCTCTGCTAGGCCTAGGGATCAAACGTGACCGTATCGGTGATATTCATGTACATGATACATTCAGTCACATCCTCATTGCGGATGAGATTGCTGATTACTTGAACGTACATCTCAGACAAGTCCATCGTGTCAATGTTCTGACGGATATTGTACCGTTGTCGGCCCTTCAGGCCGTAGTGCCTGAGCTGCAAGAGATGGCCTTCACAGTCGCATCGATGCGTCTTGACGGGATAGCAAGTGATGTCCATCGGATTAGCCGCACCAAGATTGTAGATCCCATACGAGCGGGAAGATGCCGTGTCAATTGGAAGACAGAAGAGGATCCTTCCACGCAATTAAAGGCGGGAGACGTGGTATCTATCCAAGGACTTGGTCGGTTTAAGGTGCAAGAAGTCGATGGTGTGACAAAAAAGGGAAGAATTCGTGTAAAGGTTGGTAAATTTATTTAACCGTTTGCAGGATTTTGGGAGCAGTTGTCGAATCCTTTGCACAACGAATATTTCCGATTGCAGCCGTGAACCCGGCTATTACGTTGAGGAGGTGCACCAATGCCATTGACGCCATTGGACATACATAACAAAGAGTTTGGACGAAGATTGCGCGGATATGATGAGGATGAGGTGAATGAATTCCTCGACCAGGTCATCAAGGATTATGAATCGATCATCCGTGAGAATAAAGAGCTTCAGAATCAAATCCTCAACATGCAAGAGAAGCTGAATCATTTCTCTAATATTGAAGAGACCTTGAGCAAGACCATTATTGTCGCTCAGGAAGCTGCAGATGAAGTGAGAAACAACGCGAAGAAGGAAGCGCAGCTCATTATTAAGGAGTCGGAGAAGAATGCCGACCGTATTATTAATGAGTCGCTCTCCAAATCACGCAAAGTGTCATTAGAGGTCGAGGAGCTTAAGAAGCAAGCTTCGGTCTACCGTGCACGATTCCGTACGCTAGTTGAAGCACAGCTTGAGCTGCTCAGCCAAGATGGATGGGATACACTTGACGGAGGCTCGCAACAGGCATCATCGAATACGACATCTTCGTATTCCACAGAGCAGCTGCAACGGGGTTGATGGGCATTTGTCATTTGACAAGGCAGCAGCTATGAGCTATAAATAATAGTAAATGTATTAATAATGAGTGAAACTTCATTGACGAGAACAAGTACGTTTCCAAGTTTGTCCTTCAGAGAGCCGCGCGATTGGTGCAAGCCGGCGTTCGAACCGAGACCGAATATCATCTCCGAGAAGCAGCGCTGAACCCTTACAAGCATAAGAGCTTTCATTCTTATTGCTTATGGTCACTAGGTGCTGACGGTTTGTCCCCCGTTACAGGGACCGCGAATCGATGATTCGCGCCAAAGTGCCGTACGTATCTGGGCTTGACCAGTATACTTCGGAACAAGGGTGGTAACGCGAGCATGCCTCGTCCCTTCTACAGGGACGGGGCTTTTCTGTCTGTATGTAAGAGGTTTTTTTTGTAGAACATGGATATTCCAGGAGGTATGTAGCTATGCAACGCGTAGATGTCAAAGAAAAAGCAAGAGCTCGTGAGATGCGGGTACTGAAACAATGGGAAGAGAACGATACCTTCAAGAAATCGATTGAGAATCGTGTAGGCAAGCCTAACTTTGTATTCTATGAAGGGCCTCCTACCGCTAATGGCGCACCGCATATTGGACATGTGCTTGGCCGGGTTATTAAAGACTTCATTGGTCGTTACAAGACGATGACAGGCTACCGGGTGGTGCGTAAAGCAGGCTGGGATACGCATGGTCTGCCAGTTGAGCTGGGCGTTGAGAAGCAGCTTGGTATATCGGGCAAGCAAGAAATTGAGAATTACGGTATCGAGGAATTCATTAAGAAATGTAAAGACAGTGTCTTCGTCTACGAGAAGCAATGGCGTGAGCTGACAGAGGCTATCGCTTACTGGACAGACCTCGACAATCCTTATATCACACTCAAGAATGAATATATCGAGAGTGTCTGGCATGTGCTGTCCACGATTCACAGCAAAGGTCTGCTCTACCGTGGACATCGGGTAAGCCCATATTGCCCATGCTGTCAGACGACACTCAGCTCGCATGAGGTTGCTCAAGGGTACGAGGATGTGAAGGATCTGAGTGCTACGGCGAAGTTCAAGCTGGAAGGCACAGGAGAGTATGTGCTCGCTTGGACGACAACTCCTTGGACACTGCCGGCGAACACAGCACTTGCTGTTAATCCTGAGCTTGATTACATCCGTGCTTCCAAGGACGGTGAAGTGTACATCGTTGCGAGTAATCTGGCAGAGAGTGTACTGAAGGAAAATTATGAAATTCTGTCAACCGTGAAGGGTGCCGAGCTGGTTGGACTGCGCTACGAGCCACCATTCAGCTATGTATCGATTGAGAATGGACATTTTGTCATTGCAGGTGACTTCGTCAGTGATACGAGCGGTACAGGTATCGTTCATATCGCTCCTGCTCATGGTGAGGATGACTACAAGGTTGCCCGCCAGAATGGCGTTAGCATGCTAAGCGTCGTGAACACTGCAGGCCGCTATATCGATGAAGTAACAGACTTGGCAGGCCGTTTCGTGAAGGACTGCGATGTCGACATCGTGAAAATGTTAAGTGAACGCGGTCTGCTCTATTCCAAAGAGCGCTACGAGCACAGCTACCCATTCTGCTGGCGCTGCAAATCCCCGCTGCTCTATTATGCGACTGAGAGCTGGTTCATCGAAACAACGAAGGTGAAGGACCAATTGATCGCTAACAATAACACGGTAGACTGGTATCCTGGCCATATTCGTGAGGGACGCTTCGGCAAGTTCCTTGAGAATCTCGTCGATTGGAACATTAGCCGTAATCGCTATTGGGGAACTCCGCTTAATGTATGGGTATGCGAAGCAACAGGGAAGGAATATGCGCCTAGCAGCATTGCCGATCTTCGCGCTATGGCAGTAGATGAGGTGCCTGCGGATATTGAGCTGCATAAGCCTTATGTGGATGCGATCAAGCTGAAATCACCGTTCCAAGAAGGTGCGGTCATGATACGTACGTCGGAAGTGATCGACGTCTGGTTCGACAGCGGCTCCATGCCTTTTGCACAGCAGCATTATCCGTTCGAGAATGAGGAGCAGTTCGCTGATCAGTATCCGGCTGATATGATCTGTGAAGGGATTGACCAGACGAGAGGCTGGTTCTACAGTCTGCTGGCTGTATCGACGCTCTATAACGGCAAAGCGCCTTACAAAGCTGTTATCTCAACAGGACATATTCTGGATGAGAACGGACAGAAGATGTCCAAGTCAAAAGGAAATGTTATCGATCCTTGGGAAATTATTAATGAGTATGGTACGGATGCTTTCCGCTGGGCTCTGCTGGCAGACAGTGCGCCTTGGAACAGCAAACGGTTCTCCCGCGGCATCGTAGGCGAAGCGAAATCGAAGGTTATCGATACAATTGTGAACACACACGCCTTCTTCGCGCTCTATGCATCGATTGATGGGTTCGATTATTCGAAGCATGAAGAGAAGCCTTCGGCTAACAAGCTGGACCGCTGGATTCTCTCCCGTCTGAACAGCCTCATCAAGACGGTAATCAAAGGTCTTGAAGTGAATGACTTCCTGAACCCAGCCAAGTCGATTGAGACATTCGTTGATGAGCTGAGCAATTGGTACATTCGTCGCTCGCGTGACCGTTTCTGGGGAAGCGGCTTAACGGAGGATAAAGTAGCAGCTTATCAAACCCTGCGTCATGTATTGCTGACCCTGTCCCGAGTGATTGCTCCTTATGCACCGCTTCTGGCTGAAGATGTATACGGCAATCTGGGTGGAGAGGGCAGCGTTCATCTGGCGGATTATCCGACAGTTGATGAGTCGGCTATTGACGAGACGCTGGAGTGTGATATGGAGAGCGCGAAGCAGATTGTCGAGCTTGCACGCAATGTGCGTAACGAGACATCTATCAAGACGCGTCAACCATTATCTGAGCTTATCGTATCGCTGGACCGCGAATTTGACGTTGCAGGCTATGAGGACATTGTGAAGGACGAGATTAATGTCAAATCCATTGTCGTTCAGAATAGCGACAGCGGGTTCGTCGATTTCACCTTTAAGCTGAACCTCAAGGTTGCAGGGAAGAAATACGGCAAGAATGTCGGTCCAATTCAAGGCTATCTGAAGAGCCTCACGCCAGAGCAGACACGTGAAGCCATTGCTGGAGGAAGCGTAGCCTTCACGGATTCAGAAGGTGAAGCAATTGCCATTGCAATCGAGGAGCTGCTGGTGGAGAAGCAAGCGAAGTCAGGCTTTGCTTCAGCTTCAGGCAATGGTGTCACGGTTGCGCTCAACACAGATATTACACCTGAGCTTGAGCAAGAGGGCTGGGTACGTGAAGTTATTCGTGCGGTACAAGATATGCGCAAAAAGCTTGATCTGCCAATTGAGAAACGAATTGATCTCGTGCTTGACGTAGATGCTTCTCTACAAGCTGCATTATCTGCATTCCAGAGCGTCCTTCAAGACAATGTGCTGCTCAACAGCGCCCGGTTTGAATCGGCAGACGGAATGGAAAGAGTGCAATTGGGTGAAAAAGAAATCGGTATTCTTATTCGCGGTTAGGCATACAGAAGCTACTTATAGGGATATAGTATAAGGAACATGTACAAGGAAACGAGTGCCTTCTAGCAAGGCCTCGTTTTTTCCTTAGCAGGCAAGTAAATGCTGGCAAGCTGTAGTTACCTGCTTGCTCCATTATACTAAGGAGGCTGCTGTATGAAGCGAATAGGATCTGATCAAGACAATGAAAAAAAGAAGAATAGGACTCCTGTCCACGAGGATAGTATCGAGACCTCGCTGAGCAAGCTGAACCTTCGCCTGATCAAGGTAGCTGAAGACATGGAACGCACACAGATTGCTGACTATGTAGATTTGCTGAATCATCCATTCAAGCTGATCTGGCGCAACATTGTGGCAGGAACCGCAAGGGGAGTCGGAATCGCTATCGGGTTCACATTCTTCGCAGCTACGATTCTGTACGTGCTGCAAATTCTTGGTGCACTCAACTTGCCCATTATTGGAGATTACATAGCAGACATTGTTCGGATTGTTCAAATCCAGCTAGAAGGCAAAACATATTAAGGCGACGCATTGTGCGCCGCCTTTTCTTTTTCTACAAATCGGATTCCAATTCACTGTCGCCTTCACCATGCTCCATATACTCTTTATACTGCCTGTTGCGTATAACCGAGACATGTCTTCCCGTAATATCAGTAGCAACAAAGCTTTCCAGAGCCTCTACGAAACCGTCATTCTCGTCTGATTCAATGCCTACGTGATTATAATCGGTTACCTCGCGATTCTCAGACATGGCAGGTGAATCAGCGTTGCCCCATTGCTCGACAATCTGCCAAGCATCCTCTCCATCGAATCCATTGTAAGAATCATGCTCATCCATACTGCTTCTTCCGAAGGGCTGATGAAGCATCTCCTCTTCAATAGGGCGACGGTCAGATACTTGCTGGCGCGGCGCATGCTGAACACAGTACAAGGTGTCTGGAACAGCTTCAAGTCGTTCTAATGGAATATCATTGCCGCATGTACGGCAGGTTCCGTAGGAGCCATCATCTATGGCATTCAGGGCTGCTGTTATTCGAGCCAGATGCAGCTCCTCTTGCTCAATAAGAGCAATATCCTTCGCTCTCTCGAACATTTCGGTTCCGAGATCTGCTGGATGATTGTCGATAGGGGAGAGCTCGCCGGTATTATCCTTCAATGAGGCGACAAGACCATTATGATCATTGCCCTGCAGCCTGTGCTCGATATCTTGTCTATCTGCTTCTAATCGGCTGCGGAACTGTATGAGCTGTGCAGTCGTGGCAATCGTCATGGAGTAAGCACCTTCCTTATTCACTATAGTACGGCTATGCCGTTCACCTTGGGAGTTAGTGTTAGCTTCTGTCGTATTTTTCATGAAGGACTTCACTGGAAACATCACTCGCAATCCGACTGGCTGAGTAACAGCCCGTTATGCTACAATAGCTTGGGACAAACTAGGAGGGATACGATGCGTTTTTATTATTATTGGATTGCAGTTATCGTATTTGTTGTAGATTATATAACGAAGAAAATAATCGCGACTCAGCTTGAACTAGGTGAACAAATTAGCGTTATTGGAAATTTCTTCATTATTACCTCGCATCGGAACCGCGGCGCCGCCTTCGGCATTTTGCAGGAGCAAAGACTGTTTTTTATCATCGTAACGATAGTCATTGTAGCGGCAATTATCTGGTACATACAAGTCTCCCGTAAGACGAGCAAGCCATGGCTGCTTGTGGGCTTAGGACTTGTACTCGGCGGAGCAGTAGGGAACTTCTTGGATCGTGCGCTTTATGGTGAAGTAGTCGATTTCCTAATGTTCAATTTCGGCAGCTACACATTCCCCATATTCAATGTGGCAGACTCCGGTATTTGTGTCGGTGTCGTATTGATTCTGATCGATACGCTGCTTGCAGCTAAGGAAGACAAAAAAAGGTTGAGCAACAGAGAGGACAAGGATCAAAACGAGCATGAGCAACAGCCTATTTAATGAAAATGAAGAACTGATGGAATTTGTCGTAGAAGAGGAACAGTCCGGAGAACGGATTGATAAATATGTAACAGAGTGCGTGAATGACCCAGCCATATCACGCACACAGGTACAGGAATGGATCAAAGCAGCTGCCGTGGAAGTGAATGGTAAGGTTGTGAAGTCCAATTATAAAGTTTCTGCGAATGATCAAGTAAAGATTCAAGTGCCCGAGCCTGAGGATGCAGCTATCGTCCCAGAGAATATTCCGCTTGATATCGTGTATGAAGACAGTGATGTTATTGTCATTAACAAGCCTCGTGGTTTAGTTGTTCATCCTGCGCCAGGACATCCGTCAGGTACAGTGGTTAACGCTTTGATGTACCATTGCAAGGATTTGTCTGGCATTAACGGGATGGTTCGTCCAGGCATTGTACACCGAATCGACAAGGACACGACAGGACTCCTCATGATTGCGAAGAATGATCTTGCACATGTTTCCTTGGCCCAGCAGTTGAAGGAGCATACGGTAACTCGCAAATATATTGCCTTAGTCCACGGCAACCTGCCGCATGATCAAGGAACAATTGATGCTCCGCTGGGACGTGATCTCAATGATCGTAAGCTGTTCACTGTAACAGAGCACAATAGCAGACATGCGGTTACTCATTTTGTAGTAACAGAGCGATTAGGGGATTATACAGTCGTAGAGCTTCAGCTCGAAACAGGTCGTACCCATCAGATCCGTGTTCATATGAAATACATCGGGCATCCTCTTGCTGGAGATCCGATCTATGGACGCAATAAGACGGTTGCCTTGAAAGGACAGGCTCTGCATGCTGCCGTTATCGGCTTCAAGCATCCACGCAGCGGGGAATATATGCAGTTCGAGGTGCCAATTCCTGCAGATATGGAGCATGTGCTGAATTCGCTTCGCCTTCGTTAAGATGAACGCGATGATGCGCAAAAATGCAAACATTTCACCAGATCGTTCATTATGTCGAATGCAAAAGTAAGCTATTCTATAGCTAAATCGTATTGTAATGGCAGTGCAATGAGCTTTGCGTATCACGTGAATATCTATATTAAGGACAGGTGACTGAACATGACCAATATTAACCACAATTATTTGGAGCTGCAAGGCAGCTATTTATTTAGTGAAATTGCCAAACGTCGTACGAAGTTCGTTCAAGAAAATCCGAATGCAGAAATTATCAGCCTCGGAATCGGCGACGTAACACGCGGTTTGCCGGATGCTGTAACGAAGGCTATGCACGCTGCAGTGGACGAGCTTGCTGTTCCTGGCTCATTCCGCGGCTACGGCCCAGAGCAGGGCTATGATTTTCTCATTCAAGCCATCATTGAGAATGACTACAAAGCGCGCGGTATCGACATTCAATCGAACGAAGTGTTCGTAAGTGACGGCTCCAAGTGTGATGTCGGCAACATTCAAGAAATCTTCAGCCAAGACAGCATCGTTGCAGTCCAAGATCCAGTATACCCTGTATATGTGGACACGAATGTTATGGCTGGTCGTTCTGGCAAGTTCAATAAAGAGACGAATCGTTATGAGAATATCGCTTATCTGGAGTGCACAGCGGAGAACAACTTCACGCCTAGCCTTCCTGACCGCAAAGTAGATATCATTTACTTGTGCTACCCGAACAACCCGACAGGTATGACGCTGTCTAAGGCTGAGCTTAAGAAATGGGTCGACTACGCAAAAGAAAATAACTGCATCATTCTGTACGATTCAGCTTATGAAGCTTTCATCCAAGAAGAGGATGTTCCGCATAGCATTTATGAAATCGAAGGTGCCAAAGAAGTAGCGATCGAGTTCCGCAGCTTCTCCAAGACAGCCGGCTTCACTGGCGTTCGTTGTGCTTATACGGTCGTTCCTCGTGAGCTGAAAGGTCTTGATGCTAACGGAAATATCGTATTGGTGAATGATTTGTGGAACCGTCGTCACACAACGAAGTTCAACGGTGTATCCTATGTAACGCAGCGCGGCGCTGCAGCTATTTACTCACCTGAGGGCAAAGAGCAGATTGCAGCTCTTGTTGACTACTACATGACGAATGCTAAGATCATTCGTGATGGTCTGGCTTCCCTTGGTCTGGAAGTATTCGGCGGCGTTAATGCTCCTTATATCTGGCTCAAGACACCCAATGGCCTTGATTCATGGGCATTCTTCGATAAGCTTCTGTCTGAAGCGAACATCGTAGGTACTCCTGGTGTAGGCTTCGGTCAAAGCGGCCAAGGCTACTTCCGTCTTACAGCTTTCGGAAGCCGTGAGAATACAGAAAAAGCGGTAGAGCGTATTCGCAACCTATCATTGTAATAATTGACCAACAAGCAGCCGTTCTGGGTTCGTATACCAGATCGGCTGTTTTTTTGTGTATATAAGCAGCTGATGATGAGTTGGACTGGCAACGGAACAATTGGAAGTCTTCTGCATGGTTAATGCCCACCGTTCATTCGAATAATAAATCTATGAAGAGCAGGTAATATGATAATATTGGAGAATCTGGAAGAAAGGCGCTGTGAAGCTGATTAATTGGGCTCGAAGCCTTGACAACTTTTGTCGAACGTGGGATAATTCTATTGATATATGGCAGAACCTTTAACTCAGCCCTGTGAGGCTGGCAAGGTAGCGTGAATAACGAATCAGTCAAGCGTAGAATAGGATACCAATTGAGCCGCATCCTGCTGGGATAGCGGAGATTGGATTAAAGCCTCTGCGTGAGATTGATTTCAGGCTCCTTGCGTTCATTAGCAAGGAGCTTTTTTTTGCGAAAACCTTGTGTATGACGCGCTTGAATGGTTGGAATGGTGGAACGGATGGGAGGCAATGGAATGGCGGAAGATGAGTATCTAGTCTTAATGGATGAAACAGCAATTCGGCGAGCGCTCACACGTATAGCCCATGAAATTGTGGAGAAGAACAAAGGAATTGACAACTGTGTTCTGATTGGCATTCGGACAAGAGGTATTTATTTGGCCAGACGGATTGCGGATCGTATCCGTGACATCGAGGGAAAGCCGGTGGAAGTAAGAGAGCTGGACATTACTTCTTACCGCGATGATCGCAAGATCGGAATAGAGACGAATATCGAGATCGCAGCAGCAATCGGAGATCTGGACGGTGAGCCGTTCATGATTGAAGACAAACGCATCATTCTATGCGACGATGTCCTGTACACAGGAAGAACGATTCGGGCTGCAATGGACGCACTGATGGATTGCGGCAGACCGCAGAGTATACAGCTTGCTGTGCTGGTCGACAGAGGCCACCGCGAGCTTCCGATTCGTCCCGATTATGTAGGGAAGAACATCCCTACCTCCAAGCAGGAGGAAATATCCGTGCTGCTGACCGAAATCGATACATTGGATCAAGTTAATATCATACATCAGAGGGGGCAAGCCGGATGACAGTGACACAGTTGAAACAACGGAGTTTGCTCGGGCTTAAGGATCTTGGCAAGGATGAGATTGAATCCATCTTGAATAGGGCTGCTTATTACGAGCAGCATTCTACGAAGACACACACAGTCATGCAGGGTAAGTTCGCAGCTAATATATTTTTTGAGAACAGTACAAGAACAAGATTCTCCTTTGAAGTAGCTGAGAAGAGACTCGGGGCTGAAGTGCTTAACTTCTCAGCTGCGGTGTCCAGTGTGCAAAAGGGAGAATCCATCTACGATACAGTAAGAACGTTAGAGTCAATGGGCATTGACGTAGGCATCATAAGATTGAAGCCGATCGGGGTATTGGCAGAGCTTGCAACTAAAATCAAGGTTCCGCTGATTAACGCAGGTGATGGCAATAACGAGCATCCGACACAAGCACTGCTGGATATGTACACGATGCGCAATCATTTTGGACACTTAAATGGCTTGACGGTCTCCATCATTGGTGACATTCTTCACAGCCGTGTAGCTCGCTCGAATCTGTGGGCATTGCGTCAGATGGGGGCTGAGGTTCGATTCTGCGCACCGCCTAATATGCAAGCTCCAGAGCTTGATGCTCCTTACGTAAGCATGGAGGAGGCGCTTAAATCAGACGTTATCATGATGCTTCGGGTTCAGCTTGAACGCCATGAGAGTGGAATGCTGAACTCGGCTGAGAGCTACAGAGAGCATTATGGGTTAACTGTTGATCGCGCTAGCCGGATTGCTGACCATGCGATTATTATGCACCCGGCACCGATTAACCGGAATGTGGAGATCGATGATGAGCTGGTGGAGGCTCCACAATCACGGATTTTCAAACAAATGGAGAATGGCGTGCCGATACGTATGGCTGTCGTCGAACGGGCCCTTACTTAATTGTGTACAATACTTTATAGTAGGACAACAGGCTGAATAAATTCGGAGGGTGAACAAACAATGTCATTATGGATTATGAACGGTAGCGTATGGAACGAAGCCTCTGGAAGTGTTCAGAAACAGCACATAAGGCTGGAAGACGGTATAATCGCCGAGCTGGTAGATGGAGCAACTAACCCTGACACGGGTTCAGCTGAAGTGATTGACGCAGAAGGCAAGCTGATCTCTGCAGGATTTATCGATATGCATGTTCACCTAAGAGATCCTGGATTCGAACATAAAGAGGATATCGCGACAGGCACGAGATCAGCTGCCAAAGGTGGATTCACAACGATCGCTTGCATGCCGAACACGCGTCCGGTTATCGATACTCCAGAGACCATCAAATACATTTTGGACAAAAATGAAAAAGAAGGCATTGTAAAGGTTCTGCCTTATGCCTCTATTACGAAGAATGAGCTTGGACGTGAGCTGACGGATTTCGCAGCCCTTAAGGAAGCCGGCGCAATCGGATTTACGGATGATGGTGTTGGTGTGCAAAATGCCCAAATGATGAAGGATGCGATGACGCTTGCGCAATCGATGAACATGCCGATTATCGCTCACTGCGAGGATGATACCCTAGTAGTTGGCGGCTTCGTCAGCGAAGGAGCATTCTCCCGCAAGCATGGACTCAAAGGGATCCCGAATGAATCCGAAGCAATTCATGTAGGACGTGATATTCTGCTCGCAGAGGCAACTGGTGTTCACTACCACGTCTGCCACGTCAGCACGGAACAATCGGTTCGACTGATTCGCCTTGCGAAGCAGATCGGAGTGAAAGTAACAGCTGAGGTATGTCCGCATCATCTGCTGCTGTCGGATGAAGATATTCCAGGGTTCGACTCGAATTGGAAAATGAATCCGCCGCTGCGCACGCCGCGCGATGTGCAGGCTGTGATTGAAGGACTAGAGGACGGCACGATCGATATGATCGTAACGGATCACGCGCCGCATAGCGCAGAGGAAAAAGCTCGCGGAATGGAGCTTGCTCCATTCGGTATCGTCGGCTTCGAAACAGCCTTCCCATTGCTCTACACGAAATTCGTGCTGACTGGGAAGTGGACACTTGGCTTCCTGTTGGATAGAATGACGGCAACGCCGGCACGTGTCTTCGGTCTTAAGACTGGACGACTGGAGCAAGGCGCACCAGCCGATCTTACGATCGTCGAGCTGAATACAGAGCGTGAAGTAGATCCATCAACATTTGCTTCTAAGAGCAATAACACACCATTCGGCGGCTGGAAGCTTCAAGGCTGGCCAGTAATGACAATTGTGAATGGTGCTGTTGTCTGGGCTGAGTAATAGAAGTAAGCATAACATATAGGATTGTGCCCCTCATGTAGGCGGCGAAGCGAAACGAAAGACTTGAGGAGTGAAACGGATGCAAGCTAGATTATTGTTGGAAGACGGAACATTATTTACAGGACTTTCCTTCGGTGCTGAGACGCAAACGATGGGTGAAGTTGTATTTAATACAGGGATCACAGGCTATCAAGAGGTTTTATCCGATCCTTCCTACTGCGGACAGATTGTTACGATGACTTACCCGCTTATCGGGAATTATGGTATCTCACGCGATGATTTCGAATCCATTCGGCCATTTATCCATGGCTTTGTCGTAAGACGCCATGAGCCTACGCCAAGCAATTGGCGCGCGCAATATTCGCTTGGACAACTCCTGAAAGAATACAACATCCCAGGTATCAGCGATATTGATACACGGATGCTGACAAGAATTCTTCGCCATCATGGCACAATGAAAGGCATTCTAACGACAGGCAGCGAGCGTGTAGAAGAGCTTCAAGAGCGCCTTGGCTTGTCACCAATTATGACGAATCAAGTAGCCCTTACATCGACTAAGCATGTATTCTCTAGCCCTGGCAATGGAGAGCGTATCGTTCTTGTTGACTTCGGAGCGAAGAGCGGAATCTTGCGTGAATTGACTAAGCGTGGCTGTGATGTAGTCGTAGTGCCGCATGACACAACAGCTGATGAGATTCGTAAGCTTGCGCCGGACGGCATTCAGCTGTCTAATGGCCCTGGGGATCCGAAGGATGTTCCACATGCTGTAACCATGATTAACGAGCTGCTTGGCGAATATCCTATCTTCGGTATCTGTCTTGGGCATCAGCTGTTCGCACTGGCTTGCGGCGCAGACACAACGAGACTGAAGTTCGGTCACCGCGGCGGTAATCACCCGGTTAAAGATTTGGCAACGAATCGCTGCTTCGTTACTTCACAAAACCATGGCTATACGGTGATGGATGAAACGGTGAAGAGCACGGAGCTGTCGGTTACGCATATTAACAATAATGACGGTACGATCGAAGGACTGAAGCATAACATTCATCCAGCATTCTCGGTACAATATCACCCAGAAGCTGCACCAGGCCCATATGATTCCAGTTATTTGTTCGATGAGTTCCTGGAGATGATCCGCACGCACAAGACAAATAACCCGCAAAAGCCTCGTCAAGCCATTTTGGCTGAAACGTTGAAAGGAGAGCTTCAGTATGCCCAAAAATAATGAACTCAAAAAAATTCTCGTAATAGGCTCCGGCCCGATTGTTATCGGACAAGCGGCGGAATTCGATTACGCAGGCACACAAGCTTGCCAAGCGTTGAAGGAAGAAGGTTACGAGGTCGTTCTGATTAACAGTAACCCAGCCACAATTATGACAGACACGAATATGGCTGATAAAGTATATATTGAGCCAATTACGCTCGACTTCGTATCACAAATTATTCGCCAAGAGCGTCCGGATGGTTTGCTTCCGACTCTTGGTGGACAAACGGGTCTTAACATGGCGGTTGAGCTTGCTCGCGCAGGCGTTCTGGAGAGCGAGAATGTGAAGCTGCTAGGAACTCAGCTTACAGCTATCGAGAAAGCGGAGGATCGTGATCTATTCCGTGATCTGATGCGTGAACTGGAACAGCCTGTACCTGAGAGCGAGATTGTAACAACAGTTGAGGCTGCTGTACAATTCGCTAATGAGATCGGGTACCCAATCATCGTTCGTCCTGCTTACACGCTGGGTGGAACAGGTGGCGGTATTTGCGCTAACGAAGAGGAATTGCTGGAGACAGTTGCTTCCGGTATTCGTTACTCTCCGATCAACCAATGTTTGATCGAGAAATCGATTGCGGGCATGAAGGAAGTCGAATATGAAGTTATGCGTGATGCGAACGACAACTGTATCGTTGTCTGCAACATGGAGAACTTCGATCCAGTCGGCGTACATACTGGCGACAGTATCGTAGTAGCTCCTTCACAAACATTGTCTGACCGTGAATATCAAATGCTTCGCTCGGCATCATTGAAAATTATTCGTGCCCTGAACATCGAAGGCGGCTGTAACGTACAGTTCGCGCTTGATCCGTTCAGCTTCCAATATTATGTTATCGAAGTAAATCCACGTGTAAGTCGTTCGTCTGCACTTGCTTCCAAAGCAACTGGCTATCCAATTGCTAAGATGGCTGCTAAAATCGCAGTTGGCTATACACTTGATGAGCTGGTTAACCCAGTAACAGGTCAAACTTATGCGATGTTCGAGCCTACGCTTGATTACATCGTATCAAAAATTCCACGCTGGCCTTTCGACAAGTTCGTGAACGCGAACCGTAAGCTTGGAACGCAAATGAAAGCGACAGGCGAAGTTATGGCTATCGGACGTACCTTCGAGGAATCGATTCACAAAGCGGTTCGTTCGCTTGAGATTGGTGCACATCGCATTCACTTGAAAGAAGCTTCTTCACTTGAAGATTCCGTACTTCGCTATCGCATGGAGAAGCCGGACGACGAGCGCATGTTCCTCGTTGCTGAAGCTTTCAGACGCGGTTATGCACTGCAGGAGATTCAAGATATTACGAAGATTGACTGGTGGTTCCTAGACAAAATCGAGTCCATCATCCAGTTCGAAGCTCGGATTCGCTCAGAAGCTACCCTAACTCGCGAAACGCTGTATGAAGCGAAGCGCAAAGGCTTCTCGGACCGCTCTATTGCTGAAATTCGCTCAGAAGGTTTCCCTAACGGAAGCTATACGAACGAGCATGATATTCGTAAGTTCCGTAAAGAGCTTAGCATCAATCCGGTATACAAAATGGTTGATACTTGCGCAGCTGAATTTGAAGCAACTACACCATATTACTATTCCACTTATGAAGTAGAGAATGAAGTAACACAATCAAGCAAAGAGAAAGTGCTTGTTCTCGGTTCTGGTCCGATTCGTATCGGTCAAGGTATCGAGTTCGACTACTCAACTGTACACGCCGTATGGGCGATTCAGAATGCAGGATACGAAGCGGTAATCATCAATAACAACCCAGAGACAGTATCGACAGATTTCAGTACTTCTGACCGACTGTACTTCGAACCATTGTTCTTCGAGGATGTTATGAATGTTATTGAGCAAGAGAAGCCGATAGGCGTTATCGTTCAATTCGGTGGACAAACAGCGATCAACCTTGCGGCTCCACTTACAAAAGCTGGTGTGCGCATTCTCGGTTCAAGCCTCGAGAGCATCGATGCAGCCGAGGACCGCAAGAAGTTCGAAGCATTGCTTCGGGGTCTGAACATTGCTCAGCCTGACGGCAGCACAGTAACTTCTGTTGATCAAGCAGTTGCAACAGCGCAGAAGCTGGGTTATCCGGTTCTGGTTCGTCCATCTTATGTACTTGGTGGACGCGCTATGGAAATCGTATACTCCGATGAAGAGCTTCTCGGTTATATGGAAATAGCTGTTAAAATCAATCCGGAGCATCCGGTTCTGATTGACCGCTACATGCTCGGCAAGGAAGCAGAGGTAGATGCGATCTGTGATGGCGATACTGTCCTTATTCCTGGAATAATGGAGCATATCGAGCGTGCTGGTGTTCACTCCGGTGACTCCATTGCGGTATATCCGCCACAATCGCTGTCTGACGATATTAAGCAGCAGATCGTGGACATTACTATCAACATTGCCAAAGCATTGAAGGTCATCGGACTTGTCAATATTCAATTCGTTATTCATAACGAAAAAGTATATGTTATCGAGGTTAACCCGCGCTCATCACGTACGGTTCCGTTCCTAAGCAAAGTAACGAACCTGCCGATGGCGAACCTTGCTACCAAAGCGATTCTCGGCACGAAGCTTGCTGAGCTTGGTTATGTAGATGGCCTATGGCCGGAAGATAACTACGTATCGGTCAAAGTACCTGTATTCTCCTTCGCGAAACTGCGCCGCGTTGACCCAACACTGACTCCAGAGATGAAATCGACGGGTGAGGTTATGGGACGTGACGAGCAATACGCTAAAGCGTTGTACAAAGGTCTAATTGGTGCAGGTATGCGCATTCCGATGACAGGAACGATTATTGCAACGGTAGCAGACAAAGATAAAGAAGAAGCGACTGAATTGCTGAGAGGCTTCTACAATATCGGCTACAAAATTATGGCGACTGGCGGAACAGCTACAACTCTGCAAGAAGCAGGCATGATCGTTACGACGGTCAACAAGCTGAGCGAAGGCTCACCTAACATTCTGGACATGATTCGCGAAGGCGAGGTTAACATTGTTGTTAACACGCTGACAAAAGGCAAAACGCCTGAACGCGATGGCTTCCGGATTCGTCGTGAAGCAGTTGAGAATGGCGTCGTATGTATGACATCACTTGATACAGTGCGCGCGCTGCTGCGGATGCTTGAGACGATTAACTTCTCGTCACGCGCAATGCCAGTTCTACAACAGAAATAGAATTAGGAAGCACGGCCAGCGCCGGTTGCTTCGCCAATACGAGCCTTCAGGCTCACTTGGCGAAGCCGGCGTATGGCCGTTTATTACGGAAACGGGTTAAAAAAGGAGGACGGTCATATTATGGGACTGACACGAGAGCAAGCAGCAGGACGAGTAATGGTCGCGCTTGACTATGCCGATGCGGCTTCTGCCGAGCATCTGCTGAATGAGCTGCAAGGAATACCTTGTTACATGAAGGTAGGCATGCAGCTGTTCTATGCGGCTGGTCAGCCCTTCGTGGAAAGCTTGAAGCAGAAGGGCTACCGGGTTTTTCTTGATGTAAAAATGCATGATATTCCGAATACCGTTAAAGGCGGGGCGGGCAGTGTTACGAAGCTTGGTGTAGACATGTTCAACATCCATGCTGCGGGTGGCTCTGCCATGATGGAAGCAGCGCTTGAAGGCGTGGAAGCAGCATTAAGCACTGGACAGAATAAACCAACCGTTATTGCTGTAACGCAGCTTACGAGCACAAGCCTTACTGTACTTAACAATGAGATTAACATTGCGGGCACGGTTGAGGATGCTGTTCTGCATTATGCGAAGCTTGCCAAGCAAGCAGGACTTGACGGCGTAGTTGCTTCACCTGTTGAGGTTGAAGCGATCAAAGCTGCATGCGGTGCAGCCTTCCAGACAGTAACACCTGGCATTCGTCCAAGCTGGGCAGCAGCTAACGACCAATCACGTATTATGACACCTAGAGATGCGCTGAACCAAGGAACTGATTATATGGTAATCGGCCGTCCAATTACAGCAGCAGCTGATCCACGTGCTGCATTGGAATCAATTATTGAGGAGATGATCTAAGATGAGTGAAGTGACATTGACTAGCTTGCCGCGTGAGATCGCAACCAAATTGCTTGAGATAGAGGCGGTAGCACTTCGTCCGAATGATCTTTTTACATGGACCTCTGGTATCAAGTCACCCATTTATTGCGATAATCGCTTAACGATGGCTTATCCGCAAATTCGCGAGCTGATCGCTGATGGTTTTGCGGCAGTTATTAAGGAGCGTTATTCGGATGTAGATGTTATTGCTGGTACATCTACTGCAGGTATTCCTCACGCAGCTTGGGTTGCTCAAAAGCTGAACCTGCCTATGGCTTACATTCGTGATAAAGCCAAAGGCCATGGCAAGCAGAATCAGATTGAGGGGCGTATTGTTCCTGGTCAGAAGGTTGTAGTCATCGAGGATCTGATCTCCACAGGAGGAAGCTCATTGAAAGCTGGTCTTGCTGTACGTGAGGCAGGCGCAGAGGTGCTGTCTGTACTGGCAATCTTCACTTATCAATTCGACCAAGCGATTAACGCATTCGCTGCCGAGAACATGCCATTAGAAACCCTATCTAACTATACGGAGCTCATTCAAGCAGCAGTTGAGATGGGCAAAGTGCAGAGTGCAGATGTAGATACTCTGCAAGCATGGCGTCAAGACCCACAAGCTTTCGGTAAGTAGATCCCATATAAATACTAGTAAGAAGCAAGCTATCCGGATAAGATGGCTTGCTTCTCTTTGTTATATACAAAGAATTCGACAAAAAAATTGTAAAATGTATGATAGGTATCTTTTTTTCGTTCCGCTCATCCGATATAAATTAGTAGAAAACGATGAGAGCAGCAGGACAAAGGGGCGGAATATAAAAATGAGATTTAACTTAAAAATCAAACTAGCTATTGTCGGGGCAATACCATTAGTCATTTATTGTGCTTCAAATCTTTTTTTGGTAGGTGAAATAAAGAAGAATCTGGATCGCATGGTAGCTGGTATATACGAGACGGCAAGCCGAACGTCCTCACTAGTGTTGAATGCCGATCGTGATCTATATCAAGCTTATTCAGCTTATCAATTTCTGGAGTCAGGCCAATTAAGTGAAGCTGACAAGGCCAAATGGAACGAGGTGCTGACAACTAATATTCAAGAAGCTTCTGACCGACTTACTGAGGCTGGGAAGATTGCTGAGGAGAATCATATTATGGATCTTACCTTCGGTGAATCTGAGGCAACGATTAGAGAAGTTTCTGAACAATTCACCATTGATTTCTCCAAATGGACGGAAGTGGTGATGCAGAGCGCTTCTGGCTCCAATGTCTCGATGAATAGTCAGCAAATGTTCGATATGTTCACGGCAGCAAGAGCGGGACTAGATGACATTGGGGATATGCTGGAGCTGTATGCACAAGAACAGATTGATCTGAACTATGAGCAATATAATGAGACTAGAAACTCGATAATGATAGGGTTAGCGGGAATCATCGTGCTGTTGAGCGTTCTTATTATCTATTTGTCAAAAGTCATTATGAGTAATGTTGGCGGCATAATGCGCAAAACAAAGATGGTGGCGGAGGGTGATCTGACCGCCATACCTAGTGAGAAATATAGTAAGGATGAGCTTGGAGATATATCGCGCTCGGTTGACCATATGATTGAAGCGACAAAGCAATTGATATCTGACATTGCTGCCAATGCTACGGAAGTTCGTCAATCTTCTCAGCAGCTATCTACGGCATCGGAGGAGTCAGCAGCAGCCTCTGAGCATGTGGCGCATAACATTCAGGAGGTTTCCAGCAGCTCGGAGCTGCAAGCAAGAGGAGCAGAAGAGGTAGCCAAAGCAATTGAAGAGATGGCCGTCGGTATTCAAAGAATTGCTGAGAATACCTCTGCACTTGCGGATCATTCCAATGATACCTCAAGCGAGACGAACCAAGGGAATGTGTATCTGGAGCAGCTAGTTGAGCAAATGCTGCAGGTGAAGCAAGCTATGGATAAGCTGTCAGAAGTAATAGGAACACTGGAGAATCGTTCCCAAGAGATCGGAACCATAACAGAGAATATTACCGCCTTCGCGAATCAGACGAATATTTTGTCGCTTAACGCTTCTATTGAGGCTGCACGGGCAGGGGAGCATGGCAGAGGCTTCGCAGTTGTTGCTGAAGAGATTCGTAAGCTTGCTGCAGGTTCGCTTGAATCTGCACAAGGCATTCATCAGCTGGTTGTGGAGACACAGAATGAAATTGCTGGAGCATCTGTCTACATGAATGCAACGATGAGGGAAGTCGAGGCAGGCAGCGATAGAGTGAAAGAAGTCCAACAGAGTCTAACAGGAATTGCTGCATCGGTTAATCAGATGACAAGTCAGCTTCAAGAGAATGCGGCTATAACGGAGCAAATGTCGGCAAGCTCTGAGGAAGTATCTGCCTCGATTGAGCAATCGGCTTCAGCAGCATCGAGGAATCTGGAGAAGACAGAGAGTGTCGCTGCAGCAACAGAAGAGCAGTTGGCCCTAATGGACAATATCTCCTCTTCTGCTAAGCATTTGGATCAAATTGTAGGGGAGCTCAATCGCGTTATCTCCCATTTTAAAGTGAAATAAAGGGATATTCATAGAACTGAATTCGATGAACCCGTAAAGGGCTTAACGGGTTCAGTTTTTGTTTTTGTGCTAAGGAAGCTGACAAAAGAAATTTTTGGTGAAATTAATGTTAAAGTGTGTAACTTTTTGCATACATGGTACGTCTAACGTTAGACAATGAGAATTATGAAAGAGATAGGGGAGGTATTGCAACCGTTCATGGCAGCATTTATAGGGAAAACAAAGAAAAAGGACGGGCAACGGGCTGAAGAAGAATTACATAATGGTAAGTTACTTTCTGTGGTGAGTGTGGAGCGTACTTTCCAAGCAGGAGGTGCGCCGCTGCGTGTATTGAAGGGGCTCGATATGGAGCTTAAGGCTAATCAGCTCGTCATGCTTCGCGGCAGATCAGGCTCTGGCAAGACAACGCTGCTCAATTGCCTGGGAGGGCTGGATACACCAAGTAAAGGAGAAATATGGTTCAATGGAAGAGCCTTCCACAAGCTGAGTGACAATGATCGAACGTTAATAAGACGTAAAGAAATGGGATTTATCTTTCAAGCATTCGCGCTGATGCCGTTACTGTCTGCATGGGAGAATGTGGAGCTGTCGCTGCGAATGGCCGGAACCCCTCGGGGCCAATGGAAGGAGCGTGTTGCTCATTGCATGGAGCTTGTAGGGCTGGAGAAACGGATGCATCACCGTCCCTTCGAGCTGTCAGGCGGTGAGCAGCAGCGTGTTGCTATTGCCAAGGCCATTGCACATAAGCCAATTCTGCTATTAGCGGATGAGCCGACGGCGGAGCTCGATTCGAATATGTCCGCTCAAATTATGGCGGTTTTCCAGAATATTATCCGTACAGAGGAAGTTACGATTTGTATGACTACACACGATCCTACAATTTTGGAGGTTGCCGATCATGTCTATGAAATGGTTGACGGGAAGTTTATTTAAACATTCCGCTGTTATATTGCTATCTGCATCTTTATTATTCGCGAGTGGCTGCTCGCTGCTGCCGGACGAGGATGAAGAGGAGGTTCTGCCTTCCATCGCACCGCCGCAAATATCCAAGAAGCCAGAATATGAAGTTACTACGGCGACACTGGAGACTAAGGTACAAGTAATTGGGAAGCTCTTGTCCCTTCAAGAGGAGACCATCTATTTCACGCTTGATGGTCAGCATCTGAAGGAGCTCAATGTGAAATTGGGTGACAAGGTTGAAGCCGGTCAAACGATCGGTGAGCTGGATGTTGACTTAATGACACGGGATCTCCGCAACAAGCGCTTAGCCTTCCGCAAGGAAGAAGCGACGATGAAGGAGACTCTTCGCGGCAAGGATGAGATGGACCCGATTGAATTCGAGGGGTTGTCGATTGCCTTTGAAGAGAAGAAACAGGAAATCTCCGATCTGGAGGCGGAGCTTGGCAAGGCGGTTCTCAAAGCTCCATTCAGTGGAACGATCGTTACCTTGAATGTGAAGAAGGGCGACGCAATCAAAGCATATGCCCCTATTGCGGTTATCGCAGATACAAGCAAGCTATCGCCTGCAGCGAAATTAAGCAAGGATGAGCTGGCGAAGGTAGCCGTTGGCATGCCGATCGTCGCTGATTTCGGCAGTGCTGGCAAATTCAACGGAACAGTAAAGGTTCTTCCGGTTGCAGGTACTGACCAATCAGGCGGCAACAATGGCGGTGGCAATGGTGAGCCGGAGAAGGAGCGTCCTGAGGATTTCCTTATTGTAGACATCAAGGATATGCCTAAAAATTTAACACGCAATACTCCTATTTCGATAAGCATTATTACGAACAGAAAAGAAAATGTGGTTGTGATTCCGCCATCTGCATTACGCTCAATCGGCTCGCGAACCTATGTGCAGGTCGTTGATGCAGACGGCAAACGAGAGGTGGATGTAGAAGTCGGACAGCAGACCGCAACTCAGGTTGAAATTGTGCAGGGGCTGACGCCGGGGCAGAAAGTAGTAGGTCGATAACCTATGGGAATACCACTGTTTCGATTTATATTCCGCAAGATGTGGAATACGAGGTGGTTGACGCTTAGCACACTGGCAGGGCTAACCCTTGCAGTAGCATTTGCCACCAGTATTCCAATGTATGCGGACGGAGCATTGAAACGCGTTGTAGCTGAGACGCTGCAGCAGAAGAGCACTGGGCTTCCAGCAGGCTCCTTGCTAATGCGTTATCAATCGCCTGGGGCGGCCAAGACCGATCTCCCGTCGCTTAATCAGGTCAGTCAATATATTAAAGATGAAGTACCAAGTGAAATCGGGTTTCCATATGACACCTATGTGAAAAGCTACTCTATCCGTAGTGCTGACGTCATACCTGAGGATTCCACGAAGGTAGATGCTAGTCGCAGTCGTCAATTGACGATTATGTCTATGTCTGGTATTGAGGAGAAAACGGAGCTGGCACAAGGCCGCTGGTTCAACAAAGAGGCTGGAGACGGAGATCTGCTGGAAGCAGTCATGATTGAGGATGCAATGTACCGCAACGATATTCATATCGGTGATGTATTCGAATATCCAGTGTATGGTGGACTTGATTTGACGCTGCGCGTCAAAATCGTCGGTGCTGTTAAGCCGCTAAACGATACAGATCCTTATTGGTATCAAGGGCTGGAAGGCCTGATGAATACACTCCAGATAAGTGAATCAACTTTCTCTACTGCATTGATGGAGAAAGCAGGAATTCCGATTAATAACGCCAGCTGGTATTATGCATTTAATCTTTCTGAGATCCAGACGAGCCAGCTGTCACCGCTTGGCCGTACGCTTGAGCGCTTGAACATTGAGCTGTATCAGAAGCTCAAGGATACGAAGGTCGAAATTTCATTCGCATCTACGCTCAATGAGTTCAAGAAGCAGAGCTTGCAGCTGCAGACACTGCTGTTCACTCTCGCAGCGCCAATGATCGCAATGGTGTTTTACTTCATCGCTATGAATGCACGCCAATCCTTGGATAAACAGCGCAGTGACATCGCGGTATTGCGAAGCAGAGGCGCAGGAACAAGACAGATTATTTGGATTTATTTATTAGAAGGGCTGCTGCTTGGCGGGGTTGCGATTGTTATCGGTCCGTTAATCGGATGGTTTATGGCTAAGAGCATCGGTTCTGCTAACGGCTTCCTATCCTTCGTCAATCGCAAATCGATACCAATCGGCTTCTCGACTGATGCGATTATTGCCGGCGGCGCGGCTGTATTGCTAGCGCTTCTGTCGACGATTATCCCGGCAGTCATCTATGCAAGGTCATCAATCGTCAGTTACAAGAGAGATCTTGCTCGCTCGGACCGCAGTCCATTCTGGCAGCGCTGGTTCCTGGATGTTCTGCTTCTGGGAGCAGCTGGTTACGGCTGGTATATGTTCAATGAACGACAAATGCTGACCTTCCAGACGGGAATGACTACCGATCAGCTGAATGTACAGCCATTCCTGTTCTTCGTGCCCGCGCTTTCTATCTTTGCGCTTGGGCTCGTGTGTCTCAGGTTATTCCCTTGGCTGCTGAAGCTGTTCAATTGGCTCGGGCGTCGGTTCCTGCCGGTACCTTTGTATTTGACGCTAACCCAGTTGTCACGGTCTTCCAAGGGGTATTACCCACTTATGATTCTACTGATTCTAACGCTTGGTCTTGGCGTATATAATGCATCTGCGGCAAGAACAATTGAACTGAATTCAACAGAACGAACGTTGTACAAATACGGCTCTGACGTTATTATCACCTCTGTGTGGGAGGGCACGCCTGAGATTACGAATACAGGCGGTAATAACGGAGGAGGCAGTGGCGGTAACGGCGGTGGCAATGGTGGATCTGGCGGTTCAGGCGGATCTGGCGGCGGTGCTGGAGGTGGTGCAGGTGGCGGTGCAGGTGGCGGCGGTCAGACCGTACCAAGCCGCATTCTGTATAGTGAGCCTCCATTCGAGGTGTTCCGTAAGCTTGAGGGTGTTGAAGCAGCCGCGCGCGTGCTGCAGACCAAAGGCAATGTCGTCGTATCGGGCAAATCGATTGGTCAGGGGACAGTTATGGGAATCGATAATGTTGATTTCTCAAAGGTAGCCTGGTTCCGTAATGATCTGTTCCCGCAGCATCCTTATTATTACTTGAATAACCTAGGCATGTATGAGCAAGCCGCACTTATTCCATCGAAGGTTGCAGAGAAATTCCAACTCAAGACAGGTGACTTAATTTCTGTAGGATTCCCGGAAGGGATGCTTGACTTCGTCATCGTCGGCATATTGCCGTATTGGCCGAGTCAATACCCGGATCAATCACCGTTTATCATTACGAATCTGGATTATATATATGACCAGCTTCCGATTATTCCTTATGAGGTGTGGCTGAAGATGAAGCCGGATGCCAAGGTGGCTCCAATCATCGAGGAGCTGCAGAAGAATGGTATCGATCTAGCCACTGTCAAGGACGTTCGCACAGAGCTAATTACACAAGGGAAGCACCCGACTAGGGGCGGCGTATTCGGTATTCTAAGCCTAGGCTTCCTCGTATCCGTCATTGTCACATTGACCGGTTATGTGCTCTATTGGTTCTTCAACCTATCGGGTCGTGTTGTACAGTTCGGTGTGCTAAGAGCAATGGGACTGTCACGCAAGCAATTGACTGGCATGCTGCTGCTAGAACAGCTGTTCACTGCAGGGCTGTCTATTGGGCTTGGGGTGCTGATTGGTAAAGTAACGAGTATACTCTTCCTTCCATTCCTGCAGACAGCAGAGAATGTAGCAGATACCGTCCCACCATTCCGCGTCGTGTTCGATTCGAAGGATACGATGCAGCTGTATTTTGTAGTAGGCTTCATGATGCTGACTGGAGCTGCGCTGCTTCTCCTGCATATCCGCAGGCTTAAGGTACATCAAGCGGTCAAAATGGGAGAGGAGCGGTAGCATCTATGATCGATTGCGAAGGACTTGTCAAAATATACAAAACAGACGAACTAGAGGTTGTCGCTCTGCAGGGGCTTAATTTGAAGGTAGAGGATGGCGAGCTGATGGCCATTATCGGCAACAGCGGCAGCGGGAAGTCTACACTGCTCAACATTCTCGGCGGGCTGGATCATCCATCTGCTGGTACGGTGACCGTAGGACCTTGGAATTTGCTCAAAATTACAGAGGAAGAGCTGGTTAAGTACAAACGGGAAACCGTTGGCTTCATCTGGCAAAATAACGCAAGAAATTTGCTTCCGTATTTAACGGCGCTTGAGAATGTTGAAATGCCGATGATGCTATCCGGCAAGGTTGATCGCGCCTATGCGAAGCAGCTTCTAGAATGGGTAGGACTCAAGGAGAGAATGTACAACAAGCTCCATCAGCTGTCAGGCGGTGAGCAGCAGCGTGTCGCCATTGCGATCTCGCTATGCAACCGTCCTAGGCTTCTCCTTGCCGATGAGCCTACGGGCTCGGTAGATACAGCTACCTCTGATCTGATCATGGGCATATTCCGCAAGCTGAACCGTGAGATTGGCATTACAATCGTTATCGTTACCCATGATTTGACGTTAGCAGGCAAAGTCGATCGTGTAGTCGCCATACGTGATGGATTAACGAGTACAGAGTTTATTAAACGTAACCCGAATATGATTCCGGGTGGAGGTGAGGAACAGCATACAGGCAAAGGACTTCAAGCCGTTCATGAAGCTTATGTTGTAGTCGACCGCGTAGGTCGGCTGCAGGTTCCTAAGGAGTATTTGAATGCTCTCAATATTACAGACAAGGCAACGATGGAATTTGATGGTGAGCGTATCGTAATTACGCCGCCTAAATCATTGGGGGGTTAGGAACAAATGGATAATGGGGTAAAAGGGAAACAAGTGAAGAAATGGGTTGCACTCACTTTATTAATGACGATGGCCATAACGCTATTGGCAGCATGCAGCAAAGGTACAGAAAGCTCAAGTGAAACGAGCGTTGTGCGTATTGGGGTATTGTATGGCAGCTCTGATAATGATCCTTACTTCCGTCAGCAGTATACAGACATGTATGAAATGTTGAATCCTGGTGTCGAGTTCGAAATTGTGAACGCCATTAATTACAATGACCAACGCTATGAAACACCGGGACCAGACGGCAGCACGACACAGCCTGATCCTTATGAGAAGATGAAGGAGCTGCTGACTGGTCAGAATCCGGTTGACGTGGTTGTTCTGGATTACAGCATGCTGCGCCGTCTTACTCAGGATAACCTGCTGCAGCAGCTTGATCCGCTCATTCAACAGAGCAAATTCGACCTAAGCGATTATGTACCAGCTGTACTTGACGGTATCAAATCGGCTGGCGATAACAATATTTATGCACTAACGCCGACATTCACAGCTTCTGCTCTTTATTACAACAAGAAGATCTTTGCAGATGCAGGAATTGAGCCTCCTACTGATAAAATGACTTGGGATGATATTATCAACAAAGCTCGTCAAGTAAGCAAGGGTGAAGGTGCTGATCGTACGTTCGGTCTATCCATTAATCGCTGGGCAGGGGATGGCTTCTACGATACTCAGACCTATAGCGCTCCACTTCAGCTCAAGATGTGGGATGACAAAGGCGAGAAGATGCTTGTGAACACGGACCAATGGGAAGCTGTCTGGACTACAGTAGCTAATCTCTACAAGGAAAAAATCACACCAAGCCAAGAAGACATGAGTGCTATTCAAGAGAAAATTGCAGCAGCAAGCGGAGATTCCATGTATTATAACCCTGTCCAAGGTGATTTGTTCTTGGGTGGTAAAGTAGCGATGACGGTTGCCGAATACGGATATATTAATGAAATTAAAAACACGATGAACAACGCAACTAAAATTAAAGATTTCGAGCCGTTCGAGTGGGATGTCGTTACACCTCCTACCCATGCTAGCAATCCGAATGTTGGCGGCAATGTGTACTTCAGCCAGCTGATGGGTATTAATGCGAACGCACAAAATGCGGAAGATGCTTGGAAGTTCATTCAATTCACGAACAGCAAGGAATGGGCGGAGCTGAAATCCCGGAGTACGTATGAGCTTGTATCACGCAAGGAGTTTTTACAGCCTAAGGATGGAATGAGCTATAATGTTGAGGCATTCACAACACTACAGCCAATTCCACCACAAAGCTCTGATGCTGAGAAGCTGATGCGTGAGAAACAAGGCATCTGGGAAGCGCAGCAGCCAGCTTATGAACTATTCCAGCAAGTCATTAAGGGCGATAAAACTGCCAAAGAAGCATTGCAGGAATGGGAAACAAAGGGCAATGTCGTATTAGAGAAATTGAAGAACGCTCCAACGACTGGCACTGAAGGAGACGGAGGCGGCATCATAGAGCCTATGCCTCTGGAGGAGCCGGCAACTGATGAAGTTTCAGTGGAGGCCATAGCACGCTAGATCATGTAAGAAGACCCGTATAAGGCGCCTAAAGGCCTTATACGGGTCTTTTATTCATAGGGCCACCCTAAGTATACAAAGCTCTGGAGAGGTTAAATTAAGTATGGCAATTCTGCTTGATTTATCCGAGTTTGGGGTAATCTAAGTGGCGAGGGGGGATAGCAATCGTGAGATGGATCTATTGGGTCAGGCTGTATGAAACGAAGTTCCAAGCCGGCTGTCTAGTTCGAAGAATGGAGAATGATTGGTGGGTATATGGCTACGAATGCCCGCAGGAGATTGAAGTATTCCGTTCACGAAAAGGGCGCTATGGCGTTCGTTTTCTACCATAAATGCAAGGACAGCTCATCTGAAATGCACGTATGCAAAGGGTGCGTACATTTTTTTCTATATTAATTCAATAAAATGCTTGACTATATAATAGCGGATATTGTATATTAATTGATGTCGCCATTTCAAAAAGATGTTTTTACCAAATGGATACGTCGCGGGGTGGAGCAGCCCGGTAGCTCGTCGGGCTCATAACCCGAAGGCCGCAGGTTCAAATCCTGCCCCCGCAACCAACCTTTCGATTAAACGTCATTCGGACGTTTGCGAGGGCCCTTAGCTCAGTTGGTTAGAGCGGTCGGCTCATAACCGATTGGTCGGGGGTTCGAGTCCCTCAGGGCCCACCATTTGAAACAAACATCACACATGCCGGGGTGGCGGAACTGGCAGACGCACAGGACTTAAAATCCTGCGGTGGGTGACCACCGTACGGGTTCGATTCCCGTCCTCGGCACCATTCCTTTTACTGCTTACCTAATAGGTCAGTAAATACGAATCAGATTCACCCAAATAAGTACATGCATAGTCTAATAGTAAGGAATGACTTACTGGACTAACAAACCCCTTTCTCATGACTTGCATAAGTCAAGATGAAGGGGTTTTTACTTTATACATACTAGAGAAGAAGGCGGGAGTCTAACAATGGCAGCAAGCAAGCATTATGTTGTATGGGTTGGGAAGCAGCCGGGAGTGTATGGGACTTGGAAGGAATGTCAGGAGCAGGTCAACGGCTATCCAGAAGCCAAGTACAAATCCTACGAGACAAAGGAGCTAGCTGCTGCTGCGTATAGGGATGGCTGGAAGAGCCATTGGGGGCAAGGTAAATCTTCAAGTACAGGTTCAACTGCAAGCAAGGGGAAGCCGTCAATGGGCGTCAAGAAGCAGGCAGTGCCTGCTAGCGAGCAAGCTATTGATTACGACAGTATCTCTGTAGATGTGGGTACGCGCGGCAATCCAGGCCCGGTCGAATATAAAGGCGTTGATACACAGACTGGTGATATTTTGTTCTATGTAGGCCCTATACCGAATGGTACGAATAATCTGGGTGAATTTATCGCTGTGGTACATGCGCTGGATTATTTGAAGAAGAAAGGGAGTAAGCAGACCATCTATAGCGATTCCAGAACGGCATTAAGCTGGCTTCGTAACAAGAAGGTCGCCTCTACACTCAAACGAGATTCCTCAACAAAACAAATATGGGAACTGACAGATTGGGCTACGAAGTGGCTCCACACGAATAGCTATGAGAATAAGGTTGTGAAATGGAATACCGAAGAGTGGGGAGAAATCCGAGCTGATTTCGGTCGCAAATAGGAGGTAGTTACATTGGTAATTGCAACGGGGAATGACTGGGAGCAAGTGCTTGGAGATGAGCTGAATGAGCCTTATTATGAGCAACTGAACGCTTTTTTGACAGAGGTGTACGAGTCCAAGACGATCTATCCGGATCGATCACATATTTTTAATGCCCTTCAATGTACCTCCTATGAACAAACGAAGGTCGTCATACTTGGACAAGATCCGTATCATGGGCCTAAGCAGGCACACGGGCTTAGCTTTTCCGTACAGCCAGGTGTTAAGATTCCGCCATCACTCAAAAATATCTATAAAGAGCTTCATGAGGACTTAGGCTGTCCGATTCCAGAGCATGGATCCTTGCTCAACTGGGCTAAGCAGGGGGTGCTGCTCTTGAATACCGTATTAACGGTGGAAGAGGGAGCTCCGAGTTCCCATCAGGGACTTGGCTGGGAACGATTCACCGATCGCATTATTGCAGCACTGAATGAGCGTGACAAGCCTGTTGTGTTCATCCTGTGGGGCAAGCATGCCCAGCAGAAGGCAGGAGCTATTCAAGCGGACAAGCATTATGTTATCGAATCACCGCATCCGAGCCCGTTTGCGGCTCGTAAGGGCTTTTTCGGCAGCCGTCCGTTCTCAAGAACGAATGAATACCTACGCAGCATTGGAAGCCCGGAGATTGACTGGAGAGTCCCTGAAGTTGGAGAGACAGAGTGAATGGCTTTGAACATATTATTAACGAAACGAAAAAGCCTCTTATGCCGACTGGTCGGAATAAGAGGCTTTGGATTACTATTCAGCGCTGCTGCTGACTGGTTGATCTGGATTGAATAGCACAGGCTTAAGCGCCGCGTCTACATAAGTTACTACTTGGATGTCAGTGATAACCTGAGGATACATTTTATCAGGGTCAGGTTGAACAGTTTCGGCGTGGATTACAGCTTGACTATCCTCGAAGCTGATGGATACAATGCGAAGGCCATAACCAGGGTGAGGAGCTTGACCCGTAATCGTCACCTTGTTCACTTCATCATTAACAGCTGTAACATCAAGCTTTAAGTTCAAGTTCGGATGCTCCTCTGTCGTTACTGGCGGGGTGTCGCTTACGAATGCAAGCCCGTCATGGAGCCAAGCTGCAGCGTCTCCGCGCGTAATAGCTGTTGTTGGATAAAAGTTTTGTTTCTCATCTAGGCTCGCGATCTTGCTGATTAGAAGCTTCTGGATGCTGTCCATATAATCAGCATTGACATCCTTCTCGTCATTTATGAGCATGAACATCTCGATGAAAGCATAATCGCCTTGCTTGGCAATGGCTTTGAATAAATGATGGGCGAATTGCTCACGTGTCATTTCGTCTTCTGCTTTTACATCCTTCGGAATTTCCAATCCGTTGTAGTGTGCGATAATGATGGCATCAGAGTACCATGCGTCGTCCTTGAGATTGGTATAGTTGTCAGTGACCTTTGGCGCTTTGATGAAGCGCAGATTGTCAATGTTGAGGCCGAAGCCCTTGACCAGCATAGAGATGCCTGAAGCATAAGTCAGCTTGCCTCTAGAATTGAACTTGCCGTCCTTCTCGCCACTTAGTATACCTTGCTTCTGCAGTGCAGCAATTTTTTGTTCGTTCGGATCATTTTTAATGTCACTGAATGCCGAGACAGTCTGTCCCAGAGTCAAGATTAAGAGCGCAGCCATTACTAGAATAAGTAGTGGTTTTTTCTTCATGGGTATCACCTCTTCTGAAATTTTGCTATGCATGTAGTCTGACGGAGCACAGCGCCATATTGTTGCACAAAATTTAGCAAAAAATAAAAGACGGCAAGAATCACTTCCCTAGCAGGAGGAGATTCTTACCGTTCTAGCTTACACCTTAATGTCCAAATTGTTACCTACGTTCGGATTTACACTTGATTCCATCATTTTGATTAGTCCCTGACCTTGCTGCTCCATCTGCTGCTTGCCCATCGACAATACTTTAATAGAAGCTGCTTGCGACAATGAGGCTTGGCTTAGTGAAGTTGATAATGCTGCGATATCCATCTTGTCTGATCACCTCCAACCTCTATATCGGCAAATTCTGTATAGAGTTGAATGGGAGAAGGGAATCAATCGCCGCCGCCGCCGCCCCCGCCATCACTACCGCCCCCGTCGCTGCTGCTGCCATGATCGTGAGAGTGGTCGTTATGGTGGTGATGATGACCGTGATGCTTATCATGATTGCTCGCGGTCGAGTCTGAGAAGAAGAAGGAATCTTGTCCGCTGCGTCTTTTTCTGCTGGTATTCTTATTCCGATTGTCTTTCATGATTAGTGAAATAATAATCCATAAGAATGCGAATAGGAATATAATGATGAAGAATACATCCATAGGTAACCATCCTTATTCTTTATTTTGTTATATTTTACCTCATTAAAAAGGATATTCCTATAAGAAAATGGTGGAATCGATTAGAACTGCTTAGTCGGTATATGTAGTCGAAAAAAACGCTTGATTTCAATTATTAATTTATGGTATTATAATTTCTGTTGCAGGACGGTAGCTCAGCGGGAGAGCACTACCTTGACAGGGTAGGGGTCATGGGTTCGATCCCCATCCGTCCTATACCATTTCTCAATGTAAAACCCTTATTCTATAAGGGTTTTTTTGTTGTCTATAATTCCCGGAAAAACTCTCTAGGTTATTGGGGGGGCATATCAGGGGGCATTGCTTATGTTGCAAGACGTGTCCCATTTCACTATGAAGCTAAACGATATCGCCACTATAAGGTCGTCTAAGCTGATGTGTGCAAAAGCTAATGGTCTAAGTACTAAGATTAAGGAATGTGTCATAAAACTATCAGACAAGGTAAGAGAAGAATATGAACTAAAATACCAAAGTAGGTTTTCTTCATAAAATTGAGGTTAGCCTTATTTTAGTTTCATTTGTGACAGAAAGTGGGACATACTTCCTAATAGGATTTAAATTATTGAAGTGATAGTCGTAGGAGTCATTTAGGTATTCGCTTCTTTGAAAGTAATTTGTTTACTACAATGTCGTGTGAAAGTAAAAACATATTAAATACTATTAGGCTATTACCATCACTTAAAATTCATCTCTAACATATAATTATCTTAATTTCCTTTCAGGATGGTGATAAGCGTGGGTAAAGATGGATTAACTGGTCAGACTGGACTGACTGGATTAACTGGATTAACTGGTTCAACTGGACTAACTGGTCCAGCTGGTCCTCCGGGACCAGTGTTTGCATATGGATCATTATTTGCAGACAGTATAGAAAAGCAAGTAATCGTAGGGGCGAATCTAGACTTTCAATTTAGTGGCCCATCATCCAATATAATTGCAGATACTGCTACAAACTCCCTTACTCTTGTTAATGCAGGAGTATACCAAATTACATTTGATGGTACTTTTCAACAACTTACAAGTACACCTTTCATTTCCATGGCAATTATGAATGGCGTCACATTTATTGCACCGCCTTTCCAGGTAGTGTTGCCCGACAATACACTTACTACTGTTGCAGCTGTAAGGCAAGTATCTGTTGCAGCTGGTAATGCCATCTCCGTGCGGGTAGTGGTTCTTTCAGGAGGAACAGCCTTATATTCAAATTTATCTTTAACAGCTATCCGACTGGCATAATTCTTCTTTAAATCACCTCTTCCTGACAAAGAAAATTGCGTTTGGTTCTCATCGTGCACATCTTTGCACCGTCTTAGCACATATGCGCAGACTTGTTTGTGTGTCCAAACCTGTTTCCGTTGGGGGGCACATCATGTTCCAGCCAGATTGATAGATTCGGCTCTTATACGTTGCAAATGATTTTGCTTTGCGAGCTCAACAATTTCCCTTGGGATCTTCCATCTTGCAGCTGCTGCGATTGCTTGAGCATCGAGGAGCGGCGTCGTTGCCGCCCTCTCTGGCTCCCAGCGTGTTGATTCACTAGAGCATAAAAGGTATTGTCAGAAACTCCGTTTTGCTTTGCTACCTCTTGCCAGTGTACATACGACCGTTTATGGCGCGATGCTCTCGGCCAAGCAGTCCCGGGCAATCGCCTGCACCAAGTTCTCCTCCGGGTCCTGCTGGACCAGTTAAACCGACCATACCGGTCACGGCAGGTGGTCCAGGAGCCCCTGAGGTCCTGTCAATCCAGTAAGTTCAGTTAGTCCTGTTTCTCGCACAATCTATCACTCCCGTACTTTAATATTTAAAATAAATGTAAGGGAAATCTACGCTTAACCTTCCTTGTCTTCAACTAGCTCGTCTTGATCACTTCCCCAAATATAATCATAACCAGACTTTGGAGTAGTGTCTGTATCTTTTTATGACTATGATTTGATTCTTTGGTTCATCTAATTCTAAATCACTATCTTTTTCTAACCGGGTCATAATAATTCTCCTTTGTTTAAGTTTATCCAAAGTAATTTACCCGAGAGTACCTTTAAATATTCAGGCGATATCAGAAATACATGGAAGGAATCTTCAAAATGGACTATAAAAAGCTAACCACCGATCTCATAGAAGTCAATCAAACAGCCTTTGCACTAAGGCCACCGATATCAGTAAGACTGTTTGCCGGCGATATGTACAAGGACAATAATGATTAGATTCTATTGATTTAAGGCACACTCGTGTTGTGATGTTGCTGGAGATGCGTGAAACAATAGGAGAAAAGCCTTTAAATATGCGGTTTTTGAGCACATTAGTATTGGTAGGCAATGAGCGCCTCAATCTTGACACGGTAGGGGTCATTGATTCGATCCCCATCCGTCAGAAGCCTTGATAGACAAATAATATTACGAGGGTCTAACTTTAACGTTCAACAGAATAGTATTTTACATCATGAATGTTACTATCTAGTGGATGGCAGCAGGATAAGAGGGTTTGCCCAGAAGTAGATAGTTACTACTTCCAGGCAAACCCTTTTTAATACGCTTATTTACAGCAGTCTAAGACTGATGCGGGATATCGCATTTGTTCCGAATGAACTGAATCTGATTCTGGAGGCGATTGATTTCCTCTTGCTTGCTGCTGTCCGTATGCCCCTCGAAGGAGCTACTTCAAGCTGTTGCAACAGCTCGGGTAGATCGGAGGATGCGTTAGAGCAATTGTAGTCACTGCTGAGATTATCGACCATAAGCAAGTTGTCTCCATTTCGTAGGTATGGTGTTGAAGCTCGAAACCCGTAATAGTATGGGCGGGAGGAGCGATCATGATGCAAACTTGTGATTTTTTTGTGAACGGAACAAACAGAATGCAGTATGGAGAATCCTAGTCACGCATACATATATATAAGCCTTAAGAACTCGATGTTTACGAAGTTAGTTTTGCTACGCAAAACGAAGCCCATGCTTACGAAGTAAGTTTTGCTACGCAAAACGAAGCTCATGCTTACGAAGTTAGTTTTGCTACGCAAAACTTTGAGGAGGAGCTATATGGCAGAGGGATATGCTATTCTAACGATGTGGGTTATTGGTCTGTTAGGTGTTGTTGCAGTCGTAATCACTTGCACGGCAGAGCTTATTCGTAAAGATTCCTTCACCTATGATGAGCAGTTCGTATGGATGAGGAAGCTGCCACGCAAGGACTAGGACTAAGGAATGGATAAGTCTGCTGTGCGGATATATCGGTGACGGTATTGTCTGCTATTGCAGGCTTTTTTAATAGGCTTGAATAAGGATGAGGGGGGGCGGGCATGCTACTTTTTGATGCCATTCGGGCGGGTGTGCATATGACCTGTCCAACTAATAGGGAGAGTGTATACGGTGAGCCCATTCGAGAGTTCGAACGTTCAACGCGAACAGATTGTTGCCGTGCAAAAAAGCGGAGACGGGGACCTGACTTCATTCAAGACGTCCTCAGGCCGGATACTTGATTATCAGACAGCCCTTCAAGAAGTACAAGCTGGCCAGATCGCTGGCGTTAATGCATTCAAAGGAAGAGACGGAGAGACTTATATTCGCGGTGATGCGGATGGCGATCCAACAAACAACTTGGATCAGCTTCCACTATTCTAGCATAGGTTATATGGAGCGGGTGCTGCAGCGCTGGGAGCTGCTGGTGCCCGCTCTTTTTGGCATGCTATAGATCGTAGGTGAGATTCTGCTGGACGAACTGCATAGCGCCCGTATGTCCCTTGTATTCCTCCATAGTATCCCCGTAATGCATCAGCTTCACTTTTGATTGAATCGCTTCAGGCAAGGTCATAAGTTCTTCTAGGCTCGCATGTACGACGCCCGGAGACTGCAGTTGGCAGTCATGGAATATGGCCTGGACACCATTTGCCACCAGCTCCTCCAGAAGGGAACCGTTAAATTTCATATCCGCCGAATAGAAGAAAGTGCGATTGAATAGCAAGGAATAACTGTTCTTGTCTTCGATATGTTCAGTCCGAATCAGCTTCACAGACAATCCAGGGGCTATTGTGGCTTCCACATCTTCCTCTAGAGGTCTAACGTCAAAGAAATCCTCCAATGCGTTCAAAGGCCCCTGAGTTAACCCTCCTCTAAGCGTGTTCTCCCATAGCGGCTCCACCAGCGTTGAAGCGATGAATAAGACAGGCTTCTTGCCATGAACGAACATCATTTGGAAAGCATATTCTTCTAACCCGCCAACATGATCACCATGAATGTGGCTGATGAGAACGGCATCAAGCTCATGGAAGGAGAGCCCCTCTGTATGCAGTGCTCTCGGAAGCGTTATGCCGCAGTCCACCAGCAGCTTATAATCGTTAACTTCAATTAATGCGTTGTTATTGTTGTATTTTTTGGCAAAAGCACTGCCTGTCCCTAACATCGTGATCTTCATAACTAACCTCCGTCTATAATTATCTTATTCCAATGTATCAAATGTACGGAATCCATACAAACCCCAGATGCACATTCGCCCGGATGAACATATAATGCATTAGCGTTATGGCGGAGAGGGGCAGGAATAAGATGAGCAAAGGGAAGGGCAAGACCGCTAAGAAAAAAAAGGTGTCCAGTGACAGGAAGCAGTACCACTACAAATTAGTGCTCTCCAGCACTTGCGCCGTATGTAAAACACCTTGCGAGCGGGGAATTAGCTATTGGGAACGGATGAAGGAGCCAGGCGCGGTTGGCAAAGGAGTCCCTTGTGTATTGACTCGTACGTATGGGTAATAGAGACATTTCCCGGGAAAGCGCAGCAATAGGCAAGGTATGACAAATTCGGCGCGAATCGCAGCTTCAAAAAAGTTCAACGATTCGCGCAACTTTGAATGAAGCAGTGAGTATAACCTAACATCCAGACAAACCGGATGGAGGGTTTTCAGATATGAAGTACAAGAAAGTAGCTATCTTGCTTCTCTTGCTGTCGGTGTGCGGAGGAACCTTGATGTTCGCTGATGCGGCAACACAGAAGGTGCGGGTCATTCTCAACGGTGGTGAGCTTGATGAGGGCGGTATTATTGTAGACGGCAAAACCTATTTGCCGCTAAGGCAGATCGCAAGTGGTCTGCAGGCAGTTGTGAATTGGGACAATCAGAGTAAAAAAGCAACGCTATATAAGCCCAATGTGCATATGATTTTGTTCCAGGATAAGGTTGTATTCGGTAACGTAGATAAAGGAAATCGCTATACCTTCAATGTTCTCTCACAGATCGACAACTTAACGACCGCTGTATCAGCAGTTAAAGTATCCATTACAGACCCATACGGCACCGAGAAGGTTATTCAATCACAGACTGTGAATATTACCAAGGATAACTTCTGGTATCGTACCGAAGACATTAAGTACAACTTCGAGTATGCAGGCAAGTATGCGGTTCGATTTTATTTGAAGACTAGCTCCTCGGAAGATTGGACAGTCGTCTCTGAGAAGCTCATTACCTCCCAATAATGTTCGAATGCCTCTGGTGCTTCTATATGAAGAACTGGGGGTGTTTTCGTTTGACCGGACTACAGACTCATGGTACGATACGTAAGGTATGTATTTATAACTGAAATGGGGTATATCGCATGAGTGAACATCAACATGGTGCAGACTGCGGCTGCGGAGAAGATCATGATCATGAAGAGCATGTGTTCATAGTAACGGACGACGAGGGCCAGGAACGTGAAATGGTCATGGTGTATACGTTTGAATCGGAAAATAAAGTGTACGCGGTACTATTGGATCGCAATGATCCGGAAGCGGACGGCGTTATTTTCCGTATTGAAGAAGAGAATGAAGAAGCATTCTTGGTCGGAATTGAAGACGATGAGGAATGGGATCGCGTAACAGCGATTTATGAAGAGATTGCTCGCACAGAGAACGAATCCAAAGAGTAGTTAATTCTAAGCATTGAACAACACCTGCCATATACAGGAGTGCACACTAGCTGCATAATCCTCGTACAGGCAGGTGTTTTTTGTGTAAATTGATTATTTGCGCGGGTTATAATAAATCGTTCGACCATTGAACATCGTAAGTGCTGCCTGCAGCTGCTTAGCCAAGTATTTGCACAGCTCATTTGCCTTTGCTTTATCTCCGTGCGTAGCTTCCTCAGGCAGGACAACTTGTATCGTTGACAAGCTGTCCCCATGGCCCCAAATCATATATTTGTATAAAGGATTAGAGCCTTTCAAATAAAACCACCTGTCATCTTCCTTCGTTTCGATCGTGTAGGGGAAAGCCGCTTCAGAATAATTCCAATCGAGCTGCTTGCCAGTAAGAGCAGTCTGTTCACGGTATTGCAGCAGCTTCTCCTTCAACTGCTCCAGCGGGAGCTCGGTTACTGTGGAGCCTTGTACCAGCTTAATGAAAGCGCTCTGACTCATTCATCCCACCTCCAATCCCATCATAGCATGGGCATTCTTCCTTTTACAATAAGTGGAATCCTCTATCTGGGTATAAAATAACGCCGGCTGAGCTGCCTATGAATAGGCGGCTATAGCCGGCGTTATGCTGGAGTGTAATCTCATTTACTTAGGAGATGGCCGTTTCTTCTACAATAACTTTAACGAATTGAATGCTGCGGTCCTCCGGGCCTTTGACCGGCAATCCAACCTCAACATGATCCACAATGTAATCAATATTTTTCTGAGAAATAACTTCACCAGGCAGTAGAATCGGGATGCCTGGCGGATAGACATAGATGAACTCGGCAATAATCCGTCCGGCAGACTCCTTAAATGGCAGAACTTCTGTCTCTCCATAGAAGGCATCACGAGGTGTGAGTGACAGCTGTGGGATATCTGGAATTTTGACAACAAGCTCACGAGCTTCAGCGCCTTCATGGAAATGCTCGGACAGCCCGCGAAGCGATTCAATTAATTTATTGACGGAATCAGAGGTATCTCCAGGCGTAACTAGGCAAAGAATGTTATACATATCACTCATTTCGATTTCCACATTATAGTGATCACGAAGCCAGTTCTCTACCTCATAGCCAGTAACGCCAAGATGGCGGATGTGGATGGATACTTTGGTCGGGTCGTAGTCGTAAGTGGCTTCACCGCCCAGTATCTCCTCCCCGAAGCTGTGCAAACCTGGAATTTCATTGATCTGCTGCCTGGCGAATTCAGCAAGCTCGATAGCTTTCTCCGCAATATCATGGCCGTTAATCGCTAGGTTCCGTCTCGAGGTATCCAATGAGGCGAGTAGGATATACGAGGTTGAGGTCGTTGTCAGCATACTGATTATCGTCTGTATACGATGCGGATTAACGCGGCCTTTGCGCACATTCAGAACCGAGCTTTGTGTCATAGAGCCGCCCAGCTTGTGCACGCTCGTAGCAGCCATGTCTGCGCCTGCTTGCATTGCTGACATCGGCAGCTTCTCATGGAAATGGATCAGCACACCATGAGCTTCATCGACTAGGACGGGAATGTCATAGCTGTGCACGAGGTCAACGATTTCCTTCAAGTTGGTGCAGATGCCGTAATAAGTCGGGTTAATGACGAGAACGGCTTTGGCATCAGGATGCTTGTCGAGTGCCCGCTTCACGGAGCGGGTCGTAATGCCATGATCGATACCAAGCTCAGCGTCGCGTGCCGGAGAGATGAATACAGGCCGAGCACCGGCAAAAATAATAGCAGCCATAATGGATTTATGAACATTACGTGGAACGATGATCTTATCGCCTGGCGCGCATACGGTCATAATCATCGTAATGATGGCACCGCTCGTTCCCTGTACGGAGAAATAAGTATAGTCGGCACCGAACGCGTCAGCGGCCAGCTTCTGAGCTTCTTCAATAACACCGGTCGGCTGATGTAAGTCATCAAGCGGAGCTATATTGATCAGATCGATCGACAACGCGTTGTCGCCGATAAATTCGCGAAATTCTGAATCGCTTCCCAGACCTTTTTTATGACCAGGAATATGGAATTGTACCGGATCATTCTCCGCATGGCGGCGGAGGGCGCTGAAGAGCGGGGTTTTGTTATGGTCCACTGCTTTCATCCCTGCCTTTCGTCTTTCATCAATTGTACAAACAAAGTTGAGTATAGCAAAAACAAGTGGGAATGCAAGCTTCATTTTGCTGGAGAGCGGTTATTCCCCGACTGGAGTGGCAACTTGTGAATGAATCAATAGCTCTAAATAAACGCAAGGACAAGGTGTGGAAGTCCCCCTTCGTCATGCAGCTTCTCGTCATTATGTTCGTTATCGAATTTGTAAAGGGAGCGCTCGTCGTATCTATATTGCCCGTATATATGGGGTCGGTACTCGGCCTGTCAGCTTATTCGGTAGGCTGGTCGCTGGCACTCTTATACATTGGGGATAATGCCTTCCGCAGTCCAATAGGCTGGATGATTGACCGAATCGGCTATCGCTATGTGATGCTGTTCGGAGTGGTTGTTACCTTCCTATCCGTCTTGATCGTCACCTTCATGCATGATATCGGCTGGATTGTAACGGCGTGCTTGCTGCTTGGCATTGGGACATCGCCACTATGGCCGTCTGTCATTACGGGGGCAACAGGTGTTGCGGGGAAGGAAGCAGGCGGGACGGTCATGAGCATCGTCTATATGTCGTGGCTGACAGGTATTGGCTGTGGCCCGATTATTATTAATTTCTTCCTTGCGAATTCGTACACGATTGCCTTCCGTGTGTTGATTGGAGCTATGGTCGCAGCTTTAATCATCACGTTGTTCTTGCCGATCCGACATCAGAAGTCTGAGTCTATAGCAGCTGAAGAACGTACAGCTCAGACTCAACGGCATGATGCGTTTAAAAGGTCGCTCTACGAGCGGATTAACGCCTATTTTGTTAAGCTGCGCGAATCCCTCCATGTGAGCAAGCTTCTATACCCGGCGATGTTCACGCAGAATTTCGCGCTGGGGCTGCTGACTCCTATATTGACATTGTATGCGAGGACGGTTTTGCAGCTATCACCTCAGCAGTACAGCATGTTCTTGGTGGCAGGAGGAGCTGTTACCGTGCTTGGGCTTATTCCTGTTGGCAAGCTTGTAGATCGTTATGGTACCCGATGGATTCTACATACTGGGTTCATTATGGCGGCCATCTCTCTGCCGCTGCTTGGGATGACGAGGTCGCTGCCTGCTGTTCTTGTCATCGTTGCTCTTGTCGGCATTGGCTATGCCTGTATAATTCCGGCGTGGAATGCCTTGATTGCAGAAGCGATACCCAAAGAGGAGCGTGGAGCGGTATGGGGCTTCTTCCTAACCATTGAAGGTCTCGGTATGGTGCTGGGCTCGATTATGTCCGGGAGACTGTGGGACAGCTTCGGCCCGCACATGCCTTTTGCGCTGAGCGGCGCAGTTATGGCACTATTATTTGTTCTCCATTTGTTCATAACTAAGCGACAGCGGCTTATGGTACGATAGTTGTTGGAGGGATAAGACATGATGAAAGACAAACGAATACTTATTGTAATGGCTATATTAATGACAACCTTTATTGGATTCGGGATTATCATCCCAGTTATGCCTGAAATCATTAAAGCGGCAGATCCTGTAGGTGCGGAAAAGCATACCGGCTTCATGCTAGCTATCTATTCTGCGGTATCTTTTATACTATCGCCTTTTTGGGGCGGGCTATCAGATAGGATCGGCAGACGTCCAATCATCTTGATTGGCGTAGCAGGCTTCGCATTAAGCTTCCTCTTATTCGGATTATCCTCCGGTGATTTGACGTTAATGTATGCATCAAGGGTACTCGGTGGTTTGTTCTCTGGAGCAGTTACCTCCGTCATTGTAGCTTATGTGGCAGATATTACACCGCCTGAGTATCGAACGAAAGGAATGGGACTTGTCGGAATGTCCATCGGATTAGGCTTCACCGTTGGTCCGGGCTTCGGCGGTCTGCTCAGTCTTGTATCGCTAGAGACACCTTTCTACGCTGCAGCTGGACTAGCTCTCATTACGCTTATTCTGGCTTGGATCAAGCTCAAGGAATCGCTGCCTCCAGAGCAGCGGCGTTCTGCGAACGAGCCTAGGCCATCGCGATGGTCTGCCTTCACGGGACCGCTGAAATATTTGTATGTGCTGGCGTTCTTCGTTACCTTCACGCTTGCTGGGATGGAAGCAACCTTGCAATTCTTCGGAATGAGACGCTTTGATGTTACTCCGCTTCAGGTCGGTATCTTGTTCTTTGTATGCGGATTTGTAGGTGCGCTTGTCCAGGGAGGCATCGTTCGGCGCAAAATTAAGACAGGCCAGGAGTCGATGTATATCGGTATTGGGCTAGTCATCTCGGCTATAGGGTTCTTCTTGCTGCTCGGTGCGCATTCGCTATGGTGGGCGACGACAGCACTTGCTGTATTCGGTATTGGCAACGCCTTGATCCGGCCTTGTGTCACTTCGCTGATTACTCAGAAAACAACGGTTGGCAAAGGTGTGGCTTCCGGATTAAGCTCTTCTATGGATAGTCTGGGACGTATTATCGGGCCACTAGCTGGTACATTCCTCTTTACATACGATTTACGTCTGCCGTATGTATCAGGTGGTATTCTATGTCTAGCAGCGCTGCTGCTGCTCGTCCGATTCCGCAAGCTGGACGTGATTAGAGATCAGAGCTTAGTAACTGAGAAAGCATAGCTTTAACGCAAAAGAGGCAGTCTCGAACAAGTCAATGGACTTGAGGAGACTGCCTCTTTCTATGGAGCCAGACCTTTCATAATGAATGTAATTGTCGCCTCGCGCTCATTCAATCCCCGTCTTAAGTCTTGGTTGTTATCGGACTTCAGGCGTGAACAAAGAACCGCCTCCAGACCTTTTTACAAAACTTTCCCAGCCTTTATGCTTATGAAGACGAAAACAAAGAAATCCGTATGGGGAGAAGGAGCAGGAAACAAATGAGTAAGTTGACGGAATGGTCTTTCCGCAATAAGGCAGCCATTATTCTAATTGTGATCATGGCGCTGGTTATGGGGGTGGTCAGCTATTTGAAGCTTCCGATGGGGTTCTTGCCGGAGGCGGATAACCCGCAGGTTATGGTTACGGTAATCGGACCAGGCTATGATGCCAAGTCGATGGAGCAGCTGGTAACCGGTCCATTGGAGAAGGCAGTAACGTTCACCAAAGGAAAGACGGACATGTTCTCCACCTCTGGCAATGGATATGCCCAGATCAATCTGAATTTCGATTCGAAGACGGATATGAAAGAGGCCAAAGAGGAAGTGGAGAAGACTACTTCACTCGTACAGCTGCCGGAAGGTGTGATGAAGCCCTTCGTCGTTCAATTCAATACGTCCATGATTCCGATTAGCTGGATTACACTGACATTCGAGGATGGAATGAGTGAACAGGAGAAGGATGAGAAGCTTGAGCTGGTCACCACAGAGCTGCAAAAGGCAGAAGGTGCAGGTCAGGTTAGCGTTAGCGGCAAGACGACGCCAACGATTCATGTTACTCCGCTCACGAGTAAGCTGGCTGAGAAAGGAATAGCCGTACAGACGCTGATGGGGGTGCTGCAGGGCCGCGGAGTGTCAGCGTCCATAGGCGAAAAGACGATTGATGGAGCCGCAGGCAATATTAACGTTTATGATGAGATAACAGAGCTGGAGACGCTCCGCAAGCTGCCTGTTGCACCTGGCACGAAGCTTAGTGATGTAGCGGTGGTGGAGCTGGCGAAGGAGCAAGAGAGCATAAGCCGGATGAACGGCAAGGATGCGGTAATGTTCACGATATCGAAGGCAGCTGATGCGAATGCGGTAACTGCTGGCAATAATATTGAAGAGGCTGTAGCCAAGCTGAATACAGATGTACGGGGAATTGAGGCTTCGGTTATTCTAAGCACCTCTGAATCTGTCGTGACCTCCGTCAACAGTATGCTTCGTGAAGTGCTGTTAGGAGCATTATTCGCGACGATTGTGATCTTGCTGTTCATGCGTAACTTCAAGGCGACTATTGTTACGATCGTATCCATACCATTATCGCTAGGCATCACGTTGTATTTGCTTGATTTGTCTGGTGTATCGCTGAATATTATTACGCTTGGGGGAGTTGCAGTTGCAGTCGGGCGGTTAGTCGATGACAGTATCGTCGTCATTGAGAATATTTATAGAAGACTTCAGAAAGAGTCCTTCTCAGTGGCGGTAATTACAGATGCAACGAAGGAGGTTGCCTCTGCTATTACGGCATCTACTCTAGTAACTGTAGCGGTATTTCTGCCGATGGGTTTATTGCGGGGCTCGCTTCAAGCGTTCCTGCTGCCATTTGCGCTGACGGTTGCTTATTCGCTGCTGGCATCCCTGCTTGTCGCATTGACAGTCGTACCGCTGCTAAGTGCTGTCATGCTGCGGAATACGAAGGAGCATGTGCATAAGGGTTCACCACGCTTCGCGGCGTTCATAGGGTGGAATCTGCAGAAGAAATGGGTTCCTCTTACGATTGCGCTCTTGCTGCTTGTAGGCTCGTTAGGCGCTTATTTCGTAATGCCCAAAGGAGCGCTGGATTCCTCAAGCGCTGAGAATGTCAATGTGTCATTGGAGTATCCAAGCGATACACCAGCTGACACTGTGTTAGCGGAAGGGAAGAAGCTTGAAGCCTTCCTAACCGGTGAGAGTGACGTTGATTGGGTTATGATGTCCATGGGCAATAGTGCTGATGCAGCCCAATACGGAGGTGTATCTTCTCCTACGCTGATCAGTTATATCGTTGATCTCCAAGAGGGTGCAGATGCTGAAGCATTTATTGAATCGGTGAAAGGTCAGAAGGCCAACTATGGTGAGGCCGATCTCGCTGCTACAGCAACTGATCTGATTATGGGTGGAGGCTCATCACAAATCTTCATCGATGTAACAGGTGATGATGAAGAGCAGCTTGGTCAGACAGCAGAGAAGCTCATCGCTGAACTTAAGCCTATTGAAGGTGTGCTGAAGGTACAGAGCAATCAGGAGCAGCTGAAGCCCGTATATAGCTTCCAAGTCGATCCGACGCTGGCAGCAGGACAGGATATAGCGATGCAGCTGCAAAGTCTGCTGAATCCGCTCCCGATTGGATCTATATTGGTGGAAGAAAGAGATACGCCTGTTATTCTTCAGCCTGTTCTTAATCCGACTTCGGAATCCGAGCTGAAGCAGCTGACAGTCATGACAGCAGCAGGACCAGTTCAAGTGTCATCCTTAGCTAAGCTAGTTAAATCAGAAGAGCCAAGTCTCTATTATCATAAAGAAGGTAAGGCCTACATTCGAGTTACCGCTGATGTGGAGCCGAGCAAACTATCGATCATTGGCACAGAGATTTCTGAAAAGGCTAATGCTCTTGAATTGGCAGCTGGAGTGAGCTTGGCTGTGGGTGGAGCATCAGCTGATCAGAGCAGTGATTTCGCTGATCTAGGATTAACCGCACTCATCTCCATTGGTATCGTATATTTGATTATGGTGCTCACATTCAAGACGCTTCGTGCTCCGCTAGCGATTATGTTCTCTCTGCCGCTAGCAGCAATTGGGGCAGTTGTAGGTCTGCTAGTATCTCGTGTGACACCAGACTTCACAGCTATGTTCGGTGCCCTTATGCTCATTGGAATCGTCGTGACGAATGCGATCGTGCTTATTGATAGAGTGAAGCAGAACGAGAAGACCATGTCGATTCGCGAGTCACTGATCGAAGCGGCTACGACAAGAATGCGTCCCATTGTAATGACAGCAATAGCGACGATATCAGCGATGCTGCCGCTTGTGTTTGGTTCTCATGAGTCCTCCAGCATCGTGTCGCAGAGCCTAGCCATTGTCGTTATTGGCGGACTAACGGCTGCTACATTCTTGACCCTCATTATTGTTCCATGTATTTATGAATTGCTGTTCTTCAGAACGTCACGCTCGCAGCGCCGGGCTGGACATTCTGCGGTAACGCCAGCAGCTGTCAAGACTGCTGAGCTGCAATAATCTAGGGCTAACAACACAATAAGGGCTGCTTCGAACCATCCAAGGATGATTCGAAGCAGCCCTTTGTGTATGCATTCAAAGGCGGTTATTCATAAGCCAGTCGATATAAGGGCATAAGCGTCTCGAAGGTGGAGGAAGCGAACTCGAACAGGGCCTCGCCATCCTTCAGAAGCGGGTCACCGGCAGCAATATGACGGCCTATTAGCAGCTCAGCCTTCTGCACATCGCGGAAGCGAATGAGTGCATCTCTGAATTCCTGCTCTGACATCTCGCCTACTAGGGTAGATTCTTTCTTCGTATGATCAAGCGACAGCCTGTAGTCACTTGGGATAGCGGCCATAACTTCATCTATACGGTTCAAATAGGTGGCTGCCATGCGTTTTTTATTCGGTACTTCATAGATAAGCGCCATCCACAGAAAGAGATGATCGTCGAACAAGCCGAGCTGGAAATGCGGATGCGCTTTGTAGCCCCGTTTGTTATCGCAGATAGCGAGCCAAGTATCCTTGGGAGGATTGACTGTACGGCGTGCATGTCTCGCAATATGCAAGAACATTTCATTGCCTGCATGAGCAGCTAGGTCGCCTGTCAGCTTCTCACCGATGGCACGGAATTTAGGCTGTATGCGTTCTTGAATAGCGGTCATCCGCTCCTCCAGGCCTTCAAGCTGGAACGTATCGAAGTCGGATTGCGCGAAGCCAGTGAAGTCTGTAGTCGTTGTTTCAGTTGTCATGTTCTTATTCTCCTTGTCGGTAATTATTCCGTCTAGTTAGGTAATTTCAAATAAAAAATAGCAATTTGTGTACGGTCGCGAAGCTCAAGCTTATCTAGTATTTCTGAAATGTAATTTTTGATCGTGCCCTCGCTCAAGAATAGCGACGCTGCAATCTCTTTATTCGACTGTCCATCGGCAATATGCTGGACAATCTGCTGCTCGGCTGCTGTTAAGCCGAAGGGAGAGAGATCCTTAATCGCTGAATCGTGAACAGCATTCGGGGCATTGCCAGTACGGGGCTGCTCAATCATGCCCGCCAGCTTGCGTGCGATTTCGGGATGGATAAGAAGTGAGCCCTCATGAACGGTTTTGATTCCGCTAATAATTCGACTTGGCGGAACATTCTTGAGCAGATAGCCATTGGCACCGTTGCGAATTGCCTGAGCGATATATTCATCATCGTCAAAGGTCGTTAAGATCAAGACAGCAGGGGGCTTCTCAAGCTTCTTCAGGAGCTTCGTTCCTTCAACACCGTCACAGATCGGCATGCGGATATCCATAAGCACGACATCAATGTGATTGTGCTGTGCGAAGTTCACAGCCTCATGTCCGTTGGCACAAGTGCCAACGACATGCAATTGTTCATCCAGATCCAATATAAGCTGCATACTTTCTCGAATAAAAGGATCATCATCTACGACTAATACTTGAATCACCTGTTTGATTCCTCCTATTTGCTAGTCTGACAGGAACAACCTATTACCCTAGTAGAGGCATAATCGTTGTAACGGAGAATTGATCTCCAGCCTGCCATTCGAGCTTGCCTCCTATGAGTGCAATTCGCTCGCGCATCCCCTTCATGCCAAGTCCGGCCTCAATAGGCTCTCTAGGCACAGTGCCATTATTGGAGATGGTTAAGGCGATATTGTCTGCTCGGAAATCAAGCATGACGGCTACTTCTGTAGCTTCACCATGCCGCAAGGCATTCGTAATCGCTTCTTGCGCGTTCTTGAACAGAATAAACTCTAAGCTTGGATATAGGGGCCTTGGGATGCCTCTCACTTCAAAAAGCACCTTTATGCCGAGAGACTCCCCAGATTCAGCGACAAGGCGATCCAGGGCATAACGGCGATTATCGCTTTCATCTGGTGCGGCAAGCCTGCGAACCGTACGTCGCATCCGCTCCATGCTGTCTTGCAGCTGATCTCTTATTTGCTCGACTAGCTTATGTGCACGATCCGTGTCGGAATGGAACAGCTGAAGGGCGGCTTCTGACATCATTTTGACCCGTATAAGCCGGTGCCCCAGATCATCATGAATATCCTTGGCTATTCGATTGCGTTCCTCTGTCTGAGCATATTGCTCAATCTGAGAGGCGTATTCAAGCATCCTCCGCCTGGCGGACTCCAGCTCTTCATGACTTTGTGCTAATGCCTCATATAAATCCTCTACTTTATGCTGCCTGCCCTCATATTGGTTAGCCGCATAGAGGACCGCAGCCGTAACAGCCCATAGCAGCAAGGCAGTCGTTATGACTTCTGGTTCTCGACCAGGGAGGCTTATCAGGAGTATGACAGCACCGCCTATCGTCCAGGCTGCGGATGCGCTGGGCTGTGGCCTGCTGCAGAATGCTCCAATCAAGGTAGAGAAGATCAGCAGGAACAACACGCCGCCATAGACATGAGACAGCCATCCAAAACCAATGAGCTCGACGAAGAGAAGCAGTCTGGAGGCGGCAGGATAGAAACTTCCAGCCTTCGTTCCAATCAAGGCGAGCAGAATGAAGCTGGTATATGCGGCGTACGTATTAATCGGGGTGGATATGATCGTAATGGTCGCTGGTGCGACAATAAGCAGAATTCGAATTCGGTATAGCAGTAGGTTCATCTCTGATAAGCTCCCGCAACTGAATTTGCTTCATTATAGCACAACCCTGATTAGAGGTACGACAGCAGAATGACAATGCATGGCATAAGAGGTGACTTAAGTCACCTGCAATACATGACTTTGTAGAGCTGATCTTCTCGAGGAAGGGAGGTACAATGAAGACAAATGAAACATTGGAAGGATGAGGAAAATGAGTCTGGTATCATTTCGCGAGGTCGTTAAGAAATACGATACGGCACTAACGGTGAATCACCTAACATTCGATATTGGCGAGGGAGAAATCTTCGGACTGCTCGGACCGAATGGCGCTGGCAAGAGTACGACCATTCACATGCTGTCGGGATTGCTGGATATGACTGCGGGCGATATTACAGTAGGTGGTCATTCCATTCGGAAGGAGCCGCTTGAGGTGAAACGCCAGATTGGACTGGTTCCGCAAGAGCTTGCGATCTATGAAGGTCTGACAGCAAGAGAGAACGTAACTTTTTTTGCTAAGCTGTATGGATTAAGAGGGAAGCTGCTGCAGGAGCGAGTAGACGAAGCATTGAAGTTCGTTGGTTTGCTGGAGAAAGCAAAGGATAAGCCTGCTACCTTCTCTGGTGGGATGAAAAGAAGATTGAATATAGCATGTGCGATTACGCATCGTCCTAAGCTCATTATAATGGATGAGCCAACGGTGGGCATTGATCCGCAATCACGTAATCACATTCTAGAATCTGTGAAAGAGCTGAACCGGCTCGGTTCCACTATTATTTATACAAGTCATTACATGGAAGAGGTTGACGCTATCTGTTCTAGAATTGGGATCGTCGACAAAGGCAAGCTGATTGCATGCGGCTCGAAGGAGCAGTTGAAACGGCAGTCGGGACAAGAGGAAAAGCTCGTATTCGAGATTGATCGTCATTATGAGGTAGCGTTCGATGAAATGCTTGAGCATCCTGGTGTGAAACAGCTGGAGAAGCGGGAAGAGGGCAAGCTGGTGGAGGTAACGGTGAAGGATTCTCCCTCTATTCTTCAGGATTTATTGTTCATTCTCCACAAGCATGGTGTTCTGCTACGTAGACTGACACGTGTAGAGCCGAATCTGGAATCCTTATTTCTACAAATGACAGGGCGCAGCCTGCGCGATGAATAGGAGGATAAGTCATGCGTGAATGGTGGACAGCTGCGAGCTATGAGCTATTGAGATTAAGCCGGATGCGATCTGTGCTTATGTTATTAATTGGATTGCCGTTATTGCTTATTCTCTTATTAGGGAGTGCCTTCAACTCGGAAATTAGACCAGCAGAGGTAGCTGTATATGCCGCAGATCAAGGTGAAATGGCGGAGGACGCTGCTGTTTTCCTGACTAGTGAGTCTATTCGGCCTTATATTCATGTTACTCAAGCTGATTCTGAGCAGCAGGTGAAGGACTGGCTGCGCGAGGGACAGACGGACTACGGTATTATCATTCCGAAGGAGTACTCAGATAAGGTAAGGTCAGGAGAAGCGGTCAGCTGGCGAACTTATCCTGGGCGTTATGAAGAACGGAATATAGCAGCGAGAGCGATTGTGGACAGCTACATGGCTAATGTGAAGCTTCAGCTGGCTGCTTATTCAACGCTCGGTACAGCTCCAATGAGTAATTCGGCGGGAGAAGATGAAGACAGAGCTTCTCTTGTGAGGGTTGGAAATTTGGAAGCGGGGGAGCGTGATGTGTTTAAATCGGTATCCTCGATGCAGTACTATTCAGCGGCTTATTTGATTATGTTCCTCTTGTATGCAGGTATGACGGGAGCCATCTCCTTGTTGGAACAAAAGAAGAATGGGACGCTGCAAAGGCTTTATGCGATCCCTAAGCCTTTTTATCGAGTTGTATTAGGGATTATAACCGGGTCAGCGATGCTGGCCGTTCTGCAGGCTGTCGTTATTATCGCATTCACGGCTTATGTATACGGAGTGGATTGGGGCGGGAGATTTGGCTGGATCGCGCTTATCTGTTTCTTAACAACGGCAGCGGGACTAGGTCTTGCTATCACCATTGCTTCTATTGGAGGTACGGTCAAGACAACACAAACCCTATTCGGAATTGCCGCATTCACAATGACCTTTCTTAGCGGAGGGATGGTTGCTGATATTGATTCTGTTATCGGGAGTGCAGGCAAGTTCACGATTAACTACTGGTCGAACAAGAGTCTGCGTGCCATTATGAATGGGAACGACCTCTCAGGTGTATGGGATGATATTGGGGTGCTTGCTATTATTGCTGTTACTCTGTTCATTATTGCAGCAGTTAGGCTGCCGAAGGTGGTGAATCGCCGTGCGTAATCCTATTCAAATTGCTGTCCATCTGATTCGTCGAACGATGGGATCAAGGCGCGGAATCATTCTTAATCTGGTCTTGCCGGCTATACTGCTGGCTGTTATCGCAGGTCTGTTCGCAGGCTCTGGCAGCCAGAGGGCCATTATACTATTGAATAATCAGGATGAGGGAATATTGGGGGCTTCTATAGCCAATTCGCTGATGAATGAGAACTTATATGAGGTTCAAGAAGCCCCAGACGTTACAGAGGAAGAGCTTATAGCTGTAGTGAAGGGTGGAGAAGCGGATGCTGCCATCTTCATTCCAGCAGATTACACGAATCAACTGGTTGCTGGCAAAAGGCCGCAAGCAACCGTCTATCGTATGAATGAACAACTGTGGAATGCATCCTTGATTACAAGGCTTGAAGCGGAGACCAATCAGCTGGCCGCAGCAGTTCATATCATAAGCAGTTCGGGGTCTGGCTATGATTCCGTGAAGCTTGCGAAGCTTCTGGAAGAAGAGGCCAGCAATAAGGTTGGCTATGTTGAGGAGGAAATGAAGCTCGGCAAGACGCTCTCTCATCCGGAGATGATCGGTATTATGCTGATGTTCGTCATGCTGCTTGTCAGCCAATCCATCAGTTTCATTATGGAGGATCGGGAGCAGCGGACCATGGCGCGCATGTATGCGGCGCCAATTCGTTCAATTGACATCGCGGCTGGAAATTTTATGGGAAGCTTGCTCGTGGGCACCCTCCAGCTGCTCATATTGCTTAGCTTAACGTACTTTGGCTTCGGGTTTATGAACGACGTTGCGTTCGGCTCACTGCTCATCGTACTGGAATGCTTCTTGCTTGCAGCAGTGGGGCTTGCTTCTCTTCTTGGCGGCTTGGTGAAGAATAGTACACAGCTTGGTCAAATCAACAACCTATTTATTACGCCATCCTGTATGATCAGCGGCTGCTTCTGGCCCCTGTCGATGATGCCTGACTTCATGCAGAAGCTGGCTAATTTCACCCCTCAGAAATGGGCGATTCAAGCCGTGGATCGTCTGGGAGGAGGCGGAACGATTATTGATATTTGGCTCCCCCTGACGATTCTTCTCCTGTTCGCAGTCATGCTGATTGCCTTCGGAGCTGCGGTGCTGAAGCCAAATCAAGCAAGCAGCTAGCTAATAGTCATGATTAACGTTATTGCTCCAGCCTAATGTGCTTGACTTCCGGAGCGTTGTATATTAAGTTGATTCAAAGTCATTATTCCAAAATTCAACAGCGCCGACCAAGATATAATGCGCAGTTCAGCGTCCGTCACAGAGAGGGAGCCCTAGGCTGTAAGGCTCCTATGAGCTACTGAGCAGTCCCAGACTTGCGAGCTGCAGAGGCAAATCTATTACAGAAAGTCTCTGCCGGGATGAGAATCCCGTTATCCAATGAAGAGTCGCTGCTGTTTGCTATGCGGCTGTATGAGGGTGGTACCACGAACGCATTCGTCCCTTACGAGTGCGTTCTTTTTGGTGCGCCCAGCATGGGCGCTATCTCTAGGGTTCAAGTCCCGAATGGCGAAGGCAGTAGTAGCCATAGCTTAAGGCAAGGGTGTCCATCGTGAGGTGGAATCTGAAGG
>NZ_JCAALS010000014.1:0-173538 GCF_059686975.1 Paenibacillus xinjiangensis | reverse complement strand
TGCGTAAGAGGTGATTTTCCGGAACAAGTGTATATAACTCCGCATGAAATGATGCGGTTAATTGTCTACCTACATGCAACAAAGTCGTTCAACTCGCTTTTCCTTTTTTTTCATTATACAACAAACCCAATGCCTACGCGGCATTGGGCTGTATTTTACAGAAACTGTATTCGTTTTGCAGGGCTCTCGAATTCGAGGCTCATTCTTTTAGTCTTCTTGTGTTCGATATTCTTCAACAGCTTTAAAAAAATTTTCTTCAAAAGCCAATTCGTTTGAATTATATTCATCGAAAGGTTTATCTGAAATGTAAATTATTAAAATTTTATCGGTTTCGTAATATCGTGTTAATTTTCTGAACTCGGTATTTTCCAAATTATTCTTAATTTGTTCGAAATCCTTTTTAAGCCCCTCATTAGTCGAATATGATTTTAGAATAATGTTAGCAGGATAATACTGCAATCTATAAAAATGCGCATCTTTAATATCAATATTAGTTGGATTTGTTGACTCAGTAAGTACAATATCATGATCATTCAATAATTCAGTTATATTCTTAACTGACACATCTTCTTTAGTACAACCAATAAGTAATATCATAAAAGAGACAAATAATATAAAAAAGAAATTTCTAGTCATATACTCTTTACCTCCATTAAAAGAATAAGAAAGAGTCTTGAATCAACTCTTTCTTATTATAGCATATCAGAATGTCTTACCTGTACTTGTACGTTGATAAAACGCGTTAGATTCAGCGTATGTTACTGTAAGAGCACTACCAGTTAAATTAACACCGCCAAGAGTACCGCCGAATTGCAGTTCACCTGTTTTAAAGTTGTGTTCGAAATCAAAGAATACTTTATTATTCGTAGTTCCAGCTGTCTTAGTGAAATATACTGTGATAATCCCGCTATCTGTCTGGTAATCTCTATAAACTCCATTTACAGTAGAAGTGCTTCTGCAAGCGTTAGGAGCAAGTGTTGTTGATCCGTCATCACGAACATTCCAAACAACACCATTTGATGATTCAAATCTTTTATTTACTCTTGAACTTGAACTAACAGTTCCATTATTATCATATCCACTCTCATACGAGGTATATCTAGTAGGATATTTTGTGAGATCCCAAGTACCACCTACGTTACAAACTCCACCCTTAACATATGTTGTTTTCGCATAGGATTTTACAATTCCAACTTCTTTGAGTGAACGAAATGCCATAAGATCATTCATGTCAGGAAGGTTATCCCAGCCAGTGATATCAACGAAATCAAAAGTACCAGAGTATTGATATTGTTGTGTAGAAGAATTATATAAAAGTGTGGTATCAGTCAATGAAAGTTGTGAACTTGTAGACATCGGAGAAATTGTAGATGTTGTTTCCTCTCCTTGCTCAACAATCTCCCATCCATTATTAAGGTTATATTCCAGGATTTTTTGCTGTGCAATTTCTCTGTGTTCTCTTTGGATTTCACTGAATTTATCCAAAGCGACATCATCGTTTAATGATCTAAAAGCGATGGATGAATTGAACTCTTTATTAGCCTTATTGGTTTCTTCAGCATAAATTTTATCTGCCACCGCTTGGGTTTTTTCTGCAACAGCTTCTCTTTCAGCTTTTGTTGGCACATTCTCTTGTGCAGAAACATTTGAACCTAATCCACTGATAAGTAATGTTAACGACAATAATGCAATAGCACGTTTTCTCAAATTAATTACTCTCCTTTTAGCATATATTTGTATTTTCAAAATGTAGAACAAAGACCCTCCAATTCTTGCGGTTTGTGAAAAATACTTCCAACAAGTTACAACTATATATTAATATTACCAATTCATAAATAGATCTTTTTCACCATTTTTTTCAACTTTAAGGCATTGAATTTTTATAGGACTATATTCCTTATTATGATAATTAAACAACGATTACTATAAGTAAAGGTCATATTCCACCAGTAGAAAATATAAAAAAGCCGCCCATATCCTTGAACGACTTATCGTTCTGTATCTAAATATCTACAGCCTTACTCACAACTACTTTCTCAAAGCTTACATCTGCTCATTGATCTCCCTCTACTTTAACTTGATACGTTCACTGAAATCAGCTTGCTGAGCAGACTTCGCTCGACTGTAACGAAACTTTCCAATCTATGTAGTCGAAACATGTACAGGTCTACATACTTCTTTACTCTTCCGAGAATTTCTTGGTTTAACCTGAGGTAGCGTCAAGAAGTTTATTAATCTTAGTTATAAAAAAACTCCCTTCTATTTGCTTAAACAACACAAATAAAAGAGAGTATTTTTTGCACTTTATTGTTGCAGGTGTACGTTGGATTAAAATGCATTCAGTGCTTGAAACCCTTCAAGCGTATATCAACATTGTAATCCACTGCCTATTCCCACTCGATAGTTGCCGGTGGCTTGGACGTTACGTCGTACACGATACGGTTAACGTTGTCAACCTCATTGACGATACGAACGGAGATTTTCTCAAGAACATCCCAAGGGATGCGAGCCCAGTCCGCTGTCATGCCGTCGATGGAAGTAACTGCACGAATACCTACTGTGTAGGAATACGTACGAGCGTCCCCCATAACGCCAACGCTCTTCATGTTCGGAAGAGCTGTGAAGTACTGCCAAATCTCACGATCAAGTCCGGCTTTGATAATCTCATCACGAAGAATCGCATCGGATTCACGTACGATTGTAAGCTTGTCCTCTGTTACTTCGCCAAGCACACGGATCGCAAGACCTGGACCTGGGAATGGCTGACGCCATACGATTTCTTCTGGCAGTCCGCACTCTTCGCCGACTTTACGAACCTCATCCTTGAACAGAGCTTTGAGCGGTTCAACAAGCTTGAACTTGATGTCCTCTGGCAAGCCGCCTACGTTGTGATGGGATTTGATCGTCTGTGCTGTAGCTGTGCCGCTCTCTACGATATCCGTGTACAGCGTACCTTGAGCCAGGAATTCGAAGTCATCGAACTTCTCGGACTCTTCTTGGAATACGTAGATGAACTCGTTGCCGATGATTTTACGTTTTTGCTCGGGATCATCAACACCTGCAAGCTTGCTCATGAAGCGCTCACGCGCATCAATCTTAACGACCTTCATATCGAATTTGCCGACGAAGGTTTCCATTACGCCCTCAGCCTCACCTTTGCGGAGAAGACCGTGGTCGATGAACATACAAGTCAGCTGATCGCCAATCGCTTTGTGAATCAGCATAGCTACAACGGAGGAATCTACGCCACCGGACAGTGCGCATAGCACTTTTTTATCGCCAACTTGTGTACGAATGTCACGAATAGCATCCTCAATGAAGGTTTCCATTGACCAGTTGCCATCACAATCACAAATATTGTACAAGAAGTTGCGGATCATCTCGTTACCTTGAACAGAGTGACGAACCTCTGGGTGGAATTGTACAGCGAAGAACTTGAGCTCTGGATGGCTCATAGCCGCGATAGGCGCATGATCTGTGCTAGCATCCACTTGGAAGCCTGCAGGAAGCTCCGTCACATGGTCTCCATGGCTCATCCATACGGTTTGGCGCTGATCTAGCCCTTGCGTCAGATGGCTGTTAGCCGTAAAGTCAACCTCTGCTTTGCCGTACTCGCGCTTGCCTGCACGTTCAACCTTACCATTGAGTTGATGTGACATCAGCTGCATGCCGTAGCAAATACCGAATATCGGTACACCGATATCATAAATAGCAGGATCTACTAGTGGAGAATTTTCTTCATATACGCTTGCCGGTCCTCCCGAGAAAATAATGCCTTTCGGCTGTAATTCACGGATCCGTTCTACCGACGTGTTGAATGGCAGCAATTCGCTGTATACGCCCAAATCACGAATGCGGCGTGCGATCAGCTGGTTGTACTGTCCTCCGAAATCAAGGACCACGATCATTTCATTTGGCTTGTTCATTACCGAGCCTCCCTCAATTAATGTAGTAATTATATATAAGGCGCTTTGAACGAGTCAAGGCAAGAGGCGAATGATGTTCTTTTTTTCACCTATACGCCTTATTTCACTGCTTTATTAGGAATATTCTGAATATTCGACAGGCTATATAGAGATTCCGCACTCGAATTTACTGCTTTTTTGGAAGTTTCTTCAACAAAGTAGCTTTATGCTAATATTCGCTTTTTTATACAAATGTGGCTATAAAAAAAGAGGACGTTAGGAATCGAATTCCTAACGTCCGAGCTTGCCGCTTAAGGATTGGACAGCTGCTGCCAGCTCACCTGGCTGCGGCGCCTGCCACTGCTCCTGCTGCCCGAAGCGAGCAGCATCGTCCCAGTCAATGAACCGCCGCAGCGCCTCAGCACGGGCCGGCGGCAATGAGCCAGCGACGGCGGCGGCGTATTCACGCCCCGTCTGATGCGGCGGCCGCGCAATTATGCGCGCGGCGAGCAGCTGCCACAGCGCAGCCGATACGGCAGCGAACTGTGCATGGGCGAAGCCGCGCCCGCCCGCGCTGCTGCGGGCGCCTGCGCCTCTGCGCAAGCGCGCGGAGCTGCTCGCGGCGCTCGCGTCCAGCGCTGCGTAAGCCGCGCCATAGCGGCGCAGCGCAAGCGCGAGCCGCAGCCGCTTATAGCGCGCGGCTGCAACGGCAATGCCCGCGAGCGCGAGCACAGCCGCGCCTGCGGCAGCCAGCGCGGCTGGCGAAGCCGCCGCTGCGCCCTTGACTGCCTCTTGCGCCGCCTGCGCAAGAGCATCCGCTCCGCGTGCTGCTGACGCCAGCAGCGACTTCGCATAAGCTGCCACATCGGTGGCTCTGCCTTCCGATGCAAGCTCCTCAGGCGTGCCGGCATAGCCGCCGCCTGTCTCCTCCAGAGCCGCTGCCGCTGCTGCGGCTCCAGCCGCTACGCCTTCATAGCCCGGCGTCGGATCGAACGGAACCCAGCCTGCGCCTGGGAAGTACACCTCTACCCATGCATGGGCATTCTTCGCACGCACCTCATAAGCGGCTAGTCCTGCATCCGCCTGTGCCGCTGTAAGCGAGCCTATGTCTGAACTGGCTAGCTCGCCTGGAGCGAAGCCCTTTACCCATCGCGCCGGAATACCTTGCGTTCTCAGCATGACGACCATGGCGGACGAGAAATGCACACAATAGCCCTTCCCCTGCTCGAATAAGAAATAGTCGACGAAATCTGCGTCCTTCGGCGGAACCTTACTTCCCTCTATCGAGTAGGTATAGCTCGACCTCAAATAACTCTCCACTGCTTTTACCTGATCATAGCGATTCGTCACGCCTCCTCCTGCAACCTCAGCCGCTAGAGCCGTTACGCGTGCGGGAAGCGCGTCAGGAAGCTGCAGATAGACCGACATATCGTCATCCTGCAAGGTGCCTCCCGCTTCCTCAGCAGCAGCCGCTGCGCCGAATGAATACACGCCTATCCTTCTAAGGGCAGCCTCATCTGTTAACGGAAGCGTACTCTCCACCGTATAGCGTTCGATCTTGGCTGTTTCACTTGCCGCATACAAGGCTCCATCCGAATCGTTGCGAACATACGTATTCAGCTTGCGGCGAGGGTCCGAGGCTACCAGATTGAGCACATGCCCGGATGATCCCGCTGTGAACAGAGGGAGCCCGGATTCAGGCTTGGTCACGAGCACCGTCTGCACGATGCTCGGATGATTAACGGATTCGGCTTCATCCTTGTCTGCCAGCGCAGCCTCTTTGTCCTCGACATCAACCGGATGCAGCGTTTTGCTGTTCCAGTCCGAGCTCCAGCCGCGGCCATCATATACATTCTTCGACTCGCCGCGCCAGTAGGTCCGGACGGGCGACAGACCTGTGAACACAAGCGTATCGTCCTGAGTGAGTGCTGCTCCCAGCTCACTGTCGTCGAAGCCATAGCCCGTTGAAGCCATCGAACTATTAATAGGTCCCTGAGCCATTGTGCCTCCCGTTCGATTGAGCGACAGCACTGAATTCTCCAATCGCTCTGACAGCGATGCCGTCCACCCGGCCGGCTCCGAGTAGGCAGGCTTGCCATCCGCTATGAATAGTCCCGCCATGATGAACAGCAGAACAGCAAATAAAGAGGAGGCCAGCCATTTCGGGTCAAAAGCCTTGCCAAACTCGCTGCCTCCGCCATGAATGCGCTGTACGCGGGCAATCGTAACGATAGCTCCAAGCAGCAGCCCCTCCGCAGTGATCCGCATCAGCCCATCCCGTATATCCATGCCAAGCCAGGTGTGGAGCAGGAGCAAATAAACGGAGGTGATCGCCGCTAGTCCTAACCCCAGCTGCCTCATCCAGATTAGTGCCTGAAGGGCAGGAGCCAGCATCGCGAAGCCCGCGAACAGCATCAGTGTCCGTAGCTCGCCCGACATGGTCCATAGTCCAGTAGAGAACAGGGAATACACATCCCGCCAGAGCATCTCCGGCAATTGCAGCCACCATTGCAGTGCACTTACATCTGCGCTCTTGTACAGCCACATTAGACACAACAGGCAGAGGAAGCCGTTAATCAGCAGGGAGACATACCATTTCGGCTGGAACAATCCCAGTGCAAGCGTACAGCCCATGACAGCGAGCAATGGGCCCAGCTGATAGAACGCTCCCCATTCTCCGTTATTCATCCAAGGCAGCAGCCATTCCATCAGCAGTCCGAAGAGCAGCACACTCGTCAACAGCCGGTAGCCAATCGTTGGCTCCTCTCCATTAGATCGACCCGAGCTATTCGGATTAAGCATAGGATTCGCCTCCTCCTACTGTGCGCGGCAGCTGATTCATCTGCTCGGGAAAAGCAAGCCAAGTCACATGGATGCCGCTGCTCTCCAGCCATCTCTGCTGCTCTCGCATCGCGAATGACAGCACCGATTGCTTCGTTATGATATACAGCTCCATGCGGCAGCCCTGCTCAGCCGCATAAGCAGCGAGCTCTCTCCAGCCCTTCCCCTGACGCCAGTCTGCAGAGAAGCAATGCAGCGTTCCGCCTGACTTCAGTCTCCCAAGCTCCTGCCGTATCCGCTCTACCGACATACCGCTGCCTAGACACAGCCGCGCCAGTCGCTCGGTCAGCAGCAATGAGCTTTGTCTGGTCTTTGCAGCCTTCAGCTTCGCAGCTGCCTTCGCTTGTGCCGGCTGCTGCCTTCCCTCACCCTCGGAATCGCCTTCCCCGGACTCGGCCAACAGACGCACCGCCCCCCCAGCTGCTGCGGCCCATTCAATAGCTTGCGCCGCCCAGCCGGCACAAGCATCGAATAGACGCTCATCCCCTTCATAGGCGGCGGATGCTGTATCCATCACTAGCACCTGCTCAGCAGGCTGCTCCAGCATATGCTGCTTCGTATGCAGGCCACGGCCCTTCGCAGCTGCACGCCAATTGACATGCCTTGGTGAATCCCCTTCGCGGTAAGGCCGGCTATCCGCACCTAGCCCTGGCTGACGCAGCAGCTCTTCCATTCTGCTCAAGCTGACTTCTCCTATATCGCTTGAGCGCTGCTCTTCTTGTCCATCTGCTTCTCCGTTCTTAACGAGGTCTCCCTCCAGCTTAGGCTCATTGCTCGAGCCAGACAATCCTGGCAGACCGGGCAATGCCAGCAGCTCGCCTGAGCAGGCAAGCTTGGTCTTAATTGCTGTTAGACCGAGCCAATCACCAACGGTCACCGTCACTTCACCGAAGTGATATACACCTCGCCTGACGCTCAGAACCATGTAGTCCAATACGAAGGCTCTGCGGAACAAAGGCGCAGCTACGAAACGGTACTCCACCTTAGCCCCCATTGCCTTACTCTCATTCGCCATTTCATCTTGAATGGCTAGCCATACGAATGGAATAGGAAGCCGCCTTGTAATCGTAATCTGAACAGAGGCATGCCCTCCGTCCTTCACTCTCTTCACTCCGATTATTCGACTAGCGGCGAGTCCTCTGACAGACAATAATGGTGCAATAATGGATAAGGCGATAACGAGGCTGAACACCGCTAATAAGAATGCTTCCACTGCTCCATCACGAACGATAACCGCTGCCGCACTGGCAGACCAGCCGAGGACTAATAGCACCCATGCTCCCCATCTTGTACGGTACACAACAGGTCGTTCTGCTGTCCCTCCCGGCCGCCCTGTCGTCCCTTTCTCTCCGAACGGCACCTTCTCAGCGGCGGAAGCCCCACTCGCCGATATGTCTGTACTAGACCCTGTCCCATCCTGTCTAGGGCTGCTACCAGTCCGTTCTTGCCTTGTCTTTCTCCGCTCCACTCTCATCTGAGCCTCCCGGCTGAGGAGCTCGAAGCGACTGAAGCTGGCAGCGGTGTTGCTCTAACGATCCGCATGAGCAGCTCGGCTGCATCCTTGTCCCCCGCTGTGGACATACCCGAATAGACGCTCAATCGATGAGCCAGTACGGGAACGGCTGTCGCAAGCAGATCATCCGGCAGCACATAGCGTCTTCCTTCGATATAGGCCCATGCCTGTGCTGCACGCAGCCAGTCCCTGCCTGCACGCGGGCTGAGTCCCAGCGCAAGGTCAGGCGAGCGGCGCGACGCATCCGCTATCTTCACGATAAATTCAAGTAGCCCCGGATGAACATGTGCCTGCACCGCTTCCCGCTGCATAGCGATCCATTCCTCTGCCATCATAACGGGGCGAAGCTGCTGCGGCTCCATCCGTTGTCCAGAAGCATACTGCTCCAGCATCCGAATCTCATCCTGCTGGCCAGGATATCCGATCGAGATTCGCATCATGAACCGATCGAGCTGAGCCTCTGGCAGCGTGTGAGTCCCCTCGCACCCCAGCGGATTCTGCGTCGCGATAAGCATGAACGGCTCCGGCAGCTTCCTCGTCTCGCCTTCTATGCTAATCCGCCGTTCCTCCATCGCCTCCAGCAGCGCTGATTGCGTTCTCGGAGATGTCCGATTAATTTCATCTGCAAGCACGATATTCGCCATGATCGGTCCCGGCCGATACACAAGCTCTCCGCTCCGGCTATCCCATACGGCACCGCCAACCACATCAGCTGGCAGCATATCCGAGGTGAACTGGATGCGCTTGAACTCACCGCCTATCGCGCGTGCGCATGCATGGGCCAGCATTGTTTTGCCAACGCCCGGAACATCCTCCAGCAGCACATGTCCGCCTGCCAACAGCGCCGTCATCGTCTGCATAACCGCTTCTCTCTTGCCTAGCAATACACTCTCTACTCTATGAATAAGACGGTGCAGCAGCACCTGTGGCTGTTCAGGCCAGCTCCGCGCTTCCTGCTTAGCCGTTTCTGCGAACTTAGGCACAATCATCGCGACATCATCCTCCTGGAAAATAAGATAAACCTCTCTATCTTCCAGTGTCGCCAGCTTCTCCTCTCTTTAGACCTGCTAGAATCCAATATCCCCGCGCTCTTGCTGTATCTATTTCCCTCTCAGCCTCTACTTAATTAACCCATATCTCGCGCTGGCTGGCTGTCATCACATGATCCGTTATTCTCATCCCGAATTGCGTAAGCGTCTGGCGGATCGACACCATGACCTGACTAGGCGTTCCCGCCCCGCTATTACCCGCTTCACCAGACCTCCAGAACAGCTTATTGCCGTCTACATCCGCCTCAACGACTCCGCTCTTGCTATCGAAGTCGACATGCCCGCCGATTCCCTCAGTCAGCTTGCGCAATGACACAGAAGCAACACCGTTCTGAACACTATATTCCTCTGAGGTGAACACCAGCTTACTCTCCCCGATGTGGACAATCAGGTCTGTCTGCTTCAGCTTCTGCTTCACGATCGCGGGCTCACCCTGTCCTCGCTGCTGTGTATAATGCGTAATCATCTCTTTCTCGCTTCCCGTCACCTTCGCCCTATCCCATTTCAGCTTCTTCGCCGTCTGAAAATAAATCGGCTCTACCTCATCGGTCAGCGCCTCAAAAGAATATCCTTTGCTCTTATAATAGGAAATAATAGCTGGCAGGGCTTTGACCGTCTCCGCGTGTCCGCCGCTGTCATGCATCAATACGACAACCTTATCAGCCAGCTTGGAGCTCTTAACTGTCGATACAATCTCAGAAGCCGGCACGTTCCTGCGCTTCGAATCTCCGCTATCCACATTCCAGTCATGCACAATATATCCTGCCGCTGCGAGCGCATCGAAGTAGCCCTGATCAAAATTGCTATAGGTGCCTCCTGGCGCGCGAACGAGATTCGTCCTTATCCCCGTCGCCTTATAGATGGCTTCATCCGTCTCGATAATTTGCTTCGCGAACTCCCCGAAGCTGCCGTAGAGCTCTGCGTACACATGATTGTAAGTATGATTGCCGAGTGCATGTCCTTCTTCAACAATCTGCCTCGCAATAGCAGGATGCTGCTCCACATGCTCTCCCAAGACGAAGAACGTTCCTGCTGCGTCGGCTTCTTTCAGAATAGCGAGCACTTCCTTCGTATGTACACTTGGCCCATCATCGAAGGTCAGATAAACAACTGGCCCCTCTGCTTGTCCAGCCTTACCTTCCTTACTCTCCCTATCAGCAGCTGCAGCAGAAGTACCTGCATCCTTGCTGCCCTTCTTCTCCGCTTGCGATTCACTGCTTATATCTTGATTCGCTGTATAGGAGACTGGCTCCGCCAGCAAAGGCTGTGCTTGATAAAAAGAAGATTCCTCCGCGATATCCTTCATGTCTGGCTCTCCTTGCTCAGCTTGTACGGTCTGTAAGGCGAACAGATTATCCTGTTCAAGCCCCGACTCTCCCTTATAGACGGTAAGCCCTCCTATTGCAACCGTACCTACCCATAACAAGCATGCACATAACGCCGTCTGCATCATTAGCCGCATCGACACTTCCACCCTTCTCTACCTTCGAATTCGTTCTAGTAGATTATATGAGCCGTCAATCTAGCAAATGACAAAAAAGACTCCCGCAAGCGCGAGAGTCTTTTCTACAATCTATTTATAGCCTATCCTCTATTCCTTCAGAGCCTCTGCGGCAAGCGATTGCATCTTATTCAGCATAGCAATGGAATCGATCCCCGCATGATTGCTTAACAGAATAACGACAATGCCATTGCCCAGATTACGGGAAATGCCCGACGAGTAGCCGCTGCCGCTTCCGTTATGGAAGACGGTCTTTCCTTCAGCGGATTGCTTCACCATCCACCCGTAGCCATAATTTCTGTCTGAATATGACTGGTACATCTTCTCAAGCGCAGCATCCTTCAGCAGCTCGCCGGATACGAGCAGGCGATCCCATTTCAATAGATCATCAACGGTGGAATAGAGCGTGCCTGTACCCGACTGTGAGGCGTAATAAGGCGCTTCAACCCATTGTCCGTTTTTGGGCAAATAGCCTTGAATCGTAGGCGTAGCCGTTGTAGCTGTCCCGGAATTGATCATGCCAGCGGGATCGAATATCGTCTTCTGGATATAGTCGCCATAGCTCATCCCCGACAGCTTCCCGATAACATAGGCCAGCAGCACATAGCCGTTATTGCTATATTTGTAAGCCGTTCCTGGTTCAAAATCCAGCTTCTTCGTCCGAATCTCCGCAATGGTCTGCTCAAGCGTCAAGCCATCTCTTCTAGTGAACTCAGAAGGAAGTCCCGACGTGTGAGACAGCAGCAAATGCAGCGTTATGTCCTCTCCCCGCGGGATGCCCGATACATAAGCAGATATAGGATCATCCAGCTTCGCTTTCCCCTGCTCTACCAGCTTCATGATAGCTGCAGCTGTGAATGTCTTCGTAACGGAAGCGATTCTGCTCTTATCCTCAGGTACAGTAAGCTTGCCGCCGCTAGATAGGCCATAGCCTTTGCGCAGCTCGACCATACCATCCTTCGCAACAAGCGCGATACCGGAATAAGCTTGACTGAGCAAATATTCATCAACGCTCGTCAGTGCTTTGGACACATATGTAGCTTGGTCAGTAACTATGTCGATGTTCGTAATACCAGATATGCGAGCAACCGCTATCGAGGCTCTGAGTGATACGGCCATTGAACGCAGCGGAATCATTAATGAGCCTTTCACCGTCTGGGATGCGGCAGGCATATCAAGAATAAGTCCGTTGATTAACATCGTTGCCGTGCCCGCATGGTGGGTAATGATGTCGTCATTCAATCGAATAGTTGCGGTCTGACTCTGTTGATTCCAGCTAACCGCTCCTCCCAGAGCATTGCCTGCCTCACGAAGCGGTACGAACGTCGTCCCTTTCTCGATAAAAGGCTCTCTGCTCCAGCTCTTAACCTGCTCGCCGTCCACCTTAACAATCGTCGCTCCCGTACTGCTGCTCTGAGCTGCAGCGGATACCGCGCTTGAGCCGTATACGGCAGTGACCGCTATCATAACCGCAAGCCATGTTAGGGCAAGCCGGCTGAACAAGCCGCTGTGCCTTTCATTTCTTAACGTCAATTTCCCCATTGCCCCGTACCTCCTCCTCGCCTTTCCTTTAATTGTAAAGGATCGTTTATTAGACGGTCAAACCGCGAAGGCAGTTGCACTCTTCCACAAAAAAAGAAGGCTGTCCACCCGATCCATGACCGAGAACAGCCTTCCTTTCTATATGCGATGTAGGGCTAAGCAAGCTCCTGTACAGCTGCCAGCACCTGCTCCACATGCCCTTTCACCCTTATCTTGCGCCATTCGCGCACAAGCTTACCGGATTCATCAATGAGGAAGGTCGAGCGTACGATCCCCATGTATTCTTTGCCATACAGCTTCTTAAGCTGCCACACGCCGAACAGCTCGCTGACGGCATGGTCGGTATCCGACAGCAGCAAGAAAGGCAGCTCCTGCTTGCTAATGAATCTATGGTGGGCCTTCATCTCATCCGGGCTAATGCCCAGCACAACTGTATTGCGATCCATCATCGCGGGATAAGCGTCACGGAAGCTGCAAGCTTGCTCCGTACATGCCGGAGTGCTGTCCTTCGGGTAGAAATAAATAACGACCTTCTTGCCGCGGAAATCACTAAGGCTCACTTGCTCACCATTCGATGCCTCTAGCGTAAAGTCTGGCGCTTGCTGTCCTAATTCAATCGATGTCATCTGTCAATCTCCTTCCTTGTCTCTCCATAAAGTCTCGTCCTTACGAGCCTGCCCCTCGATAACGCTTCACGCCATTGTTCCACAGCAGCAGTCCTAAGAGGAAGAAGACCGCCCCTACAACAGGTGTCAGCAGCGCCAGCTTGGACAAGTCGTCAGCCTTCTCTTCGAGGAAGTAAGAAGCCGGAATGACGCCTACGAAGGCGAACGGCAGCAGCCAGGTCAGCATGAACCGGATGACTTTATTGTAGATGTTCACGGGATATCGGCCGTAGTTCTGAATATTGTACATAAGTGGTACGATGCCTGTCGGAGCGTCCGAGTAGAACGATATAGCTGATAGCGCCGTGTAGATGCCTGCATAGACGAATACCGCTCCAAGAACGAATAGGATAAGCAGCAGCGGATCATACCAATGGAATGCGAGGCCCAGATCGCCCCAGCATAGAGCCATGATCACAGCGCCGATGACAGAGCCGAACAGAGACGGCGGATCAACGTTCTCAAGCAGCACCTGGAATAAATTATGGGCAGGGCGCGTCAGTATACGGTCCATTTCCCCTTTGACAATATAACGCTCACTGAAATTCCACACGTTGAAGAATGTGCTGAATATGCCGTACGGAATCATGAAGAAGCCGTAGACGAACACCACCTCAGCCTCCGACCAGCCGCCAAGAGTCGGTGTATGCTGGAAGACGACGAGGATGAAGATCAGGTTCATCCCCTGGAACATCATATCGGATAATACCTCGATCCAGAAATCCGCACGGTAGGTTAAGCGTGTCTTTGCATAATTTTTGATGTATTCCCAGAATAAGATGGCATAGTTCATAGCCTTAACCTCCTTGCACGAACAGACGCTTGCGCGCAGCCCGCCATGTGAACCAGATTGGGACGAGCAGCAGCACGAACCACAGCACTTGCAGTCCCATCAGCCCGAACGCTTCATTCAGCGGCGTGCGTCCCGTGAATACAGCGCTCGGCAAATACGTAATCGCTTGAAAAGGCAGCCACTGCATCGTAGCCTCCAGCCACCCAGGGAAGAACGCGACAGGGATGAGCACACCGGAGAACAGATCGACGACTACCCGTTTCATCCGCATCATGCCCTCATTATTTTCCACGAAGAACGCGAATAGGCCCGTCAGAATGTTGATCTGTGAATTAATAAGGAAGCTGAAGAGCAGCATGACCAGATATATGCCCCAAGTGGCTGGGTCTGTAGGCAGCGTCACTGGGAAGATGAGGCATACAATAACCATCCCCGGCACCATGAATAGCAGCATGCGGAACAAGCCTTCCCCGAAGCCCTGCATCATCTTCACGAGCAGATACGAATACGGCCGAATCAGCTGCATCGCAATGCTGCCATCTCTAATGTCATTAGCGATCTCACGATCCAGGTTATTGAAGTAAAAAGCCCGCGCCATCCACGACACCGCTACATACGTCGTCATTTGGGCGAGAGTGAAGCCCTGCAGTGTCTCTTGCGAGCCATATATGGCTTTCCAGAGATAATAATAGGCTCCGATATTAATGGCATAAATAATGATGCCGCTATAGTAATTAACGCGGTAAGCGAGCATCGTTAGAAAACGAATGCGAATAAAATCAATATAAGCGCTCATCATCGTACGGATTTCTCCTCAAGCTCTTTGGCCGTGCTCTCCGCTTCAGCTCCTGCTTCCTTGTCTGGCTCTGAGCCAAGTGTTGCTGCCGCATTCGCTGTCGCAGAGCCCGATCTGTATATTTCGCGAACGATTTCATCCGTGTTCGTCTCGGATATTTTGATATCGCGAATCTCCGTACCGCTCACAACAAGGCCCAGCGCATCCGATACGTTGATAGAATGAGGCAGCCACATCGTTGCGCTTAGATCGCTGTCTGGCTTCCAAGTGACACCCAGACCATCGGTCAAATACTGCAGCTTGGCAATCGGCGTATGCTTGCTGAATTCAAAATGCACCTCGCGTCCCTTGCTCCAGCGATTCTTCAGATCCTCTAGTCCCCCGTCATAGATAATCCGTCCGTCATCAAGCATAATAACGCGGGAGCAGAGCGCTTCAATGTCCTGCAGATCATGGGTGGTCAGCAGAATTGTCGTTCCCTCTTCTTTATTCAATTCCTTCAGGAATTCACGGATCTCCGTCTTCACCACGATATCCAGTCCGATCGTCGGCTCGTCCAGAAACAGAATGGCCGGATTGTGCAGCAGCGATGCTACTAATTCACAGCGCATGCGCTGACCTAGACTCAGCTTACGTACAGGGCGATTAAGGAGATCACCGAGGTCGAGTCGTTCTACTAGATTGTTAAGACGCTTGCGGAAGTCCTGCTCCGATACCTTGTAGACTTTGCGCAGCAGCTGGAACGATTCAATGACACCAATATCCCACCAGAGCTGCGAGCGCTGGCCGAATACGACACCGATGTTGCCGACGAATTTCTCGCGATCTTTATACGGAATATAGCCATTCACCTTCAAATAACCCGAAGTCGGCACTAGGATGCCTGTAAGCATCTTGATCGTAGTCGATTTGCCTGCACCATTCTCACCGATATAGCCGCAGATTTCCCCTTGTGGAATTTGGAATGAGATATCCTTCACTGCTCTTACTTCCGTATATTCCCTTTTGAACAAATCCTTTAGCGCGCCAGATAAGCCTTCTCGGTTTTTCTGTACTCTGAACTGCTTGCGCAGCTCCTTTACTTCAATAGCTAACATAAACTTGATTAACCCCTCTCCGTTCGGACGGTCGACATTTCCCGGGAAATTGTGAGATTTTTACAGCTAATGCGATAAAACTTGCTTCCAGATGATGTTCCGCTTTATAATTTTATGATATGTAATATTACAATAGTTATTGTTGTGCGTAAACGGCACGGTTAAAACCGCTTGCCAAGGGAAAACCATCATATAGGGTGTAGTAGCTGAAAGGAGCACTTTTATCAAAATGCGCAAACAGCCGAAACAAAAAAAGAAACCATGGAAATGGGTACTCATCAGCTTCCTCGTGCTGCTCGGTATTGGAATTGCCGCAGCGGCATATTGGGGAGTCGGTGTATATAAGGCGCTGGACAACTTCAGCAAGCCTGGTGAAGATTCCCGGTTCGGACAGTTCGATGAACAGACTGTTGAAGTTCCGAAATGGGAAGGTACAGAGCGAGTAAACATTCTATTGCTTGGCGGAGATGCTCGTGGACTAGAGAAGAATCAAGTACCGCGTTCAGACTCTTTGTTAGTCGCTTCATTCGATCCTGTGACGAAGAAGGCTCATTTGTTCTCCGTCCTTCGTGACACTTATGTAGATATCGAAGGCCACGGACGAGGCAGAATCAACACAGCTATTACGTTAGGCGGACCATCGCTAGCTATGAATACCGTTGGCGATCTTCTCGGATTAGACATTCAATATTATGTGTATACCGACTTCGAAGGATTCAAATCCCTCATTGATACGATCGGCGGCATTTACTTCGATGTTGAGAAGGACATGCACTATACAGACAATGCAGACGGCAACCTGTATGATATCGACTTGAAGCAGGGCTACCAGCTGCTTGACGGAGACAAGGCACTGCAATATGTGCGCTTCCGTCATGACGCAATGAGCGACTTCACAAGAACCGAGCGTCAGCGCAACTTCCTGATGGCGGTTGCCAAAGAACTACAGTCTACATGGAATATTGTGAAAATGAAAGATATACTCGAAAGCGTCTCGCCTTATATCGAGATGAATCTGACCGTCAGCGACATGCTCAAGCTCGGCCAGCTTGGTGTTGAGAGCCACGTAGCAGGAACGCAGCAGGTTCCGCCAATGGATATGATCGCGGATGAGAATGTTGGCGGTGCTTCTGTTCTGGCTGTCAGAGATCAGGATGCACTGCTCGAATTCGTTCAGGAATTCCTGGCTAGTGATGATACCATTCCTGAGCCTTCCACTTCTCCTGATGCAGAAGGCAGCACCTCTACTAACTCTAACAGCGCTGTAGAATAATAAATGAGCTAGACGTCAGCGGCTTCATTCCCTTCGCGGAATGAAGCCGCTTTGGCGCTCGCCTGCCAAACCATACAGCTCGTTCACAAGTTATGCCATTCCTATCGCTCATCCCATGAATTCAGAATACGTTTAGGAGGAATACACATGTCTATTAATCGTACACGCTCAGAAGAGCTCTATGAACAAGCGCTGGAGCATATTGTTGGGGGCGTTAACAGTCCCTCCCGTTCATTCAAGGCTGTCGGAGGAGGCGCGCCCGTCTTCATGAAACGCGCAGAAGGCGCTTATTTCTATGATGTGGATGATAACCGCTACATCGATTATCTCGCCGCTTACGGCCCTATCATTACAGGACATGCTCACCCCCATGTGACGGAAGCAATCATACGCGCTGTACAGAACGGTACGCTGTACGGAACGCCGACAGAGCTCGAGATCCAGCTGGCTCGCATGCTGAAGGAGGCCATTCCCTCCATGGACAAAGTTCGCTTCGTCAATTCAGGCACAGAAGCGGTAATGACGACCATTCGCGTCGCTCGTGCCTTCACGAAACGAAGCAAAATCATCAAGTTCGCTGGCTGCTACCATGGCCATTCCGATCTTGTCCTTGTAGCTGCAGGCTCAGGACCCTCCACGCTTGGCATACCCGACAGCGCTGGTATTCCGACCAGTATCGCACATGAGATCATTACGGTGCCATTCAATGACCTTGAAGCGCTTAAGGCTGCCTTGGAGCGCTGGGGGCATGAGACAGCAGCTGTCATGGTTGAGCCTATTGTCGGCAACTTCGGCATGGTTATGCCAGAGCCGGGCTTCCTTGAAGGGTTATGCGAATTAACCCGCGCTGCAGGCGCACTCGTTATTTATGATGAAGTGATTACCGCCTTCCGCTTCCATTACGGTTCAGCCCAGACCTTCTCAGCGTTCCCGGATCATTCAGCAATTGAACCTGATCTGACCGCCCTTGGCAAAGTCATCGGCGGAGGCTTGCCTATTGGTGCTTATGGCGGCCGCAAGCAGATCATGGAGCAGGTAGCTCCTCTCGGTCCTACTTATCAAGCAGGAACGATGGCAGGCAACCCTGCTTCGATCTCAGCGGGTATCGCCTGTCTGGAGGTTCTGCAAGCACCAGGCGTCTACGACCGTATGGATGCTTTGGCAGCTGTGCTGGCCGACGGTATTCAGGCAGCAGCTGACCGCCACGGCATTGCACTGACCATCAACCGTATCCGCGGCGCCTTCTCCGCTCATTTCTGCGATCACCCGATCACGAACTACGATCAGGCACAGGATACGGACGGCGAGCTGTTCGGTCGATTCTTCAAGCTCATGCTGGAGCAGGGCGTCTGCCTCGCTCCTTCCAAATACGAGGCGTGGTTCCTGACAACCGCGCATACAGAGGCTGATGTTCAAGCCACAATAGCTGCAGCGGAGACAGCCTTCTCTAAGCTTAAGCTGTAGGCCATCCATATAAGGGCAGGATCAGAGGTGTTACGCTCTCTCTGATCCTGCCCTTACAATAGCAAACAGGGCTGTCCCAAGAGGTTATACATAACCTCAGGAACAGCCCTGTTTACTGCATTCAGTTCAGCTATTTCACAGCGTCAGCTGCTGTAAGCGCTTCAATAAGCGACTCATGAATCTTTCCATTAGATGCCACGACATGGCGTACGCCTAGATCATATGGATTGCCTAGCGTATCGGTAACCGTACCGCCTGACTCTTGAACAAGCAGTACACCTGCCGCCAGATCCCAGCTGCTAAGTCCAATTTCCCAGAAGCCTGTAAGCCTGCCTGCTGCCACATAAGCCAGATGCAGCGCTGCTGAGCCGCTTGAGCGAATGTTGCGTACCTGCGGCGCAACTGCCTGCAGCCCCTTCATATTGAGCGGCAGCGCATAATGATGATCGGCTGGGAACCCGGTTGCAATCAGACTGGCTGCCAGCGTATCCTCACCAGATACCCCCATTCGCTTGCCATGCACATAAGCGCCCTTCCCTTTCTCAGCAAGGAACAGCTCATCCTTCATCGGATCATAGACAACACCTACAATAACCTCACCTCGATAAGCCAGCGCAATCGAAACAACGAAGAAAGGGAACCCGTGGACGAAATTCGTCGTACCGTCAATCGGATCAACGATCCACAAATATTCCTCTTCACGCATCTCAGCAAGGGCACGCGCCGATGCTTCCGGCCCCGGCTCAACCCCTTCTTCACCTAAGAAGGAATGATCGGGGAAATGGGTCTGGAGCAATCGTTTAATTAGTATCTCTGATCCTTTGTCGACTTCAGTTACTAGATCATGAGATGAATATTTCAGATCAAGCTGCTCATAATTCCCGAGCTTGGTCTTGATCCATTCTCCGGCTTTGGCCGCGCAGTTTATCGCAACGGCTGTAAAGCTCTTACCGCCTACGACGGAATCGTTCTGCTGATTACTCACGGTCCATCACTCTACTCTCTTTGTTATAATGTAATAGTAAGGCGTTAAATAAAATATGATTGATTAGTATACGTTAACATAAGCTGTAAGTTTCGCATATCTTGCGTTCGATTACAACTCTGTGATGCCTTGAATGATTAGCTGGCAGGCCAGCACCAGTAGTGTAATGCGGAGCAGCCACATTAGTCCTTTGCCGCTCATTCTACTCGCAATTCTAGCTCCAAGCTTCCCGCCAACCCATGCCCCTGGCACAAGTGCGAGCACAAGCCAGAAATTCGTCTCACCCAAGAATGCGTGCATCCCGCTTCCCAGTATAGAAGACAGGAATATCACGAACATAGACGTTGCTGTTGCCGTATGGGGAGGGAAACGGAATAGCAGCACCATCAGCGGCACGAACAGAGAGCCTCCTCCGATGCCGAACAATCCGGATATTAGGCCTACTCCGAACCCAATGGCAAGCGCCGGCACCATTGCATATCCGTAGGTATGCGTTTGCCCAGAGGCATCTGTTATAGAGCGCTTAATCGGCCATTCCCTCGTAATCGGTTTCATATAATCACGAGCGATTAATAAGGCAGCCATCAGCAGCATAAAAATACCGAAGGACAAGGAGAATGCCCCTCCCTGAAACTTCCCAGTCAAGGCGGAGCCGATTAGGGCTGCTGGCCCGCTGGTGATGAAGAACAGCCACGCGCTCTTGAAATCAACAATCCCTTTTTTAGCATAGCTCATCGTGGATGCAAGAGCCGTCACAATTAGCATGGTTAAAGAGGTTCCTACTGCAGTGGCATGGTCGATGACCCCTCCTGTAAGCTGAGGCCCCAGCAGCATAAGCATAGGAACGATAATAATGCCGCCCCCTAGGCCAACGATACTTCCGAATATCGAAGCAATCATACCGAGCAGGACAAGAAGTATCCACTCCAACACCATCGTTAGCTGCACTCCATTTCTGTTTCTTATGTTATGAATCTGTCTGGCTGCTGAGCACGGCTGTGCTCCCATAGAGCAACACCGCCAAGGTCAGCCCTTGACGGTGTTGCTCTATGGAATGATCTCCACGCTGCCCTCATCGATAACTCTTACGCCTTTCCCTGCTGCTTCCAGCACCTTCAAGTCCTCCATCAGCTTAAGCAGTGCAGCATCCTTGCTCTTTGCTTCAAGCATACAGTCAATGCGAGGGGTCGTCTGTGCAATCCGCTTCAGGAAGTGGACAAGCGTCGCCGCTTCAACATAATCAGCGTGGCCTCTAGGGTCAGCTTCACTCTTAGGGCTGGACGCATGAATCTTGGGCGGAAGCTCGACGCCTAGGCGCTGTTCTTCTGTAGTCCATGTACGTAGAATACGCGGCCATAGACCGCCGCACAGCTCGTCCATGGATGTGTCACCGCCATCATTGACCGCATGATGGTGAATATCCAGCACCATAGGCACGCCTACTGCTTCTGCGACGTCAAGCGTCTCGCGGGCAGTGAAGGTTTTATCATCATTCTCCAGCGTGATGCGGTGCTTGTAACGAGAGGACAGCCCTCCGAACTGTGTAATAAAGCGCTCGGCGGAGGTTATCTTATCGCCATATGCGCCTCCGATATGTATATTGCATTTCACGGTCTCAGGCAAACCCATCGCTTCAAGCATGTCAATGTGGTAATCCAGATCCCGTTTCGAGCTCTCCAGCACCTCAGGACGAGGGGTACTGAACACGCAGAAGTGATCCGGATGGAACGACACACGGATTCCTGTTTTTTGCACATATTCACCCAAGCTCCTGAAGGATGAGGCTAACGCAGGATACGGGTCCCACTCTGCCAAATTCGCATGTGTAGCTAATGGAATCAGCTTCGATGAGAGACGATACAGCTTAATATCATGCGCGACGGCATGCTTCATAATACGCAAGGTACTATGAAGATTCTCCTCTGCGATACGCTCCAGCTTCCGTATGGCTGCCTCGCGGTCCAGCAGCTTGGAGAAATTCGCGAAGGTCATCGTCCGGGACGGCGAGGCGTTCTCTAGAAGCAAGCTCATGGCTACGAAGCCGAACCGGACCAGCATCTTCTAAGCACGCTCCCCGAAGAACATTTCATCAGCAAGAGCTGTCTGTACCTTCGCTTCTTCATCTGTTAATTTTCTCACAAGCTCCATCTCCACTTCTGTTACTTCTTCGCCTTGAAAATTAATTTCAGCAATAGAAGCGAGAATTCGCACGATCGCAATTGCCTGATTGTTAGGTGTATAGGCAATTACCTTTTGACCGGTTGGGAAGACGCGAAATCCGCTCTTCACCATTTTACCCCGGCCGTATTCCAACAATTCATAGAGCTCCTGCTCAGACTTGAATTTACATACAGAATTAAATTCGGTTGCAAAACCCATCGATGTATACCTCCTCTCCTAGACTAGAGTTACAGCCAGCTATCCTCAAATGCCGCTGCCCCCATAATCAATGCTCTGCTTGTCAGCATATCGTTTGAGCGCCAGCTCAATCAGCTTGTCGAGCAGCTCCCGATATGGAAGTCCTGTTTCCTTCCACATGAGGGGATACATGCTGAATGGCGTGAAGCCAGGTAAAGTGTTAACCTCATTAATGAATAACTGATTGTCTGATTTGCGAAGGAAGAAATCGACTCGCGACAGCCCCGAGCCATCGATAGACATGAAGGCTCTTACAGCCATTTCCCTTACCATCTCAGCCAATGTGCCTGGCAGATTGGCTGGAATCTGCATAGTGGACTTCCCATCCACATATTTGGCCTTGTAGTCGTAGAACTCATTGGACGGTGCGATTTCACCTGGAACAGATGCCTTAGGCTCATCGTTGCCTAGGACGCTGACCTCGATCTCTCTTGCATCGACGAACTCCTCCACAATAACCTTACGGTCATAGCGAAAAGCATAGTCTACAGCAGCTATAAGCTCTTCCCGGTTCTTCGCCTTGGAAATGCCTACGCTTGATCCCAGATTTGCTGGTTTAATGAAGCAAGGATACCCGAGCGAGACCTCGCATTCCATAATGAAGAAGGAGGCATCCTTCTCCCACTGCTTACGATTGAAATAGCGGAAGACACATTGCGGCAGGCCTTCCTGTGCGAACACTTTTTTCATCATAATCTTGTCCATGCCAACAGCCGAAGCGAGTACTCCAGCCCCCACATAAGGAATATTCGCGATCTCGAACAAGCCTTGAATGGTGCCATCCTCTCCGAAAGTACCGTGCAGCAGTGGGAATACGACATCAAGCGGCTGGCGGCCATCACCAGCGCTTCCCGGATTCAGGCGCTCGAATAGCGGGGCAAGCGGGAATACCGCTGCTCCTTGATCTGAACCATCTGCTGCTGGAATACGAAGCTCATCCACACTGAGCGGCTTGCTCGCAAGCTTATCGCCAAGTCTCCACTCACCAAGCTTCGTTATATAGAAGGGCGTAATTTCATACTTACTGTAATCGAATTCTCCCGCTACCGCAAAGGCAGTCTGAAGGGATACATCATGCTCTCCCGATTTGCCGCCATATATAAGCCCTACATGCAGTTTCGTCCCCATCGCTTATCCCCCAAGTCATGATGAATTTATAAGAAGTCCTCAATATGAAAAAAACGATACCTGGTCTGTTCCGTCCAAGCATAGGAATCCCTATAATCCCAGTAGCGGTGTCTGCTAGGCACCGTATTCGCATTGACGAGAGGCATCCCCGCGGCATCGAATGCCGTTACGATCGTGCTATGCTGAAATCGATTGTCACCGTTCCAATCATACGTAATCACATCACCGAGCTGCAGCTCCTCAGCCGACTCCAAGACAGTCGCACGAAGACCACTGCTCCGGTGTCCTGATAAATAATTCGTCAGCGCATTAGAGACAGCCCAGCTGTAGCTCCACCATTCGCTGCCTTTGTTACGGCCCTTGTACCACCAGCCCGATCCTCTTTTACCAGTATAGTTCATCGGAGCATTGCCTGCAAAGAGCGCCTGGGAGATGTAGTTCGTGCAATTTACCTCGAATTCTTCATAAGCGGGGTTCGGCTGATTCCAATAGAGATCCGCATAAGCAGCTGCCAACTCTCTCCTGTAAGGAATAGCTGCCATCCGGTGTTTGAATTGCGGGAATAGGTCATAATTTAAGTAAGGCATGGAGCGAATAGGCGTACTATCCCACTGGCGGGCCTCTTGCTCTTCCTCTGCTTCACCCGAGTACTCAGATAACCCGTAGCGTGGCCTTCGTTCCGCAATGACCGGCTCGATTCGGACAATTTGCCAGAAGCCAGAGGATTGCCCAAGCCAAAGCCGCTCATATTCTGCTCTCTCTTCGATGTAGTGAAGCCCAGCCTGATCCATCTGTCTTTTAATATGAAGCTTGATCAATACCGACACCTCGGCATTGGACTCGTTCACTCGTACGAGCTCTGCCTTCGTCTCCCCGCGTGAGGGCAGAACACCACGCAGCAGATCTCGCTGACGAAGCCTCTCCAGACGGCATCCGAGACGGTAGCAGTGATCTTTGTCCGTCACAAAGCTATTTATTGCAGCTGCATGCTGCTCAGTCTCAGCCTGATTGTATAGACTTACGTATTGATGAATGGAAGATTTCCATCCCTCTGGCTTATCTGATCTTGGTTTCACATAATCGGAGGAGCGAAGCAAAGAGGTCAGCTTGGAGTGCGGCTGCTCGGTTGACACTCGGCGCTCGCTATATACCGATAACGTCACTTCTTTGGCTGCAGGCTTAGACGGAGCTGAATGGTTCGTCAATGGCTCGCGCGCTCGCTTGCCAGGCCGGCTTCCCTTCCCTTGTTTGACCGTTCTAGAAGACATAGCTACCCCTCCCGATCCTGTATTAGCTGGTTCATTATATGAGTGGTCGAATCATTTCATGTAATATTCAGCCACAGGCTTGGGCACTGTTATACAATCGGAAAGCTTGCGATCACCATAGGAGGAATTACAGATCATGCCCACTCAACAATCAGATCCTTATAAGGCTCGTGCTGCTCTAAGCGCAGGCGGCCAATCGTATGTCTATTACCAGCTCTCCACGCTGGAGGAGCAGGGACTCGGGCATATTGCCAGCCTTCCCTTCTCGATTAAAGTGCTACTGGAGGCTGCCGTGCGCCAATTCGACGGGCATGCTATTACCGCTGATCATGTGCGGCAGCTTGCGAACTGGTCCGCTGTGCGGGAGGACAAAGAAATCCCGTTCATTCCCGCGCGAATTGTACTGCAGGATTTCACCGGTGTTCCTGTCGTTGTCGATCTCGCGGCCATGCGCGATACAGTCAAGCGCGCTGGCGGCGACCCGAAGCAGATCAACCCGCTCGTCCCAGTCGATCTAGTCATCGACCATTCCGTTATGGTGGACGCGTTCGGTAACGACGAGGCACTCGAATATAACACGAAGATTGAATTCAAGCGCAATGAAGAACGGTATCGCTTCCTGCGCTGGGCACAGACTGCATTCAATAACTTCCGCGCGGTGCCTCCGGGCACAGGTATCGTCCATCAGGTTAATCTGGAGTATTTGGCTTCCGTTGCCGCGACCAAAGCTGTCGATGGAGAGACGATCGTCTATCCAGACTCCCTAGTAGGCACCGATTCCCATACCACGATGATTAATGGCCTTGGTATTGTCGGCTGGGGCGTCGGAGGCATTGAGGCGGAGGCCGGCATGCTCGGACAGCCGCTCTATTTCGTTACCCCTGAGGTGATTGGCTTCAAGCTTACCGGGAGCCTGCCAGAAGGGGCTACTGCAACAGACTTGGCTCTGACGGTAACACAAATTTTGCGTAAAAAAGGGGTCGTCGGCAAATTCGTTGAATTTTATGGCCCTGGCCTCTCGAACATCAGCTTGCCGGACCGCGCAACGGTCGCCAATATGGCACCGGAATATGGCGCAACGATCGGCTTCTTCCCCGTCGATGAGGAGGCGCTTCGCTTCCTGCGCTCAACCGGCCGCTCAGAGGAGCAGATCGAGCTTGTCGAAGCTTATTACAAAGCTCAAGGTATGTTCCGAACGGACGATACGCCTAGCCCTAGCTTTACAGATTCCATAGAGCTGGACTTATCGTTGATTGTTCCATCGCTCGCTGGACCGAAGCGTCCTCAGGATCGCGTAGAGCTGACCGCTATGAAAGAATCTTTCAACAGCATTATCAGGACGCCTATCGAGAAAGGCGGCTATGGACTGACGGAAGAGCAGATCGAGCAGTCGGTTGCAATCACACATACCAACGGTGAAGAGAGCAGGCTGACGACCGGAGCTGTCGTCATCGCCGCCATTACGAGCTGCACGAACACCTCTAACCCCAGTGTTATGCTCGGCGCTGGCATTGTTGCGAAGAAAGCTGTACTGCGCGGATTAACCAGACCCGCCTATGTGAAGACCTCTCTAACCCCGGGCTCTCTCGTCGTGACTGATTATTTGGCCAAAGCAGGCCTAATGAAGCCTCTGGAGCAGCTAGGCTTCTACCTTGCCGGGTATGGCTGTGCCACGTGCATTGGCAATTCCGGACCCTTGCCCCCAGAAGTAACTGAAGCGGTACTGAATAATGATATGACCGTGGCGGCTGTGCTATCTGGTAACCGCAACTTCGAGGGACGTGTCCATGCGCTGGTCAAAACGAATTATCTTGCATCTCCGCCTCTTGTAGTCGCCTATGCGATTGCCGGAACGGTAGACATTGATCTGGTGAATGATCCGATTGGCTATGACCAAGAGAAGCAGCCCGTCTACTTAAGGGATATCTGGCCGACTGCGCAAGAGATTCAAGAAGCAACTGAGCTTGCGCTTCATCCACAGATGTTCCGGGATAAATATGAGCATGTATTCACACAAAATGAACGCTGGAATGCGATCTCCGTACCCGAAGGCGAGAGCTATGAATGGGATGCAGATTCGACCTATATTCAGAATCCGCCCTTCTTCGAGCATATTGATACCGCGCTCACCGACATTGCAGATATTCCTTCTGCCAGCGTTCTTGCGCTGCTGGGCGATTCCGTCACGACCGACCACATCTCACCAGCGGGCAATATTAAGCCCGATAGCCCAGGCGGTGAATATTTGATTAAGCATGGCGTGCCCAGAGAGGACTTCAACTCCTATGGCTCACGCCGCGGCAACCATGAGGTCATGATGCGGGGTACCTTCGCCAATATCCGAATCCGCAATCAGGTTGCCCCCGGAACCGAAGGCGGTGTCACCACTTATCTGCCGACAGATGAGGTCATGTCCATCTATGACGCCTCTATGAAATATCAGGCAGCTGGCAAGAATCTGGTCGTCATCGCCGGCAAGGAATACGGCACCGGGAGCTCTCGTGACTGGGCGGCCAAAGGCACCTATCTGCTCGGGGTCAAAGCGGTCATTACCGAGAGCTTCGAGCGTATCCATCGTTCTAACCTAGTTGGCATGGGGGTGCTGCCGCTGCAATTCCAAGAGGGCCAGAGCTGGAAGACTCTCGGCATTACAGGGCGTGAAACCTTCGATATTACTGGCTTGTCGAGCGACATCCGCCCTGGTCAGCTGGTTACTGTTAACGCTGTACGTGAGGATGGCAGCCAATTCGAATTCAAAGTGATCGTGCGGCTCGACTCTCTTGTTGATGTCGATTATTATCGTAACGGAGGAATACTCCAGACCGTATTGCGGTCCATGATGAATAGTAATTAAATGACAATACGAAAAATCCCCCTAACGGAGTCTCCTCGATCCATTAGGGGGATTTTTCGTATAGCGTATATATGCTGTTGAACTGTTGAACACGAGCTACTTACTCATCGTTCCCATTCGCTTGGCAGATTGGATGAGTACCGGCGAATACTCCCGCATAATGTCCATCGTTAGCCGGCTTGCAGGACCTGATACAGATAATGCCGCTGCGAGCTTGCCCTCTCGGTTGAAGATTGGCGCTGATAGTGCTGCCGCCCCCGGCTCACGCTCCTCGAAGCTAGTTGCATAGCCTAATTGCACAACCTCGTCCAGCTGCTGCTTATATTGGTCCAGATCAACTACGAACAGCCATGATGGATCACCGAATATTTCTTCTTGCACTTGGCGTCCAGCATACGCAATAAGCACTTTACTCGAAGCTCCCGCGTATAGAGGCAGTCTTACTCCAACCGGAGCCACCCGTCGAACGGGCTGATTGCTCTGTACGGCCTGAATACGAATCCGTTCGAACCCATCTCGCACATAGATGCTTACCGTCTCGCCCAGAAGATCACGAAGCCTCTCCATCTCCGGCTGCCAGATGACGGCTTGGTCATCTGTTCTAGACAAATGCGCAGACAGCTCCCATACTCGCATCCCCAGATGATAACGGTCTGTTCCCTGATCACGCTCAATGAAGCCACGGTCCTCAAGAGTGGCAAGCATGCGATGAACCGTGCTTTTATGCAGACCCGTCCTCTCCGCTATTTCGGTCATAGCAAGATCTGTTCCGGATGTAAAACAAAGCAATATATCAAGCGCACGTTCCACTGCGCGAACCGTTGATTTCCCTTCTTCCATTCAGCGCAACCTCCTCATCTTTCCCAAAACTCTGTTCCGTACAATGAAACTGATTATCATTCAGTATACCTCACAAGAGCCTTAATCGTAAAGAAAAGTTACTTCATTACAGCCGCATTACAAGAGCTTAACATTATGTCGACATCAATTGACAGGCCTATACTTGAGACATACGATAAAAGCACTAGATTAATCTCGTTCAAACCATGGAGGGAGGCTACCACGATGAGTACGACAATAATGACTCCTATGCCGCTTGAAGGCGGATTTCCCCAATCTGCACAACCCTTTCCTTCATTAGACGGTGGACTGGGGCTACACAAGCTCCGCCCGCAGACGAAGACTCGCCGCAACAAGCATCTGTTCGTTGCGCTGATTGCCTCCTTGACTGCCATGATCTTGATTGCTGCCGTTGTGTTTCATGGCTACGTAGCCTGGATGCTTACCTATCCGTATGTTGCACCTCTAATATCCAACCCCAAAGCCGCAGTAGGCTTAGATTATGAGGATATTGTTATCCCAAGCATGAGTGGCCGTACCACCGTTGACGGCTGGTATGTTCCAGCTGCAGCCGATGATTCTTCGGTAGATTCCTCTACCCGTACAATTGTGTTCAGCCATGGGTACGGTGCTAACCGTGAGGAAACGTGGGTCCCTATGTATGATTTAACGAAGCTGCTTAATGGCCTTCATTATAATGTGGTTCTTTTTGACTATGGTTACGCTTCTTCTGCCTATAAGGCTCCTGCTACAGGAGGCTTGGAGGAATCCCAACAGCTGCTCGCAGCTGTTGAGTACGCCAAATCACGGGGAGCAGAGGAAATAATCGTATGGGGCTTCTCCATGGGTGCAGGAACTGCATTGCAATCCGCTCTGCAGACCGATGATATTGATGCTATGATTCTCGATAGTTTATTTGTTACAGATGCAGACACTTTGTATAACAATGTTACCCAGGTTGTTGATCTGCCGAGATTCCCTTCCATGACGCTGATCGAGACGATGCTGCCTCTATGGTCTGGTTCCAAAATCTCTGATATTCCATTCGACCAAATCTTGACCAACAATTATGAGATACCGCTCTATATTATTCATGGTACAGAAGATGTGAAGGCTCCTTATGGAGTAGCCGAATCGATTGCCGCTGGACAGACCAATCCACTGTCGCGCTCCTGGATCGTTCCACAAGGACAGCATGAGATGCTGTTCCGGGCTTCTCCTAATGAATATATTCAACGCGCTGCACTGTTCTTATCTCAAGTAGATCAACAGTATGATAGCGATGCCGCATAGCCTGCTATAGTAGAACATTCCCTTTATTGGCTCAAAAAAAACCACTGCAATACAGATCCTAATGATCTGTTCTTGCAGTGGTTTTGTTCATTCTACATCTATTGCTTAAGAAGAGCTAGGAACTCCGAGCGCAATGCGGAGCTTGTACGGAATTCGCCGCGTACGGCTGAAGTAACCGTGTTGCTGCCCGTTTTCTTAACCCCGCGAGAGCACATGCACAGATGCTCTCCCTCAACGACTACCATTACGCCATGAGGCTGAAGCTCTTTATCGATAATATCCGCGATTTGCGTCGTGATTCGTTCTTGTACTTGCAGTCTCCGCGTAATCGCATCGACTAGCCGAGCCAGCTTGCTTAAACCGGCGATTTTGCCACTAGGAATGTATCCGATATGGGCTTTTCCAAAAAAAGGCGCCATATGATGCTCGCATTGGCTGTAATACACGATATCCTTCACAATGACCAGCTCTTCATGCTGCTCATCGAAGGTTACCCCAAGCACTTCCTCGGGCGATACTTCATAGCCTGCAAATATTTCTTCATACATACGGGTCACGCGAGCTGGCGTCTCCAGCAAGCCTTCCCTTTCAACGTCCTCGCCAACCAGCTTCAAAATCTCTTTGACATGAAACTCTATCTGCTCCCGATTGCGAGATACCGCCGAATTGACGTAGTCTTTTTTCCCCGCCACTTCGAATCATCCTCTCCGGCACCCTCGACGAATTGTCGTCTTTATTTGCGCGGCATCTTCTGGTTCTTCATCATGTTCTGCGCACGCGTCATTTGCTGTTTATTCAAATTATAGCCCATCTGCTTGGCCATCTTCTGGATCATCTCCGGATCATTCTGCATCTTCTCAAGCTGTTTGCGCAAGTAGAAGACGCCGACAAAAAATCCGCCAACCGCCCCAACGATTAATGTTATTATCGGGATAATAATATCCAATGCCATAAACAATATTCACCTGACCCTTTCCTATCTCTGCTGTCCATACTATTTCATGCTATACATTGACCAATAATAGCATGTAAAGCGGGTGTTCGCAAACACTCCACAGAAGTAAATCTCAGGCCAAATCCTCTCTGCCTTCCAGCACCGCGAGCGCACGCTCCATATAGCTTTTGGCCTCTTCATCACTTTCGAGTGGAAGGGCCTCCTGCACAGCTGCTGTCGCCTCAATGCCGCCAATTCGACTGAGTGCCCAAGCTGCCGTTCCGCGCATAACCGGACGTGTGTCCTGCTTCAATACGCCGATTAGATCAGGCACTGCACTCACCTCTTTGAAGTTGCCAAGCGCAATAACCGCATTGCGCTGAATCGGCTTCTTCCCACGCCATGCGGATGAACTGCTCGCATAACGATCCTTGAACTCCTTATTGCCGATCGTTAGAAGCGGCACGAGCAGTGGCTTCACCAGCTCATAATCAGGCTGAAGCTCCGGCTGATGCGTCCAATTCTTCCCACGATTAACCGGACATACCGTCTGGCAAGTATCACAGCCGTATAAGCGGTTGCCGATTTTGCGCATATAAGGCTCGGGTACGAAGCCCTTCGTCTGTGTAATGAAGGATATGCATTTCTTGGAATCCAGCTGCCCGGGACCAACGAGAGCGTCGGTTGGACAGGCATCAATGCATTTGGTGCATGTCCCGCAGCCCTCTGTTACAGGCTGGTCTGGCGGCAGCGGGATATTCGTAATCATCTCTCCGAGATAAACCCATGAACCCAGATCCTCCGTCAGAATCGCACAGTTCTTGGCGCTCCAACCAATTCCAGCTCTCTCGGCTACAGCCCGATCGACGAGCGCTCCCGTATCTACCATGCTCTCTACACGAATATCCGGCACTCGCTCTCGCAGCCAAGCTTCCAGCCTGCCAAGCCTGTCCCGCAATACCTTATGGTAATCCTCTCCCCAAGCCGAGCGCGACATGATGCCGCGTCTAGCGCCGGGCTCTGACTTCGGCGGGTTACTCATCTTGGAGGGATAAGCGATTGCGATGGCAATAATAGACTGAGGGTTGTCGAACAGCAGGGCAGGATTCGTCCGTTTGTCCAGATCAGCCTCCTCGAAGCCTGACTCCCTGCCAAGCTCGCGATGCCGGAGCAGCGTCTGCTTCAGTGCTGTGAATGGATCAGCAGAGGCTACGCCTATTTTGTCAATGCCAAGGCTTGCCGCTGCAGCTTGCATTTCCTGTTTCAACATCACCCAGCAGTCATCGCCTGTCATTGCCATCTTCTCCTTACAATCGTTTTATCGCTTCACGCGCCAGCTCATCACAACGATTGTTCCACTCGTTGTCGCTGTGACCTTTAACCTTGATATATTCCACGGTGTGCAGCTTCATCAGCCCCCACAGGTTCTGCCATAGATCCTGATTTTCAACCGGCTCCTTCTTACTGTTCTTCCAGCCGTTGCGCAGCCAGCCATGAATCCAGCCCTTCGAAAAACAATTAACCACATAAGCCGAATCGCTGTATACCCTTGCCTGACAAGGCTCCTTGAGCAGCTTCAACGCTTCAATAACCGCCTGTATCTCCATTCGATTATTCGTCGAGTGCTTCTCAGCACCTGAGATTTCCTTGCGGTGTGCGCCATAGAACAAGACAGCTCCCCATCCGCCTGGCCCTGGATTCCCGGAGCACGCGCCGTCTGTATAAATGGTTACCTCTTTCATTGACTAACATCCCCTATAGCTATAACGATGTGATCTGTTCGTACGGCCACACGATGAAGTCAGCTCTGCCCTGTATCAAAGAATCTGACACCGTACCGAACATACGACTATCCTTGCTTGCACGAGCATGGCGATTGTCCCCCATAACGAAATAGGAATCTTCCTCTACCATAATCGGCATGAAATCCAAATCTTCAATAACACTGTCAATATAAGTCTCCTCGACCTTGACTCCGTTACGGTACAGCTCTTTGTTATAAATCTCGATCTTGTCCCCAGGGACGCCAACCACTCTCTTCACTAGAAGCTCTTTCTCTTCTCCATGCGAGGTGGGGTCCTGCAAAATAACGACATCCCCTACTCTCGGGTTATGCATTTTGTACACCAGCTTATTCACGAATAGCCATTCCTTCTCGCGCAGCGTCGGCTCCATCGAATGACCTTCTACCGTCGATAGGTTAAAAACGAACAAATGAAGCACCATAACGATTGAGAAAGATACCGCTATCGTCTTCATCCAATCGAGAGCTTCCTTAACCCAGCCATGCTTCCGCGGAGTAACTGGCTCGGATCCTTGTTCTGTATTCTCCGTAGGTGATATGCTCACTAGGTTACGCCTCGCTTTCCCTATGCTCTCGGAGCCATTCCTCGTAATAAGCTCTGACAGCTTGATCATCAAAAGGCGCCTCGTTATGATCCATCCGCTTCAGCAATGCCGTAAGCCCTGCCTGTACCTTCTCCTCTACCACTGCCGGATAATGAAAGAGAAGCTTATGCATGTCGTATTCATCCTGATCCACAATATGCCGGATACCTTCTCTCGTCCGAATGACGTCCAGATCATAATCCATATACGTAAGCACGTCCCCTTGCTGATAAGGGGGTGATGCAATATTGCAATAATAGCGGATTCCGCCTTCTTCTAATAAAGCGACGATATTATACCATTCACCCGGTATGAAAAAAGAAACCGCAGGCACGCGGCTGATCCACAGCTTGCCATCGGATTCCTGAATCGGCGTCTGGCGATTAATCAGTACAATCATAGCTTCCCCTCTATGCTGAGGTGCTAGACGTTCCTCCGGAACTAGCCAGTTGCGCAGCCATGTACGATGAAGATGTCCGTCATGCTTGAAGCTTTTGATCACACAATGCCGATACATGTCCATGCTGTGTTCTCCTTAATCCTCTATAGCAAGAGCAAGCTATACGCTTCTCTTATATTATATTACCCTTCTAAATAGAAAAGCATATCTCACCGCCAAAAGCAATGGCGGTGCAGATATGCCCTGCACACACGGCTATCAAGCGGCAATGCCGCTCTAGCCTGCTATAATACTTAATTTTTGAAACGATCGGAAAAAGTCGTTAGAGGCATAACCCATAGCTTCATACAGCGGAAGAACCGGTTCATTATATTCGTCAGCGGTAATTAGTATCTTCGTAACATTACGCTGCTCGAAGCGCTGACGCAAAGATTGAATAAGCGCTTTGCCGATTCCTTTCCGTTGATGGTCAGGTTGAACGGCAATGCGATAATAATAACCTTTGTTATTATCGATTGTACCGATGATCATACCTACAATTTCCGACTGTTCGACAGCAACTAGAACCAAGTCACTGTCCCATGACAATTGACGTGCAAAAGCTTCCATCGTTTGCTCGTAACAATCCTCGGTAAGTACATCTTCTAGAAGTGCCGTTAGTGGTCTGTAATCAGACAACTGGAAGGAACGAACGTTCATTGAATATACACCTTCTATACCTTGTCATAGTGCTGCAAGGTTATAAAATACGACACTTTTTCTTGAATTCCTGCTTAAATCTTTAAAAAAACTTAAAAAATTTAAAGAAAATAGCGATATTCCTCTGAAAACGCTTTATTTTAAGCGCTTACAGGTACTTTTAACCTATTTACGTTCATTTTGTTTCGTATGCTCCCGATTTTGCATATTTACGCTATATGCGTGTTATTCTAATGATTGGCAGCATTACCGAGGACAAATCGACTTTTGAAACATCAATGTTGATTTATTTGATCGGATAATGGATAATGAATAAAGAGACTTACATATTTTATTCTTAGGAGGATGTTTACTATGGCTCATCAATTACCTGCTTTGCCTTATGCTAACGACGCACTGGTACCACATATCGACGCATTGACAATGGAAATACACCATGACCGTCACCACAATGCATATGTAACGAACCTGAATGCTGCTCTGGAGTCTGCTCCTGAATTGCAAGACAAGTCGCTCGAAGAGCTTCTTGCTAACAACCTGGCAATCGTTCCTGAAGCGATCCGTACGGCTGTTCGCAACAACGGCGGTGGACATGCTAACCACTCCTTGTTCTGGGAAACAATCGGACCTAACGCTGGCGGAGCTCCAACTGGTGCACTTGCAGCAGCAATCGAGAGCGAGCTTGGCGGCTTCGATACATTCAAAGCTGATTTCGCAAAAGCAGCAGCAACTCGCTTCGGCAGCGGCTGGGCTTGGCTGTCTGTTAAAGACGGCAAATTGAAAGTATCAAGCTTGCCTAACCAAGACAGCCCGATCTTCGAAGGCGAAACACCTTTACTTGGTCTGGATGTATGGGAGCATGCATACTACCTGAACTACCAAAACAAACGCCCTGACTACATCGCAGCGTTCTGGAACGTTGTGAACTGGTCTGAAGTTGGCAAACGTTACGAAGCTGCAGTGAAATAATACAGCTTCGCGTGGATAGAGGCAGCCCTTCAAGGTTCTAGTGACCTGAAGGGCTGCCTTTTTGCATAGAATGAGATAACTCAGACACAAGGATAGGCATCTGCCGCATAAGATGGATTAGGATAAATGCCTAATTATAAGCGTGAAGGAGTCTGACTAGTGTATGAGTCGTACTTATATGTATATTGAAGGGCAAGGCACTACTACTGCACATAACTGTGGCTGCGGTGGACCTCGTATGCTGATGCCCGGTGGATTTGGCCCAGGCCCTGGTCCTGGACCGGGACCCGGACCAGGGCCGTTCCCTCCTGGACCAGGGCCATTCCCTCCTGGACCAGGACCGTTCCCTCCTGGACCAGGGCCGTTCCCTCCCGGACCAGAGCCGTTCCCTCCTGGACCAGGGCCGTTCCCTCCCGGACCAGGACCGTTCCCTCCTGGACCAGGGCCGTTCCCTCCTGGACCAGGGCCGTTCCCTCCTGGACCAGGGCCGTTCCCTCCTGGACCAGGGCCGTTCCCTCCTGGACCAGGGCCGTTCCCTCCAGGACCAGGACCGTTCCCTCCTGGACCAGGGCCGTTCCCTCCTGGACCAGGGCCGTTCCCTCCTGGACCAGGGCCGTTCCCTCCTGGACCAGGACCGTTCCCTCCTGGACCAGGACCGTTCCCGTTTCCTTTCCCATTCCCATTCCCAATACCTGTTCCATTCCCGCCAGGCATCCCTTCTACTGTAACTGTCATTATTAATGGCGGCCGGTTCTTCCCTAACGTTACACGAGCCTACAACGTTCGATTCCGTCTAGGGCTGACTATTTACCTTGCTCTAGCTCAGACAGGCGTTGTCCGGTTCAACCCGAATGGCCAGATTGCCTCGGTCAGCGGTATTCCAATCGGCGGACCTATCACCTATGTTCTAAGGCTGAACGGTCGTATTATTCCATCAATACTGCTGAACTTCCCTATTCAGCGCAATGATAGGGTTTCTCTTGAGCTCCAATTCTCAGGCCGTCAAGATGACGAGGCCATCGAGGAAATATCAGATTTCCCTCCTTCGTATTAAGCTTGTTCGCTCTACCCCCGATAGAGCAATGCACGACGAGGCTGCCCTTGATTCCTTACAAGGCAGCCTCGATTTTTATTTTCTGATGACATTCTTCAGTCTCACCCGTTGGGATCTTTAGCCACTTGTCTCGTTTCACTAACGAAGCTTCGTGGGTACTCATTAATAGAACCTAATTACAAAAGGAGAGAACAATCATGAATCATGCTTTGGGCAAAAGAACCTACTACATATCTGTATCTGGCAAATCCGTTGATACAGAGCCCTCCCGTTCTGAACAGCTGCAAGTACACGCTACAGAGGAAGAGATGGAGGAGCTCAGAATCGCGCTTGAGCGACTGCAATCGGATGATGCTTTTACCGCCTTCAAAGCCCCTATACCCTACAAATCTGCCGATCACGATCCAGCAACCGATAAGTTCAATCAGGATCTTCTGGAGCTCTATCGCATCGTATACCGCATCGGCACAGACGAGACGAAGAATCATATCAGCTCGATGAACATTATCAATGAGTTGAAAAATACCGACTACAATTATCCGGGGTACAAGCGATGACCCTTCGCCCGCTCAACAAGAAGAGCCGATTCTAGCCTCCTAATCGGAAGTCAGAAATCGGCTCTTAGCCTTATTTTTTGTCCTTGTCCTGAAGAATCGCTTTGCCTTTGCCGCTAATCAGCTTCAATTGGTCATTCTCATAGCCCACTAAATACGTTACTTGATATTTGCTTAATTTATATTCGCCTTCGACACGCTCATCCACGGATATAATCGCCGTCACTGTCGCCTCATCTTCACCGCTTGATGTCACATGTCTATCGTCAATAACCACATTTCGGGTGCCCATATAGCCTTCGCGGAATTCCTCATAGCTTGTGCCCAGCTTCCAATTGCCTCCGAGAAGGGAATAGGCATACACATAATCCGCGTTATTCAAGCTGTCGTAGAAATGCGTGACCATGTAGTCCGCATACTCCGTAATTGAAGCATCCTGTTGAACGATGCCATCGTCATCGGAATATTGGAGCTGCGGGAGCGTCGACATGGGACTGGCGGACCATTCCTCAACTAACGACAGAACATTAACGATCGGAATACTGAAGCCGATTGAGCCTTCTTCGATGCCTGCTGAATTGATGCCGAGCACCTCGCCTGTTTCTTTGCTGACAAGCGGCCCCCCGCTATTGCCTGGAGCAATCGCTGCAGAGATTTGATACAAATCTGTATACTGGTAAGGCTCGATCTCGAAGCTTCGTCCTAGACCACTAATAATGCCCGTCGTTACTGTATTCTGAAACCCTAGAGGACTGCCCACCGCCAGCACATCATCGCCGACATCCGCTTTATCGTCTCGAATCATCTGGAGAGGCTCAATACCAGCTAGATCGGCTACCCGCACGACAGCTACATCCGTCTCCGTGCTTATGCCAATTACTTCGCCTTCTAACTCTCTCGCATCTGCTGTCTTGATCTTAACCCACTGGACGCCTGATACGACATGCGCATTCGTAATCAGATCTCCTTGATTGTTATACAGAAATCCTGAGCCCTGCTTGCCGTCGTCTGTCTCAATCATCACGACCAGCTTCTGAGTCTCATATATGATATCCTTTAATGATTTCGCTACACCACTCTCACTCTTCCCCACATCCGCCAGCAGAGGTGCGCCCGTCAGCTGCTTCGGAATTTCCGAACGGATCGCAATGGCTGCTCCAACCCCTCCGCATAAGACAATAACAGACGTGATGAGGCTCACCCACGTTCCTTTTCTCATCTCAATCGTCTCCTAGTCCAAATACCATGTTGCGTGATCAATAACAACAGTCGCTTTTTCATCTTCTACATGATGCACAACCGCGGTAAAGCTGAAGGTTTCCCCAGGCTCAACATAAGAAGGGGTCGCCTCAGCAGTTCCGGATTCAATTACATTTCCTTCTGAATCACGAACGGTATATTCAATTGAAACCGAATAAATAGGCCGTGTAGCCGCATTTTTCAGCTTGCCCTCAATGTGAAAATCACCGAATATATCCAGTTCCGTATCCGTCTTCAGCACTTCTACAGCTGCTGTCTGGTTAATCAATTCCTCTTCGGCAGCCTTCTGCATCGCATTCTCTATCCGCTGCTGCTCAGCCTGCTCGAAGCTCTTCTTATCGTTCTGCACTTTGTCGTATAGCTTAACAAGCTTCATATCATCGGGTACATAGGTCATTCCTTTTTGAATAATGGCTAACGCATCGGTGAAATTCTTCTTCTTCAAGAGAGCCTCCGCTTCGTTGGAACTGATCTCCGCAATCTTCGCTTCAATCTGCTGCTTCAACGCAAGAGCATCCTCACCACTCAAGCCTTTGACCTGATTCAGCTTCACGACAAGCTCATCGACTGTCTGAAGACCTGCGAGCTCCTCTTCAACCTGAATAACCGTCATCCGAACGGTCAAATCCGCAGCCTGCTCTCGTACTACAGCGAACACCTGCTCCTCGCGGCCTCGCAGCTTGGTCATCAACTGCTCGAGTTGCGGCTTCGCATCCACTACACTATCCTGCTTAAGCTTCTCGTCAATTGTATCGATTGACTGCTGGAAGGCAGCGGCTTCCTCAACAATGGCAAGGTCTGCTTGGAGCGATTCGTAATTCGGTCTTGCCTCCACTCCCTTATGTAACCGGTCCAGCGCCCCCGCATAGTTCCCTTCAAGCGCTTCCTGCTTCGCCTGCTCTTGCCATCCGAGCACCTGATCATTCAGTCTGGACTCATACCAGTAAAAGGAAAATACGGCCGCAGCCGTCACCACGAATATAAATATAGGAATCAATCCGGTCACCATAGACCGACCTCTGAATACTACTGCCCGATTAGGCTCCAGCTCCAGGCTGGCACTCACTTCTGATGATCCCATTTCCCATTCACCAAGGGGTGTTAGCTGCTTGTTGTCCTGTTCTTCTGCTGTCGTCACAAGAGAATCGAGCAGCTTGCCGCACTGGCTGCAATACACGGCATCAGCTGCATGCTCTCTTCCGCAATGATGGCAATACACTTCATTCATCCCCCACCGCAATCATATCTGTCTACACACTTTCTTCTATTCTATATGAAAAAGTAAATGATCTCCATTTTTAAATGATGGGAATAAAAAAAAGATGGCGCAGCCTCAAATAGAGCCGTGCCACAAAAGCCATTGCACACTCGCATTACCTACAATACTAATGCAATAAGAACGCATTAATTCGCTGCTTCCTTTATTTCCTTCAAGCGCTTCATGACATCGTTAGCCCCGCGGCCGAAATACTCATGCAGCAGATTGTACTCCGCATACAGCTTATCATAGACAGCGACGTTAGCTGGAATCGGCTTGAACGTCTCTTCACGGACACGTGCCATTTGCTGTGCTGCGTCTACAATATTATCGTAGCCGCCTTGAGCCGCTCCTGCAGCGACTGCGCCGAACATTGCAGCTCCTAGAGCAGGAGTCTGCTTGGAATCCGCAATTTTGATCTCGCGATTCATTACATCTGCATAGATTTGCATAAGCAGACGGTTCTTCTGCGGCAATCCGCCGCAAGCGTACAGCTCATTGACTCCTACACCGCTGCTGTGGAACGCTTCAACAATTTTGCGTGTGCCGAATGCCGTCGCTTCCAGCAGCGAGCGGTAAATTTCCCATGGCTTCGTCAGAAGGGTTAGGCCGACAATCGTACCTGACAGATCCGTGTCCACGAGTACGGAACGGTTGCCGTTCCACCAATCCAGAGCGACTAGCCCCGACTCCCCAACGGCAAGCTCTGAAGCTTTGCGCTCCAGATACACATGTATGCTCTCATCAGCCTGTGCAGCTTCTTGAGTAACATAAGCAGGAACAGCCTCTTCAACATACCATTCGAAAATATCACCTACCGCTGACTGACCTGCTTCATAGCCATAACACCCTGGAATGATACCGTCCTCTACGACACCGCACATCCCTTCTACTTCCTTCTCCTCCGTACCAAGCAGCATATGGCAGACCGAGGTTCCCATCGCCATAACCAGCTTGCCTGGCGTTACTACACCTGCGCCTGGAACAGCGGCGTGCGCATCTACGTTGCCAACCGCAATTGCCGTTCCCGCAGCAAGTCCCATACGCGAAGCCATCTCTTCCGTCAGCCCGCCAGCTTTCGTGCCAAGCGGCAATACTTCACCGCGAAGCTTCGTCTCCGCCAAGTTCTCAAGACGCGGATCAAGCGCTTTGAAGAAGTCACTGCTTGGGTAGCCTTCTTGCTTATGCCAGATCGACTTATAGCCAGTCGTACAGCTATTGCGCACGATGCTGCCAGTCATCTGACCAACAACCCAATCCGTTGCCTCAACGAATTTGTCAGCGGCATCATATATTTCTGGTGCCTCGTTCAGGATCTGCCATACCTTCGCAAGCATCCATTCAGAAGAAATTTTACCGCCGTAGCGTGAAAGGAAGCTCTCTCCTCGCTGGGCTGCAAGCTCATTAATGAGGTTAGCCTCATCCTGCGCGGCATGATGCTTCCACAGCTTCACCCAGCTATGCGGATTTTCCTTATAATCATCCTGCAGGCAGAGTGGATTGCCGCTCGCATCAATCGGAAGCATGGTGCAGGCAGTGAAGTCGATGCCAAGACCAATCACATCAGCAGCTGCAATTCCGGATTCCTTCATAACCGCAGGCACGGAGCTTTCCAATACCTCAATATAGTCAGCTGGATGCTGCAGCGCCCAATCATGCTCCAGCTTGATGCCGGATACGGGCAGCTGCTCATCAATGACATGGTGACGATATGGCGTCACATGCTCAGCAATCTCAGCTCCATTAGACAGATCTACGAGCACTGCGCGTCCAGACTGCGTTCCATAGTCGACACCAATTGCGTATTTTTTACTCATCGGATACCTCCAATAGTTTTGCTGGACTGTTACTTCTAGCCGCTAGAGGCATTTGTACCATGCTTGCGCAAATAATGACGATCAAGCAACGCATATATGCAGGGGGAACACCTTAATCGGTTTAATTGTACGACTTTTATTATACCATATTGTTAATTTGTACGTACATATAAGACTGTAACCCGTCCACAAGCATCATTAAAGCTATACAACTAAGAGGCGGAGCAACAAGATCATCTCTTGTTACTCCGCCTCTTCTACATAATCCGTGCTTAAGCTTGCTGCTCTGAGTTCAACGTAAGCCTCAGCTGTACAACGACATTATTCTCAGTATCGAGTACAACCGTATGCGGGTTCTTCATGCCGAAATCCTCGAATGTAACGATTGTGCTGCTCTCCATATTGATGACGCCTCCGCTGTAAACAGCCTCACCATTGAAGGTTACGTCTTTGGATATGCCTTTGATCGTAAGTGTCCCCGACATGCTGAGCGGGAAAGTCTGTCCCTCTGTCCACTCCGTCGGAAGGTCTTTGAAGCTGTCTGCTGTGAATGTAGCCTCAGGAGTTCCCTCCACGTCCAGATAGTCAGCCCCTTTAATATGACCATCGCGTTGACCATTTCCGGAATCCAGCAGGTCTAGATTAACCGCACCTTCCCCCTTCGTGTTGCTGATATCCGACGTATCGATTGTCCAGCTTCCAGCTACTTGACTGATTGCGAAATTGACGGTTTCCTTGGACGTTGTAACCGAGAAGTACACCTCGGACGTTGGATCAATACTCCATTGTCCGTTAACCTCATCCATGTCAACTACAGCACCAGCATTCTCTGAGGAAGCCTCGGCAATAACATCCTTCACTTCAACATGATTGCCTGCAAAATAATCATAAGCGGCATAGCCGCCTCCTCCAACTAGCAAGGCAACAGCAACTCCAGCAGTAATAAGGGCATTTTTTCTCTTCATCATTAATCTCCTCCAAATTTACACTACATAGAGTAGTGTTTCTGTTTAAAAAAAGTTCACAGCATTATACGTGCTGCGAACAGGGTAGAAATGATCCCGAATGCTGCAGTGGACATGAGCATATCTGGCCATGATAGGCGCCATGCGGGCACTGCCGCACCTGGATTAACGATTTTCTCAATTCTGTAATTAATGGAATGCTCGGCGAAGGATGCATAGACGAAGGAGTACTGTCCATAAGAATGATGCTTCCTCTTAATGAGCTTCAGCAGTGCGCTCCCTAGTCCTAACGGCGATTCCAATCTATTTAATGCATATTGATCTGCTAGAACCTCCCGGCTAAGCCTGTACTGCTCTAGCCCGCGTCTCAGTATCGGAATGTACCAGAATACAGATGCGCACACATACAATAACATCATTCTCAGTGGATCACGGTTAATCTGATGGAATCGTTCATGCTGCATAACAGCCTCCAGCTCTTGTTCATCGAGGAGCTTCAGCAGGCCTGTCGACAGTACAATTCTAGGCTTCCAGAAGCCGATCGTAATCGCAAGCGGCTCCTGCATTGAGACAATCATGATCGATGCGGCAGTGCTGCCATAATCTGCGTACATCGACAAAGACAGTCGATGATCTTCAAGCTTCCTCAGCTTATTTACAGCTGCATGCACACCTATGAGCTGCTTAGCGACCAGCCATAGCAGATGAGTAAAGGTAAGGATTACTACCCCATTCATCAAATGGCCGGCAATATACAGTCCATTTCTCTTAAGCCAGCTTTGACATAGCTCGAACATGTTATAGGTTGCCTGCTGCCACCCGAATAAGAAATGGGTGGTATAGGCGACCATTTCAATCAGCATAAAGGCGGATATCAACAGACATCCATAGAACACCATTGTCGAACGACGATTCCACATCGCTACTTTCCTTTTTTAAGAGATTTGATTTTTTGTTCCAGCTGCTCCAGAAGCTTCGGATCTACCTCTTCCATCGCATCGAACATGTGGCTGACGACGAGCGGACCGAAGTCCTGCAGCAGCTCCTGAGAGAGCTCCTTGGATTGGCCTTCCAGGAACTCTTCCTTAGACTGAACAGGGGTGTATCTGGAAGCTCTACCCGCTGCCGTCTTCCTCAGAACGCCTTTGTCTACAAGCCTGTTCATGACGGTCATGACCGTGTTGAAGTTAATCGGCTTATCCCGCTGCTCGAGAATCGTCTGAATGTCCTTGATGAACAGATCAGGCTGCGACCACAATATCGTCATAATCTTTGCTTCGAGCGGTCCGAAAAAGCGATCCAAGCCTCTGAGATGACTTTTATTTGTCAGCTTCATCTTCTCATTCCTTGTACACCACTACTTACTGTAGTGCTAATAATAATGCCTCAATCTGAAATGAACCTTAAAATTAAATAAATAGTCTATTAAGATTTACCCAATGTTGGCAATCTTTCCAACAGGTACTTCAATACGTCGGCTGATAAGTCTTCCCGCTCGAGTGCGAAATCGATCGTCGCCTGTACGAAGCCAAGCTTATCACCCACATCATGTCTCTTCCCAGTACAGCGATGGGCCGTGAGAGGTGAAATGCGGTTCAGTCGCTGAAGGCTGTCTGTTAGCTGGATCTCACCCGCCTTGCCCGGCTCTGCACGCTCTAGAAGATCGAATATGGCAGGCTCCAGTACATAGCGCCCAACTACAGCCCAATTCGATGGAGCCTGCCCAGGCAGCGGCTTCTCAATCAGCTCCCGCACCCTTCCATCCATATTGCCCGGCTCGAAATCTACAATCCCGTATTTATGCGTCTGGTCCCAAGGCACTTCCGTTACTGCTACTACAGAAGATTGTGTACGATCATAGGTATGTATCATCTGCTGCAGGCATGGCGGCTCGGACTTCAATATATCATCGCCAAGCAGAACAGCGAACGGCTCATCGCCAATGAATCTTCTACCGCATAATACGGCGTGTCCAAGCCCGAGCGGCTCCTTCTGACGCACATAATAGATATCCGCTAATTGGGATATTTCTTGGACGATCGCCAGCATCTGCTCATTGCCGCGCTCCTCCAGCTCTGCCTCAAGCTCCACCGATTTGTCAAAATGGTCCTCAATTGCACGCTTGTGACGTCCGCTAACAATAACGATACTATCAATGCCGGACTGCACAGCTTCTTCTACTATATATTGAATGGCCGGTTTATCAATGATGGGCAGCATTTCCTTCGGCTGCGCCTTCGTGGCTGGCAGAAACCTTGTGCCAAGTCCTCCCGCCGGTATAATCGCTTTCCTTACCTGCTGTTTCATCTTCCGTGTCACTCCCCAGCTTTATAATTAATACTACTATCGCTTCATCATAACTCTAATGAAGAATTATATCTAGGCGATAACCAGCTGCTGAAGGAGCATCACAGCCCCCATCCCCTATTCACAGCGGTTATTCGTCATTCATTCATCTGATTGCTTGTTATGGAGCGGCAGCCGAACGATGAATACAGCACCCTGTGTATATTCACCGGTCTCCTCGATCTCGATGGAGCCTTGGTGAATATCGATTATTTTTTTCACTATGGATAGCCCTAGGCCGCTCCCGCCTTGCGTACGATCACGCGACACATCAGCCTTGTAGAACCGCTCGAATACGCGCTCCCTCTCCTCCGGAGGAATGCCGATCCCGGTATCAGCAATTCGTATAACCGCATAGCCATCCTGCTCCGTCAGATGAAACGATATCTTCCCTTCCTCTGGCGTGAATTTCATACTGTTCGTCAGTAGATTAATCCATACCTGACTTAGCTGATCCTCATCCGCCGTAATGACTGTCTCTTCCATTAACAGCTCGACCGTCAACCGCTTAGCCAGCCAGTGCGGCTCACAGAACAGAACGCTATCGCGCAGCTGGCGGTCAAGCCGGTATGTCGAGGTTACAAAAGGATGATGATCAGAATCAAGCGACGCCAGCTTTAATAAGTTTTCACTCAGCCGGGATAGTCGGTCACTCTCCTGCTTAATAATGCCTACATAGCGATTGCGATCCATCACACTCATCTCCTCGCTGCGAAGCGCTTCAGCGAAGCCGCCAATCGAGGTCAACGGCGATTGAATTTCATGAGAGACGTTAGATACGAAGTCCTGACGCATCAGCTCGATTTTGGATAAGCTGTGTGACATCTGATTGATGCTGTTCGCCAGATCACCCATCTCATCCTTCCGCTTCACCTTGAGCGCAACGGTGAAATCACCCTTAGCGATACGTGTTGTCGCAGCTGTCATCAGCTTGAGCGGCTTCACTAAATACCGGGCGGCAATGAGAATGAGAATACTGCCAACAACGAGCAGAGTAATTAGAATCGTATATGTATTTCTCTGGAAGCTGCGAATTTGTGGCACACGATCAGGAATGGCGAATACAGCCCAGTTCATATTGCCGAACCTGACCAATTGTCCGAAGGCAATTCTCTCCACGGACTGCTCTATATTCTCATCCTCTATTCGAATGGTTTGTGTGTACCCATTAAAAACAAGCTGCAGCGTATCCATTGACAGCTGATCCATAATAAGCTGGCTCGTCGCACCTATCGCTATAGCCTGATTGTTCCCGTTCACCGCTACAATCGTTAACCCCTGAAATTCGGATACCCCTTGTAGAAAAGCAGGAAGGGACCGCGGTGTAGACACATTATAGAGCTGCTCAATTCTAGTTATCGTATTCCTGGTTTCCATCCCGAACTGCCCTCGCATATCTCTGCGAAACAGCTGGTCAGCCATCATATACGAAATCCCCATACTAATAATAACGATGATGAGAAAGGTAAGGGTAATGCGTACATATAGACTGCGAATCATGTCCGTTCCTCCAACCGATAGCCAAGTCCTCGAACCGTGACGATCCGGAAGCCGAACTGCTCCTCAGGGAACCGTTCACGCAGTCTTTTGATATGAACATCAACGGTTCGTTCATCGCCCTCGTAATCCATTCCCCACAACTGCTCTATCAGACTTTCTCTGGAAAAGGTTTTGCCCGGATAGCTTGCCAGCTTGAACAGCAGCTCGAATTCCTTAGGCGGCAGCATCATGTCTCCTCCGTCCGCCATCACGCGATAGTCGCTGCGATTCATAGAAATCCTGCCGAAATCCACCTTCTGTGAAGAGGCGATCCGGTATCTTTTCAGAAGTGCCTTGATTCTTACAATCAGCTCAGGCGGGTCAAATGGCTTCACCACATAATCATCCGCACCAAGCTCGAAGCCTTTCACTTTATGTGCCGTCTCCCCCTTGGCCGTCAGCAGCAAGAGCGGCATATCGAAGGATTCCCGCAGCGCAGCACACAGCGTCCATCCGTCCATCCGAGGCATCATGATATCAATAACGGCCAGGTCTGGCCTTACTGTCTCCAATTGGGCGAGCGCATCCTCCCCATCCTTCGCCTCCATCACCTCGAAGCTTTCCCTGCGGAGAAACAGACTTACCAGCTCGCGTATATTCGGATCATCATCCACTACTAATATTTTAGGCATATAGAATAACCCCCTATGTATAACTCCCTATACAATAATACAACTAGATGAATTTAAGATGAACTTAGTTGACTTTCTCTCCACATTGTAATAATTTTAAATTGTGAACAATTCAATTTCTCGTACCGTATGAAATGGAGGAACGATTATGTATAAAACAATTATTATAGGCACCGGCCCTGCCGGATTAACAGCAGCGATCTATCTGGCGCGTGCTAATATGGAACCTCTTGTTATTGAAGGCTGGCAGCCAGGCGGTCAACTGACAACAACGACAGAGATCGAGAACTTCCCTGGTTTCCCTGAAGGTATTCTAGGCAGCGAGCTGATGTCCAATATGCGTAAGCAAGCTCAGAATTTCGGTGCTCAGTTCCGTACCGGCTCTGTCAAAAGCGTAGATTTCAGCAAACGCCCTTACACACTTGATGTAGAAGGTATCGGTGAGCTTCAGGCTGAGAGTGTTATCATCTCAACAGGAGCTTCAGCCAAGTATCTTGGCATTCCAGGTGAGCAGGACAACATCGGCCGCGGCGTCAGCACTTGCGCAACTTGTGACGGATTCTTCTTCCGTGGCAAAAAAATCGCAATCGTCGGCGGCGGCGATTCCGCTATGGAGGAGGCTGTGTTCTTAACTCGCTTCGCTTCCGAAGTCACAGTCGTTAACCGTCGTGATGAGCTTCGCGCATCCAAAATCATGCAGGATCGTGCCCGTGCGAATGAAAAAATCAGCTGGAACCTGAATCGCACACCGCTTGAGGTTGTAGCAGGCGAGCAAGGCTTGCAAGGACTGAAGGTTCGCAACAATGCGACCGGCGAGGAAGAGCTTGTGGAGACAGACGGTGTCTTCATCACGATCGGTCATACGCCTAATACGGCCTTCTTGAATGGCCAAGTTACGACGGATGATCAAGGCTACATTGTCGTGAAGCCTGGTACCTCTGAGACGAATATTCCTGGCGTGTTCGCTTGCGGCGACGTTCAGGATCGCCAGTACCGCCAAGCTATTACAGCTGCAGGCAGTGGATGTATGGCAGCGCTCGACTGCGAACGTTTCCTTGAAGCACAAGCACATGAGAGCGTTCATGCTTAAGATGCAATTCTAATAGACAGGTGAACAACCCGTTGCTCGATCAGAAGAAGGTACGACCCACTGGAAAGTGTAGGTTGTGCCTTCTTCTCGCTGTAAGGCCTATCAACGCAAGAAAGGCTGTTTCATCACGTAGTTGCCTACGAGTGAAACAGCCTTTCTGATTAGAACAATAACGTGCATCTTACTTCACAATAACGGTACTGTACGGCAGCAGCGTCAGCTTGCCGGTATCCAGCACTGCACCTTCTTTACTGGAATGGCTGATGCTGCTGAATGTACCATAAGGCTCAACGGCTTGCAGCGTCACCGATTGTGCTTCACCTGATAAATTATGAACGACGAGCACCCGTTCTGTCTTCGTTACCCGCACGAAAGCACTAACCGCAGACGGGGCGTCTGCCAGCTCATATTCATCAATCGTGCCATCACGCAGCGCTGGCTCTTCCTTGCGCCATTGCAGCAGCTGCTTATAATGCGCCAGCAAGGATTGTTCATCCTTCTGCTGTACCTCAACGGAAACAGCAGCCGGGTCCGTATTATACTTGGACACTGCCCAAGCGGTCTGTCCTTCTCCCCCAGAAGCCGCCGCATACCATGGCATAGGCTCACGGATATACTCATCCGGCTTAGCCCCTTTCATACCCAGCTCTTCGCCATAGTAGAGGAATGGGTTGCCTGGCAGCGTCAGCAGCAAGGAAGCCGCCATCTTCGCATGGTCTACATTCCCGTTCACCGCTGTCATAACCCTGTTCTGATCATGATTGCTTAGAAATGGAGCATCCGTGAACGTTCCACCGGAGGTTTCACTATATAGGCCATATGCCCGCTTTAGCGTAAAGGCGATATCCGGGTCACGCTCAGAGCTGGCAGCCCCAAGCAGCTTACCAGCTAGATCGAAGTGAAAGGCCGAATCCAGAGCCTTATCGAAATAAGGAGCAATAACAGCTAGGGAATCCCACACTTCACCAATCAGGAATACATCCGGCTTCTGCTCCATCAAGCCGCTGCGGAATTCCTGCCACCACTTCTGATTCGCGGCCTTTACCTCGTCCGTATTAACGGTTGAAGTGAAATCCCCATAAATATGCTTAGCAGCATCTAGACGGAAGCCATCGAGTCCTTGCTCCAGCCAGTACTGACCAATCTTAATCATCTCTGCGCGTACCGCTGGCTCATCGAAGTTCAGGTCTGGCATGCCTTCCCAGAATATGCCCAAGTACTGCGTATCACCAGACTTATGCCATGGATTAGAGCTCATTGCCCCATCCTTAGCTACCTTATCATCTGCACCTGCGAATTGGTACCAGCTGCGATATGGACTCGAAGGGTCAGCTAGCGCTTCCTTAAACCATGGATGCTCTTTACTTGAATGGTTAACAACCAGATCCATGATCACCTTGATGTCGCGCTTATGCGCTTCCTCAAGCAGCCTCTTCAGATCCTCTAGCGTGCCATACTCCGGATTAACCGCATAATAATCCGTTACATCATAGCCATGATAGCTCGGTGACGCATTAATCGGCATCATCCAAATACCGCCGACACCAAGCTCCTTCAGATAATCCAGCTTCGCTGTTACTCCATTCAAATCGCCGATACCATCACCATTCGTATCATAGAAGGAACGGACGAATACTTCATAATAGACCGTGCCTGGCTGCTCATCCACTTCGAATGTGGCTGCTGCAGGCTTCACACCTTCACTCGTAGCAACAGGGGAAGCACTTGCTTCCCCTGCATCATTATTACCGTTATTATTCGTCGCATTGCTGCAAGCTGCTGTTAAGGCTAGAACGAGGAGCAGGAATCCGCAAGCAAGTAATCTGATTCGGCCCCGCTTATTCAGGTTACGAGCAGACATATCCTTATCCTTTCGAAGCGCCGGAAGTTAATCCTTGAACAAGGAAGCGCTGTAGGAAGATGAACAAAATGGTAATCGGAACTGCAATTAGTACGGAGCCCGCAGCAAACATCGTAAAGTTACTGTTCTGCAAGGAGTTAACCATATCCCACATCCCTACAGCGAGCGTCCAGTTTTCTTTCGTACGCAGAACGAGTCTTGCGAAGATAAAGTCTCCCCATACGCCCGTGAACGAAGTCAATGCTACATAAGTAAGCATAGGCTTCGATAGTGGCAGCATGATTTTGATGAATACCTGCAAATGGCTTGCACCATCGATTCGAGCGGCCTCATCCAAGCTGCGCGGAATCGTATCGAAGAATCCTTTGACAATGAACCCGCCCAGTGCTGCTCCCGCTGAATATACGAGAATAAGCGCCGTATGCGTATCAAGCAAGTTCAGTTGAAGAAGAATGATATAAATAGCGATCAAGCTCATAAAGCTCGGGAACATCCCTAGTACCAGCATAACCGTCAATACGCTTTTACGTCCTTTGAAGCGGAACCGTGACAAGGCGTACATACTGAGTGTCATCAGAATCGTTGATAGAATCATCGTAAATATGGCAATTTTGAGTGTATTCAAGTACCAAGTCCCATACAGATAAGCTTTGCTTGTGAATAGCTCTTTGTAGTGAATGAATGTAAACTCTGACGGCCATAAGCTATCACTATACAGCGAGCCGCCAGGTCGGAAAGACGACAGCACAACCCATAGAGCCGGGTAAATGGCAATAATCGCGATAAAAATAAGCAGGATATAACTGAGTGACAACCATAATACATTATTGCGTTTTCTCATTGGATCATATCCTCCTCTTTGAACGATTTCGAACGTCTGAAGTTCCAGATCGAGAACGTAGCTACGAGTATGAAGATAATAATACCAAGAGCAGATGCTACATTGTATTTGTTATTATCCAGAGTCAACTTATAGAGCCACGTGATGAGCAAATCGGTCGCACCTGCAAATTGGTAATCCCCTTTTGCCGGAGCACCACCTGTTAGCAGGAAGATAACATTAAAGTTATTGATGTTACCAGCAAATTGCATAATGAGAATTGGCGCAGTAGAGAATAGGATGAACGGCATTGTAATGATACGGAATTTCTGTAGCGTCGTCGCACCGTCTACATCTGCTGCTTCATACAAATCTTTTGGAATGGAAGTCAATATCCCCAGAATCAGTACCATGCTTATAGGAATACCTATCCACATATTAACGACAATTACCGTTACCTTCGCCCAGAACGGATCGGATAGCCAAGGCAAGCCGCCAAGTCCAAAATACTTCAAGTATTGGTTGACAGGACCGAACTGTCCGTTGAACAAGTTCTTCATAACAAGTAGTGAAATTAGCTGTGGAATAGCGTAAGGGATAATGTAGATCGTACGCCATAATTTTTTGAGTCTAATTCCTTTTTGCTCAATAAGCAGTGCAACGAGAATACCACCAAGGTACGTAGTTGCTGTTGCTAATACTGCCCAAATAATGGTCCATGTAAGTACGCCAACAAACGTATGGCTCCATGATTTCAGGCTAACCAAATCTGTAAAGGTCTTGAACCCTACCCAGTCAACTAATTTGGCAGGCGGTATATGATCAGGCGCAGAGTAGTTAGTGAACGCCAACATAATCGTGAATACAATCGGCATAATCGTGAAGAACAGTACGCCGAGCGCTGGTAGCGCAAGCATCATATGAGGAAAGTAATTGGTAGTAATGTTTTCATAGGAACTTTTGAAGTTACGAATATTCTTACCTTCATCACGCAATTTACCATTGCGATAAGCGTCATTCAAATTCACAATATAAAGCACAATTAGAACGAAGCAAATAAATAATGTAATTAGTCCACCGAGCATAAGAAAGATCGAATGATCTCCCGGCTGCAACTGAGTAGACTTTCCAACTTTAACGAATTTCTGTGTTTTCTCTCCTAATGTAGCCAATCCCCAGAAGGCCTCTCCAAGCCTCGGAAGAACATACGTGAGTCCCACTGCCTGCAATACAATTAATATAATTCCTTTAATCCACTGCCGGTTGTATAATTGCCCCAAGCCTTGCACCAGTATTGATAAAATGAGTGCGGTCATGCGATGCTGCTTCATCTCTATCCGGCTCCCTCCCACAACTTGTAATGATTAAGCACCCGCCGGAATTGATCCGGCGGGTGAACCGATCAGCATAACTTATTAATTTGCGATACCCTCTTTAATTTGTTGTACCGAATTATCAAGTGCTTCTTTTACATCCTTGCCACCGTCCCAGATATCAGCGATACCTGCTGTGATTGGATTCCATACAGCACCCATTTCAGGGATCGCAGGCATAGGTGTTGAGCTCGAGAACTGCTCGTAGAATGCTTTTGTAATTTCGTCATTTTGAATCTTCGGATCAGCTACCGCTTCAATATTAGCCGGAATTGTTCCGTTCATTTCGAAGTTTTTCAATTGTGATTCTTTAGTAGACAAGAAGCGTGCGAACAGCTTGGAAGCGTTCGGGTATTTCGAGAATGAGTTAACGAAGTATGCTTTAACACCAGAGAATGAAGGTGTTGCATTACCCAAAATAGTAGGAAGTGGAGCTACACCAAGATCAATGCCTGCTGCTTTGTAATCTGCAAGAGCCCAAGGACCGTTAATGTCCATTGCAAGTTTACCTTCAAGGAACAAGCCTTTTTTGATATCGAATGTAATATCAGCAGTGTTGAGCGGAAGCAGTGTTTCTTTCAAGGAAGCCAGGAATTTACCGCCTTCTACTGCTCCATCATTGTTCAAGCCGATATCTTCTTTGTTCGTATTGTTCTCACCGAACATATAACCGCCGCCTGCCGCTAGGAATGCGTAGTTATAGTAGAACTGTTGAAGTTCCCACATAATTGTGTATTTGTTGTTTTTAGTATCATTGAAAGTTTTGCTGAACTCGATAACTTCATCGAATGTTTTTGGAGCTGTAGGTACCAATGCTTTGTTGTACAGAAGAGCGTAAGTTTCAACGGCGAACGGATAGCCATAAAGAATCTCTTCGAACGTTACAGCGCTAACTGCGTTAGCTTCGTTCTCGCTCGAGGTTTCACCTTCGAACACATCATTCGGAAGCACTAGACCAGCGGAAGCAGCGCGTCCAATTTGGTCATGAGGGAATGATACAACGTCTGCACCGAGACCAGCTGGGCCATCCGTTGTCAGCTTCGTAACTTGATCCGGATTTTCTACTTCTTCGATTTTGACAGGAACGCCATATTTAGCAGTAAACTCTGCTGCAACCGCTTCAACAAAAGTACGCTGTGCTTTACCTTCCCAAATAACGAGCGTTGCGCCTTCTTCAGGCTTCAATTCATCATCTCCGGCTGCATTATTATTCGCCGTTTCTGTCGGTTCCGGAGCATTCGTTGCATTGTTGTTCGGTGTGTTGCCACTATTACCACCACAAGCTGCCAGTATAACCATCGTACTTACGAGCATAAGACCAACCCATTTTTTCATGCTAAAAGATCCCCCTTCATAATGTGTTCGTTTCTTAACTTAACCATGGAATAACACGCTTACCCTTGTGTTCCATTCTATCGCGGCTTCTTTCAACAATCGAAATGATGCAAACGTTTGTACAAGTAACCGAAATAGATATCCGTAAGCGTGCTACAATCGCTTGTATTCGCTTACTTAACAAGAGTGGAGTGATGAAAGCGTTCTATTCATGGATTCATCATACAACATGGATATTCGTTTGTAAAAACGTTTGCACAGCTCAAATTCAACTACATTCTAGTACTTATCTATGGATATCTAACAATAACTCCGTTTTACTCAGTTTTTGAACATTTGTAAAGCGATTTCACAATATATATATTTACTTTAGAGAGCGGTTGCATTAACATTAACTCAACAGTGTACAAACGATTGCATTTGTAATGGGGGACTAATATATAATGGTAACCATAAAAGATATCGCTAAGGCTGCAGGGGTTTCCCCTTCGACTGTTTCAAGGGTCGTTTCCAAGCATCCCAGAATAAGCAAAGAAACATCAGCCAAGGTCAAGCAGATCATGGAGGATATGGGCTACCATCCTAACGCAATGGCGAAGAGTCTTGTCTCCAAAACGACCCAGACCCTTGCGATCATGCTGCCGCGTCCTGCTGAAGAGCTCTTCCAGGATTTCTTTTTTGGAGAGCTTCTTAGAGGAATACTCACACATTCCACCCGTGCAGGCTACGACATGCTGCTAACTGCTGCTACAGATGATCATAATGAAACGGAGACAATTGGCAGACTTGTATTCGGTAGAAGAGTTGACGGAGTCATCCTCCTCTCTTCTCGCGTCAATGATCCTCTAATTAGTTATCTCAATGCACAGAACTTCCCGAGCGTTCTTATTGGACGGACAGATGAGCATCATTCCAACATCCTTACCGTCAACAACAATAATGTTCAAGCAGCCTATGACGCTGCTCAGCATTTGATTATGCAGGGTCATACGAGGATTGGATTTGTAAGTGGACCTCAGAACTTGACCGTCTCTCATGATCGGATGAAAGGCTATCAGCAGGCACTTATTGAAGCTGGACTTCCCTTCCGTCAGGAGTGGGTTGTTGATGGAGAGTTCCTGCAGCAGAGCGGCTTCAGAGCGATGTCTATGATTATGGGACTGCCTGAGCGCCCTACTGGCTTGGTCGTCATTGATGACGTCACCGCATTCGGCGTCCTTCGTGGACTAACAGAGATTGGTTACACGGTGCCGGAGGATATCTCACTCGTAAGCTTCAATAATATTGCCTTATCTGAGCTTGCAACGCCACCAATCAGCTCTGTTGATATCGGGACTTACCAGCTTGGATACACAGCGTCTCAAATGTTAGTGCAACAAATCCGTGATGAGCCTGTTCATCAATCCAACATCATTATTCCCCACCGTCTTATCGTTCGTGAATCATCAATCCATCTTGCATCCAAAAGGAGCTGACCATTATGAATAATAAAAAACCTTTTCTAGTGGATGCCATTATTGGTAATTCCAAATTTCTAGCCTCATTAGGCCGCAATGGAAGAATGTATCGTTTATGGTGGCCCAATATTGACTTCCCTCAACATGTTGATTCGATCCGCACTGGAATTCGTATCGATAATGCCGAGCAGTCTAAGAACACAACCTGGTTCGATAGTGAAGAAGAGGGTTGGCAGCACCAAGCTGATTATGTATCCAAAACCAACATCCTGCGCATCCAAGCAGAAGCGGCCGACCAGCCGCTTCGCGTGGATAGCTACCACTATGCCATACCTGGACAATCGATTATTGTAAGGGACTACACGTTCACGAACGTAAGTGACAGCTCCCTCTCATTCGAGTTCGTCATGCATTCGTCATTCCAGATCAGTGAGAACCGTCTGTACAATACAACGACATTCAACATCGCTGACGATGCCTTGGTACACTTCCGGAACCGTACTTTCTTTGCGTTATCAAGCGCAAACGTATGCACTAAATTCCAAGCCGGCAACGCTTGGGATGCTGCACAACAAACCACGCTTAGCGGCAATGTCATTGATATGCAGCCCGATGGGGCACTCGTATGGCGTATCGAAGGCCTTGCACCGGGAGAGCAGGCTTCTATCCCTGTCTATATTACGGCTGGTGAGGATGAAACCAGCTGCTTGAATGAGCTTCGCCTTGCCAAGAGCAAGCCTAGCTTAGAATGGCAGGAGCTAACCGCTGCTTACTGGCACCATTATTTGCAGGAAGCTGCACCTTGCCCAAGCGATCGTGAAGATATCGCTGAATTGTATGATCGTTCCCTTCTCATGTTCAAGCTTATGGCTGACGAGCAGACTGGCAGTATCATCGCAGCTCCTGAGTTCGATGAAGAATTCATCCGCTGTGGCGGCTATTCCTTCTGTTGGGGCCGGGACGCAGCTTTCATTACGACTGCACTGGACAAAGCAGGCCTAAGCTCTTTATCCGATCGCTTCTATGATTGGACATTATCAGCTCAAGCACCTGACGGCTCATGGCAGCAGCGTCATTACCATGATGGCAGCCTTGCTCCGTCATGGGGACTTCAAATCGATGAAGGCTCCTCTATCTTGTGGGGAATGTGGGAACATTATTCCGAGATGCAGGATCAGGCCTTCGCTGATCGAGTATGGCCAGCAGTCGAGCGCGGTGCAGCATTCCTTGTCTCCTATCTCGACCCAGAATCAGGCCTGCCTAAGCCAAGCATCGATTTATGGGAAGAGCGTGAAGCTTCCCATACGTATTCATCGGCAGCTGTATACGGCGGATTAACAGCAGCTGCTTCATTCGCGAAGCTTGCTGCTCGCGACGATCTTGCTGAGCAATGGTCAGCTGCAGCACAGCGCATTGCGGAGAAGATTACTTCAGAGCATTGGAATGAAGAGCGTGGAAGCTTCTATCGCGGCCTGGATATAAGCGTCGATAAACACAGGTATGAGCAATCCACTGCCTCAGGGCAAGAGGGCTCTGTCGTTCCATTCGCCAAGGACTATGAGAAATATAAGCTTCGTCATGACCCAATTGTAGATATCAGCTTGCTTGGTATTGCTGTACCGTTCGGAGCTGTCTCTCCTGATCATGAGTATATGACACGAACAGCTGACACGATTGAGCAGCTTCTTACCGTTCCTGGTATTGGCGGAATCAAACGTTATGAGGATGATCATTATATTGGTGGGAATCCTTGGATCCTAACAACGCTGTGGCTTGCTCATTATCGTATTGAGACTGGCAAGTTAGATGAAGCTAGACAGCTTATAGATTGGGCTGTCCAGCATCGTACGGAAACCGGACTCCTGCCTGAGCAAGTGGATAAAGTCACTGGAGAGACCGCTTGGGTCGTTCCTCTGACTTGGTCTCACGCAATGTTCGTATTAGCTATCTTCATGCTAGCAGAGGCAGAAGCTGCGGCTGCTGTCGTAGCAGACGAAGCGATTACGCAATAAAAGAAAACCAACCTATAAACGCCCGAGATGGTTTCAAAACCGTCTCGGGCGTTTATTTATTAACAGAAGCATTACTAACCAGCTTCAATAAGCTGAAGTGCCCGCATGAGATAAGAGCTATAATTGGCTTGACAATCCTCACTTAGTTTGTAATAATTATAAATAAGTAATTATTATAATTAAATCAAGAGTTGTCGAATAGCTGTATGCTATCCCTGAGCTGCGCACACACTAGTGATACATGAAAGGATGAGGAATTATGAGTAAAACTAACGAGGTATTAAACAAACAGATTGCTAACTGGAACGTATTGTATACGAAGCTTCACAACTACCACTGGTATGTAAAAGGCCCGCAATTTTTCACCTTGCATGTTAAATTCCAGGAATTATACGAAGAGGCTACCTTGAACGTAGATGAGCTCGCAGAACGCCTGCTCGCACTCAAAGGCAAACCTCTAGCAACGATGGCTGAGCATCTAGAAACGGCTAGTATTAAGGAAGCCAAAGGGAAAGAATCGGCATCCGAAATGGTCGACGCACTAATCAAAGACTTCACCACAATTATTGGGGAGCTTAAAGAGGGTATGGAAATTGCCGAGTCCGAAGGTGATGAGACGACTGCAGACATGCTGCTCGCTATTCATACCACCCTTGAGAAGCATGTCTGGATGCTTACCGCATTCAACGCCTAACTATTGGAGCAGCGATAGCCGCTTATAAAAAAAGAAGAGACTGCCTGTGAAGCCTAAACCAAGGCTTTGCGGACAGTCTCTTTTTCGATTAGATCAGACTAACTTGATCGTACAGCTCGCAACCTTCTCATTGCGCCAGAAGCCCTCAAGCAGATCTCCATCCTGAAGAGCTGCTACTCCTACTGGTGTGCCGGTATAGATCAGATCTCCAGGGCCTAGGCCGTATCCAGTATGGATGTGCTCGATAAGCTCAGAAATATGGAACAGCATGTCGCTTGAATGGCCTATTTGCGCTTGAACTCCATTACGCAGCAAGGCGAATTCATGCTCCTTAAGCCCTTCCTCACCTGGATACGGCATCCACTCGCTAAGAGGCGCTGAGCCTTTGAAGCCTTTGGCTTCCAGCCATGGCTGGCCCTTAGCCTTCAGCTTGCTCTGCACATCCCGAAGAGTTAGATCCAGCCCAAGCGCTAGCGCATCAATACAATCATCCGGCTTCATGCCTGGCTTAAGCTCACGTCCTACGCGCAATACCAGCTCCAGCTCAAAGTGAACCTCGCCTTTATTTCCCGGGAGCTCAACCACGTTGCCATTCATGGGCACTACAGCATGAGAGGGCTTCGTGAATACGAGTGGCGATTGTGGCACTTCATTGCCCAGCTCTAGTGCATGCAGACGATAATTCCGTCCGACACAATAAATATTACGAATTTCATTAGCCATAATCTGCTGCCCCTCTCAAGTTGAACGTTAGTTTTTCTTCTGAGCTGCAATCTGCTCTGCCAGCTCATTCAGCTCCGTCCATCGCTCCATGAGCTGATCCAGCTTAGCCTCCAGCTGCTGCTGTTCTTCGGCTAGTTGCTGGAGAAGAACAGAGTCGCTGCCCGACTCCTCCATACGCTTAGCAATAGCCGTTAATTGCTCCTCTGCTTGCGCAATCCAGTCATCAATCTGCTCATAATCCTTCTGGTCCTTGTAGGACATACGAAGCGCCTTCTCGCCAGACGGCTTCGGTACTGGTGCTGCTTCTGTCGGCACAGAAGCCGTCTGCTTAGCCGCTGTTTTCGCACCCGCCCCAGATCCCGCAGTCCCTTCACCAGCTGCTGTTCCGAATTTCGCTGCATACTCCTGATACTCCGTATAATTGCCCGTATGCTGTGTAATAACGCCATCACCTTCGAAGGCCAGCATTTTGTCCACTGTGCGATCTAGGAAATAGCGATCATGGGATACGACGAATACAACGCCAGGGAAGTCATCCAGATAATCCTCTAGAACGGTAAGTGTCGCAATATCCAGATCATTCGTCGGCTCATCGAGCAGCAGTACGTTAGGCGCATTCATCAATACTCTCAGCAACTGCAGGCGACGCTTCTCGCCACCTGACAGCTTACCAATCAGAGCCCACTGCATCGCTGGCGGAAAAAGAAATCTCTCCAGCATTTGTCCCGCTGATATCGTCGTACCATCAGCCGTCCGAACTTGCTCTGCGCCTTCTCGTATATATTCAATAACGCGAAGCGACTCATCCATCTCTTCATGCTCTTGAGAGAACCATCCGAGGTTAACCGTCGGACCTAATACAACAGAGCCTTCATCCGGCTGAAGCCGTCCTTCGATAAGCTTGAGCAGCGTTGACTTCCCGCTGCCATTGCGGCCAACGATACCGACGCGGTCTTCTGGAACAGCAATATAACTGAAGTCACGGATAAGCGTCCGCTCTCCGAACCGTTTCGCTACATTTTCTATTTCAATAATTTTCCTGCCTAGTCGCGTGGATGCTACAGACACATCCATTTTGCCGCCTGCCTGCTTAGGCGCTTGATTCTTCAACGCCTCAAACCGATCAATACGCGCCTTCTGCTTCGTCGAACGCGCCTTAGCTCCACGCCGAATCCAAGCAAGCTCATTACGCAGCAGGTTCTGCCGTTTGTCCTCTGAAGCAGCTTCACGCTCTTCCCGCTCCAGCTTCAGCTCGAGGAATCGGCTGTAGTTGGCCTCATAGAAATAAGCACGGCCTTTATCCAGCTCAATAACACGATTACTAACACGATCCAAAAAATAACGATCATGCGTAATCATCAATAGGGCACCTTTACGCTTCTGGAGCATTCCCTCAAGCCACGCCACCGAATCATTATCAATGTGGTTGGTAGGCTCATCCAGAATGAGCACATCAGATGGCTGCAGCAGTGCTGCTGCCATTGCGACACGCTTCCGCTGACCACCAGACATCGTATCAACCTTATCCTCATAGTTATGAATGCCAAGCTTGGAGAGTGCCATCTTAGCATCACTCTCCAACTGCCACACATCGAGCTCGTCCATCCGTTGATTCGCACTAATCAGCTTCTCTTGTAGCGCTGCATCATTCGGGTTCCACTCGAGCGCTTCTAGTGCAGCCGCATAGTCCCTCACTGCTCGTAGCTGAGGGGAATCCCCTCCCAATACATGCTCTAGCGCTGTTTCTCCAGGTGCAAAGGCCGGGTCCTGAGCGAGCATTCGAATCGACACGCGATTGCCAATCGATACATTGCCAGCATCCGCTGGCTCAAGGCCTGCGATCACCTTCAGGAACGTCGATTTTCCCGTACCGTTCACACCGATAATACCAATCTTATCGCCATCCTCCACGCCAAAAGTGACGTCTTCGAACAGCATTTTCTCACCATAGCTTTTCGTTATATGTTCAACAGATAATAAATGCATTAGACAAACCTACTTTACATCAGAAGTATATGGCTAATTGGAGCTTCACACCACTCTCGTATCATACCATAAACAGCGATTGCGATCACTTAGGACTGGCATTATAGCTGCGCAGACTCTGCGTTTATATCTCCTCCGAGCTTCGGATAATTGCACCGGCGTTATCTTGCCTTAGAATGATATTCAGCAGGCGCTTCGCACACGCTTCAGCAGATTGCAGCTGTCCGCTCGAATAGGCCTGCTTGAAATAAGCTGACAGAGCAAAGCCATCTTCTCCTCGATCTCGTGCCGTCTGCTGCATGTGAGTATCAACCATGCCTGGATCTATCGCTACAATCTCAACAGGATGCTCACAACCAGCCTGCTCAGTGCCAACGCATCGAGTGAACATATCTATTCCTGCCTTGGCTGTAGAATATACGCTCATATCCGGATTCGCATATGTACCTGACCCTGATGTCACATTCACAACCTTCCTGCGAATGCTTAGTGCTTGTCCGGCTCTCAGGAATGCAGCTGTCAGCTGCATAGGCACTGTTAACGAGAGATTGATATGGGAACGTATTTCATCCGCTGTACACTGCTCAATTGGCTTCAGCGGCTCCAGCATTGCAGCATTATTAATTAATCCGATCATAGGATTATCGGTTAGGTTCAAAGATGCTACCAACTCTTCCATCCACTCATCCATATCACGCCATTGGCCAAGATCAACCGGGTAATGAGTATAGTTCGTCTGACCTCTTAATTGCTTAGATTCACCTCTAGACAAACCTACTACTTGATACCCTTCCTTCAATAATAACAGCGCTAACGCTTCTCCAATTCCGCGTGATGCTCCCGTTATGATGAATACACCCTTAGCTATGACCAATCCCTCCCTATTCCTTGATACATAAGATAGACGAGCCAAGTACTGGATTTGTTCTGCTGATACATAAAAGCAGGGATACCCTCTACTAGAGGATATCCCTGCTTCATGTTTTCAGTTAGCTTTTGCTTGCGTACTCCAAAGCATTCAAGAGCAATGTAACCACTTCTGCTCTTGTAGCTGTTGCATTAGGAGAGAACTTATTATTGCCTGTTCCATTCACAATACCTGCTTGGGAAGCTGCAGCAATATAAGGACGTGCCCATGCCGGAATTTCGCTAGCATCATCAAATGTTAGAGTCGCTGTCTCGTCAATTGGCAATCCGAGTGCTCTTACGATGATGGCTGTCATTTCAATACGTGTAAGCTTGCCATTCGGACGGAATGTATTGTCGGTATAACCGCTTATTAATTCTGCCTGCACCAGCTGTGCAACGAATGGACGTGCCCATTCTGGAATACTGCTCAAATCTGCAAAAGATAGCTCCGTTGTGCCACCTGTCAGCTTGAACGCACGGCTGACCATGGTTACGAACTCAGCGCGTGTTGCCGTTGCTTCCGGACGGAATGTACCGTCTGTGAAGCCTTTGACAATCTCAAGCTTTACCGCCTCTTCAATAGCCTGCGCCGCCCAGTGTCCAGCAATGTCTGTCAGCTTCACTGGTTCCGGTGTTGGTGTTGGTGTTGGTGTTGGTGTTGGTGTTGGCGTTGGTGTTGGTGTTGGTGTCGAAGTACCTGGATTTGGCGTCGGAGTCGGAGTCGGTGTAGTACCCTTCACATCCGTGATCCGGCCTTCAGTACCGATGTTAACTGTACCGATCTTAGTCAGATAATCCTTGAACACTTCATAATCTACTAAGTTTAATTCATAGAGTCTGCCTGCATTTTTAGCTGCCAGCATAGAGAAGTAGAAGTCTCCGCCGTTAGCCATGAAGGAGTTCGTCGCAACCATGTAGTAAGCCGCTGGATCGATCGCACTGTAAGTGCCATCCTCATTCTTGATTTCAACTTTAATGATTCGCTCGCCTTCTTGCGTGTACGTTTTCGATACCGAATCATAAATCTCCGGCTTCTTGCTCGAATCATACGAGTATCTCATACCAGATACCTGCGGGAAGCGTCCTTGAGTTGTTTCTATACCGCTCACACCATTCTCTAGTGCTGCAATAATTTCTTCCCCTGTCATCTTCAGCGCTGTCAGGTTATTGCCGAATGGCATAACAGTCAACAGCTCACCTAATGTGATGTCGCCCTCATCAATCGAAGCGCGTATGCCTCCTGCATTTTGAATCGTTACGTAGCCTTGTACATCTGGGATGTCTTTAAGGATGCTCATCATTTTATCGCGCATACCGTCTGCTATCAGGTCACCTAGATTCGTCTCTTTTACACGCACGTTATCACGCAGACCATCTAGAACAACATCAGATTTGCCGACTACTGTGTTTTTCAATGCTTCAAGAGGCACTTTAAGCACAGCTAGCTTAGCCGCAGCTTCCGCATCATCTGCATATACATATGATTCATCAGCATTCTGTGCATCAACGTTGATCAGCTTGCCATTCCATGCATCAATTACACCGTTGCCGTCAAAGCTTACGTCTAACTGACCGAAGTTAACGCCATATTCGCCAGTCTGAACGATTAGAGTCGGAGCACTATTCGCCTCGTCGCCTTTAACGACTACCGGTTGGGTCAATTGCGTATGAGAGTGACCGCCAACAATAATATCAATACCGTCAACCGCATTAGCAAGCTTCAGGTCATCCGTGTAGCCCAAGTGAGACAATACGATAATCTTATTAACTCCTTGCTCCTCCAGCAGCTCAATTGTTGCATTAGAGCTAGCGACAAAGTCTCTGAACTCAACAGCACCTGGAGATGCCAGCGAGATCGTATCTGGTGTAGTTAATCCGAAGATGCCGACCTTCTCACCATCTACTTCTTTAATGATAGCTGGATAGATGCTGCCTCCTGCCTCTGTTCCATCAACTAGTGGAATCTCATTGACGAATAGATCTTTAAGTGAGTCATCTTTGCTGAAATCAAGGTTAGAGCTTACGATTGGGAATTGCGTCCCTTCAAACTCGCCTTTGCCTTTAATAAAGTCAGCTAGCGCTGATGGGCCTTTATCGAACTCGTGGTTACCTAACGTCATCGCGTCATAGCCAACGTAGTTCATGAACCACAGATCTGCCAGCCCGTTATATTGGTTGAAATATAGTGAGCCAGAGAATACATCCCCTGCATCAACCAACAATGAGTTTGCATTGGTAGCCTGCTTAATAGCTGTAATCCGACGCGCCACATTGTCTAAGTGTGCGTGCGTATCATTCGTATGCAATACACGAAGGTCAATTTCTGTGCCTGTCAGAGTCGTACCAAGCAGATTCTTAATCCGTCCCTCGGTACCATTCGTTACCGTGCCAATTTTGGTCAGGTAATCCTTAAAGACTTCATAATCTACCAAGTTCAGCTCATACAATCGACCATCATTTTTGGCTTCAAGCATCGAGTAATAGAAATCACCGCCGTTAGCCATGAAGGAGTTCGTCGCAACCATATAATAAGCTGCAGGATCAATTTCACTATAGGTTCCATCGTCATTCTTAATATCTACTTTGATAATTCGCTCACCTGTTTGGGTATACTCTCCGGTTACCGAATCATACACTTCAGGCTTCTTCTTCGAATCATAGTAGAATCTCATACCTGATACTTGAGGGAAACGTCCTTGATTCGATTCTATTCCGCTCACGCCGTTCTCAAGGGCAGCAATAATTTCTTCCCCTGTCATCTTCAGCGCAGTTAGATTATTACCGAATGGCATCACAGTCAGCAGCTCACCAAGTGTAATATCACCCTTGTCGATTGAAGCACGAATGCCCCCTGCATTCTGAATCGTTACATAGCCTTTTACTCCTGGAACATTCAAGATGCTCTTCATTTTGTCACGCATACCGTCTGCAACCAGGTTGCCTAGGTTCGTTTCTTTTGCACGAACGTTATCACGTACGCCGTCAAGAACTACGTCGGACTTGCCAACAACCGTATTTTTCAACGTTTCTAGAGGTACTTTGAGCTCAGCCAGCTTAGCTGCCGCTGCCACATCATCTGCATAGACATATGATTTATCCGCATTCTGTGCATCAACGTTGATCAGCTTGCCATTCCATTCCTTAATAACACCATATTCGTCGAAACTTACATCTAACTGTCCGAAATTCACACCATACTCACCAGTCTGAACGATAAGCGTTGGAGCACCAGCTTCATTCACGACTTCAGGCTCATTCAACTGAGTATGAGAGTGGCCGCCGACAATAATATCGATGCCTTCTACCGCTTCCGCAAGCTTCAGGTCATCCGTGTAGCCCAAGTGAGTCAACACTATAATTTTATTGACGCCTTCCTCTTCCAGCATAGCTATCGTTGCGTTCGAGCTTGCGATGTAATCTTTGAACTCGACTGCACCTGGCGATGCCAGTGATATCGTATCTGGCGTAGTCAAGCCGAAGATACCGACTTTCTCTCCATCTACTTCCTTAATGATTGCTGGATAAATTTTACCGTCTGCCTCTGTTCCTTCAACTGTAGGAATTTCATTCACGAACAGATCCTTAAGAGAAGCATCTTTACTGAAATCAAGGTTCGAGCTTACTAGAGGGAACTTCACCCCTTCGAACTCGCCTTTGCCATTAATGAAGTCAGCTAGCGCTGATGGGCCTTTATCGAACTCGTGGTTACCTAACGTCATCGCGTCATAGCCGACGTAGTTCATGAACCATAGATCCGCAAGTCCACTGTATTGATTGAAATACAGCGTACCCGAGAATACATCGCCTGCATCAACAAGCAAAGTATTATCATTCGTTGCTTGCTTAATAGCAGTAATCCGACGCGCCACATTGTCTAGATGTCCGTGTGTATCATTCGTATGCAACACACGAAGATCAATTTCTTTGCCTGGCTCTGGTTTGCTTGCAAACTCCAGCTGAGCCAGCAGCGGATCATGATCGCTCACACGTCCATGTGATGCTGCAAAATCAGCATTAACGTGGACGGCTTCAATATCCGAGTATGATGCAAGAGCTTTGCTCACCAGAATATGATCAAGCGTTTGTGAGTTGCCGTCATAAATATAAGAGTAACGATCTTTTTCTGGCATAGTATCCACTAAGTTGATCAATTGATTGCCTTTGAGAATATCAATTGTCTTCGAGAATTGGAAGTCATTCAAGTCACCTAATACAACTACATTCGCATCAGGATCCTTCTGTTCCAGTTCTTTAATGAAGCTGTTGACGATTGTCGCTTGCTTCCAGCGTTGAACTTCACTCGAGCGAACGACTGGCTGTATAGCTCCCCATGGGGCACCATCGCCGCCTTTGGAGTTGAAATGATTCGCTATTGCCACAACACGTTCGCCTTGGAATATAAACTCGGCTACTAGCGGTTTACGGGAAGCGTCGAATGCCTCATCTGTCGGATTAATACGACCCGGATTTACAGACAGGCTTCCATTAGTGTTAACTTGTACTGAGGTAGTCGCATCTCCTGCAATACCACTAGCCAAGCTTACACGCTCGGGATTGTATAGGAAGCCGACGCGGATATTCCCGCCTGGTGCTCCGCCATCTTTTTTATCCTCAGGATTAATGCTGGTGTATAAATAAGCTGGTCCACCTTTAGCTGTGATGGCATCAATTAAAGTTTGGAAGCTTTCGCTTGCATCAACTACTCCATTGTCCGTTTCACCATTATTGTCCTGCACTTCCATTAAGCCAATAATGTCCGGTTGCTTCAGATTGTTAACAACAATGGAAGCGATATTCGCAGCTTTGGATGCTTGCGATTTACTGAAATTCTCTACATTGAATGTTGCTATTGTCAGTTTATCTTCTGCTTCTTCAATCGTTGTTGTTGCTTGGCTTCGTGTTACATTTGTAATAGTAGGGAGACTTTCTGGCTTCACTTTGAATAGTCCGCCTGCATAAGTCAGAATACCCGTAATAGAGCCGTTGTAATAATCACCTGTTTTGATATCCTCACCCGCAGGCTTAGTTGTATCAATATAGAATTTCTGTGGATTAAGCGTGCTCTCGAACGGAATCTCGCTGTCGCCTCTGAGTACGATACCGCCTGCATCCGTCTTAATCGGATTGTTCGCACCGTTATCCACTGTTACAGGAACGACCGAATTCGCGTAAGGTCCAGTGATACTAGGAGCATTCAATTGAATTCGCATGCCCTCTAGGCTCTCGAAGAAGTCGATTGCATCCGTGTCTGGATTGAACTCTCCAAAGCTGTCCGTATCAATCGCTTTCGGAATAATACGTCCACCCGTTCCAACCACGATTGGAGCTGGCAATGGCTGATCACTTGCCGTTGTCGTAATCGTTGTTGCTGCAATTTCAGTCAGCTTAAGCAGAGTCGCATTAGAACCATATTCCTTCACTGTACCTGAGACAGTAACCTTGTCCCCAACCTTGGCACCATGAGCGCTTTTATAAATTAAGATCGCTTCAGATGTAGCATCATCATTATCCGTGCTTCCATCAGGTGTTTGCATGTAGAACTCGCTATCTTTGGCAACAAAAGTTACGACACCTTCAATATTCGTAACGGGTACGTTGGCATATTTAGATTCATGTCGTTTTCCTTGAATTTCGTGAATAGCTATGCTGTCTAGCTGATCAAGAGATTCATAAGAATACGTGTATACCTTACTTGTTTCTCCTCCTGCTACGACAATAGCTTTAACTATTGTATCTGCGTTTATCGTTATTGCTGCGCTATACACCGTACTGCTTGCAGTAGGAGTAGTGCCATCCGTCGTGTAATAAATAACTCCACCTTCAGCTAATGTGCTAAGAGTGACAGCATCACCTTGCTTGATTCCCCCGGATGGCTGGCTCGCATTCACTGTAAGTAAATTCTGAATAACATCAGAAGAACTCCGAGGAAGAATTTCAAGGCCTACGCTTGAATAGTACGTCATTACACCAGTTACTTGCTTGTAGTCTTGTCCCACTACGAACGATGTAGTCGCATATTTGTCATAGATAGGAATTTGTTTAGAGCTAGCTGTATCTGTAGCATAATAAGTGCCACTACCTGAAACAACACTGACATCAACGACCTTTACCAGTTTTCCTTCGTATTTGTTTCGTAGATCGTCATCACCTACGCCAAATGCTTCAGATGTAATGAGCTCTGGCTCTGGAAGATCAACATTTGATTCTAGAACAGTAACATATCCGCCAGAAGCATCTTTCTCTATTTGAAGAAGTCCATTATAAACATTCAATTTACCAAATGCTTCAATTCGGTCACCGACGACAGCTGATATGTTACTGCCTCTTACAACTATTCCTGCGGTTTCATCTTGAATGTACAGGTTGTAGGCACCGCCGCTTTCTTCCTTGAAGGTAACAATCCCTCTTACTGCGGCCACTGAATTGTCAGTACCAGGAGTTACTGCCCGCGCTTCAGCAATTGTAATGGGTGTTACATCTGCAAGTGTGTAGTCATACTGTGTTATTGCACTGTCGCTTGCACCATCTAGTGCTGCATAAGCACGGATCGATACAGCATCCGTAATTGTGAGGGGGGTTGAATAGGGGATAAAGGTTGCTTTGTCTGCGAGTAGATCGATAGAGTAATATACACTCGCTCCGACAGTAGGAGTTGATAAATTAATCTTCGTCCCAGCAGGCACAGCCCCGGAAGCAGGAGATGCTGTTACCGCAGCTGCTTCAGTAACTGGATCTGTATTAATTATTGTGATAGAGGTAGCTGTTCTTAATCCTGGAACAGAGAAGAAAAGTGAAAGTGTTCCGCTAACCTGAACTTTTTTCTTAAGATTAGAAGGTTTCGCTGCAAGCCCTTCCTCCCTAAGTGTTCCTGATGGAATTTGAACGGGCAAAATTTTAGAAGTATCTGTCTCATCCGGACTATCAGCAATAGCAAAGTTCGTGTTTACTTCGAACGGACCAGCGAAATTAACACTATTGGTAGCGCTATAAAACCCAACGATATACCCTTCGACCGTAGCTGTTCCACTGTTATTGGCAATAGCCTCAGCAACCGTAATAGCGCCAGCAGCTTTCGCTGTATTGGCCCCAAGACCACTTGGCAAAACCCCAGTAACCATCAACACAAACACAAGGAGCATACTAATGGCTTTGTTCGAACGTGAATTAAGTAATATCTGCATAAATTCAATTGCCTCCTGCCTTATTTGGAATGAGAACGAATTCTGTTATTGTCTAAGATGACTAACCACCATACATAAGTTACATAAACCTAACAACTATCTAACATAAATGTCTTTATGCAAATCAAAAGCTTGAATAAGCACGTTTTATGATGGAAATATACCATTTTCATGATAAATCATGCTTTTTTGCACAAATACATCCACCCCCAACTTTACAAAATTTCATTAACTGTTTTACAAAAGGAAATAATTCTCTCAACCTTTCGGTAATACTAACTAATATAAGGTAGAGTAGACGGTATGTAAATAACTTTTACCAAAAAAACAATGTTAAAGTTCCATTTAAAGGACGTTTTCTTTACACAAACTTAACATTAAATCAATAATCGACTAACTAATTAACGCTAGAAATAGTTAATGGCACTATTCACACAGCCGAATGCACATTTGTTCATTTTATTTATTTGTTTTTGTTCAGGAAAATGTCTCATTTAGGGTAAGATTTAAGCGTAGCTGCTGACTGAAATTCACTGAGGATTTTAAAATCGAGAATGGTGCTTCATACCATCTTTACCGCAAATACAAACCTTTCAAACTTCCTCTCCACATTTATTCCAAGAGCGCCATTAACAACAAAAAAAGCCTGTCTCTCGACAAGCTTCTCGCCACTCCTGTATGCTGCCTAAAATAGGCACTTCACTCCACATCACGCCTTACACTTTCGCTACGATCAGCTCCACCGCTGTCCCTTCCCCAGGGTTCGACACAATAGATAAGGAGGCGCCAACACTACGCGCACGCTCCTCCATACTGAATAGACCGACACCTTTCCCGCTGCGATCACGCACGAAGCCACAGCCGCCGTCCACGATACGAGCCGTTACGGTAGACGCCGTCTCACTAACCGTGACCTTAGCTTCCGATACAGCCGCATACTTCGCAATATTCGTCAGCGCTTCTTGAATAACACGGTACAACACCGTTTCCCGTTGAACGTCGAGTCTATTCCGTAGACTGCATGCCAGCTCTACCCGAATGCCATAATGCTCGGAGTAATTATCGATATACGTTCGTATAGCAGGAACAACACCTAGATCATCGAGCACAGATGGCCTGAGCTCCCAAGCGAGACTTCGCACATCATCCATCATGTGGGAGACGTCTTTGCGTACATGCTGAAGCTCGGCCAGACCATGCTCTGATATAAGACGGTCCAGCTGAATCTGCAGGGAGAACAAGCTCTGACCAATCCCATCATGAAGCTCACGAGAGAAACGGCGCCGCTCCTCCTCCTGAATCTGCATCACCTTGCTCATCATCTGCTGCAGCTCTTCCTCCGTCTGCTTCAGCCTCGTAACCTCACTGCGCACAGCCATATATTGATAGGGGTTTCCATCATCATCGACGAAAGGCACAATCGTCGTGTTCACCCAATAGAACTGACCGTTCTTCGATCGGTTCCGGATTTCTCCGCGCCACACTTGGCCAGAGCTTATCGCCTTCCACATTTCCCCGAAAAAAGCTTTGCCATGATAGCCCGAGTTAATAATGCGATGGTCCTGCCCAATTAATTCATCACGGCTGAACTGCGATATCTCGCAAAAGCGGTCATTCACATACTGGATTCTGCCTTTGGCATCGGTCACTGCGACAATTGAGGACTCATCCAGCGCATTCTTCAGATCAACCAGCTGCTTCAAAGAATCTTGCAATTGAAGACGGAAAGCCGAATTCGGCACCTGCTCATCAATTTCCTTCAGCAAAGCCGCCACATTCTGCCCAATGACCTCAGGATGATCTCCTCTGCTAGTACCGCTTAATCTACCACCATGCTCTTCCCATTGCCCTTTATTCAAAATACAGCAGCCCTCTCTTAATCGCGAATTTAATCAGCTCTGGACGTGTACGCATACCCAGCTTCTCCATTAGATTGCTCTTATGTGTCTCTACTGTCTTCACGCTTATAATTAAGCTGTCGGCAATTTCTTTATTGGAATAGCCCTTGGCAATCCAAGTGAAGATTTCCTTCTCCCGCTCTGACAGCGACTCATAGACATCCAAATTCTCGCCAGACTTGATCCTCGTCAAATATTCACCCATCAATCGCTTCGTTGCGGTCGGATATAAGTAGGCATCCCCTGACGCCACACAGGCAATAGCCGTGAGGAGTTCTTCATGCGGCGAATTCTTCAGAATATAGCCTGAAGCTCCCGCATGTATAGCGCGAAATAAGTACTCATCATCATCATGCATCGTTAGAATAAGGACGGATGTGTCTGGCAGCTTCTTCTTCAGCTCGACTGTTGCGGTTAAGCCATCTTTTCCATGGGGCATGCTCAAATCCATCAGCACGACGTCCGGCTTGCTCGCAAGCGCCAGCTGAATCGCCTCATCACCCTCTGAAGCCTCCCCAATTACCTCCATACCCTGCTTGCCATGCAGCAGCATAGCAAGTCCGGAGCGTACTACGGCATGATCATCAACAATTAAAAGCTTGGTCACCTGCATCTCTCCTTCTCAGTTGATTCCAGTCACTGTAACCGGCCAAGCAAGCAGCTAATTGTCTAACCGCATCCTTGTCCGAAGCATTCCAGCTGTGCTCCGAACGATATCCTGCAAGCAGCACCCCGCGAACATGCTGATCCCTGATGATCGTTACGGCGGCCGTTGACTGCAGCCGTTCCGCCAGTATGACCGGATCATTATCGTACCAATCCCCTGTCTCCATTCGCAGCCTCTGCTGCCACTTGAGAACATCACATACAATAAGACTGCCTGAGCGAATAGCCACTCCAGCAAGACCGGTGCTTTTCTTCTGTACCATATTTAAGGTCCGATTGCTTCTGCTCCCATACGTCCAGACATAACGAAGCTTCCTCGCATCTGCACTCAGCTCACAAACGCCATAGAAATCGAATCCGCTCGCATTCATCAGAAGCTCATCCATAGGGCTGATCCCCATCTATATCCACTCCATCCCTTATGCTACACTACACCGACACTACTCTAATACTCATTGTATAGAGCAGCTCTGCGTTTGTATGTAAGGGAGCACCCTGAATTACAGGATGAAATTCAGGACAATAGCAGCGCATCTTTCAGCAGATTCCCTGATTCCTGATGGTGACGCCAACCGTTATGATGAATATAAGATCATTATAACAGGAGGCGATTCGATAATGACGCTCTCTTCTCCACAATCTGTAAGAACGCAATGGAATTTCGGCAACAGCTATAGCGCTCGCCTGATGAAGCGGCTGCTCCAGCTCTCACCAGCATCCTTTACTTATAAAACAATCAAAGAAAGACAGCAGCTGTTCCGAGAAGGAACACCTAGCTGCGCCATTTATGCGGTCTGCAGCGGTTCCATTAAGCTTCGCAGAACGACGAACGACGGCAAGGCACTGCTCTTGACGATAGCAGGGCCCGGCGATTTGATTGGTGAGCCTTATTCCTACAATACAACCTTGGACGCAACTCATCGTTCCAGTGCTCAAGCCACCCAGAATACAACTGTCGCTATCATTTATCATTCAGACTTCGATCTTCTCATTAATCAAGACAGTGAAGCTGCTTATCTATTCGCAAGAGCTATGGCGAATAAGCAGCAGATTGCCGAGTCGAAGCTGCGCGATCTGCTCCATGCTCCGAAGCTGTCTGCACTAGCTTCCTGCTTGCTGCGGCTGGGCAACAGCTTCGGCGTTGCTACAGCGACTGGCATCAAGATTGATGTGAAGCTCACGCACACCGAGCTGGGAGAAATGATCGGCGCCACTCGCGAAAGCGTGAACCGCCTGCTCGCTGCTCTGAAGGACCAAGAGACTATCGGCGCCTCGAGGGGCAGCATCGTCATTGAACGCGCACAGGATTTAAGAAGGCTTGCTGGTTGCCCTGACTGCCCGGCATGCCCCGATGAAATATGTAGAATATAACAAAAAAACAAACCAGCAGAAGCGAAAGGGACTATCAATCCCTTAGCCATTGCTGGTTTCTTTTTACTAACTAACCTATATGCTGTGTCTTAGCGTTTGCCGATCATCGCTTCCGGCTTCACGAACTCATCGAACTGCTCCTCTGTCAGAAGTCCGCTTGCAATAGCGGATTCTTTCAGTGTCAGTCCTTTTTTATGGGCATTCTTCGCAATCGCTGCCGCATTCTCATAACCGATATGCGGGTTCAGCGCTGTAACGAGCATCAACGATTGATCCAGATTACGCTTAATGACTTCTAAGTTCGGCTCGATACCGATTGCACAGTTATCATTGAAGGAGATCATACCATCAGCCATGAGTGCCACAGATTGCAAGAAGTTGTAAATAATAACCGGCTTGTACACATTAAGCTCGAAATTACCTTGGCTTGCTGCGAACCCGATTGTCGCGTCGTTCCCCATCACTTGGCATACTGCCATTGTAATAGCTTCACTCTGCGTCGGATTCACTTTACCTGGCATAATGGAGCTGCCCGGCTCATTCTCTGGAATCGAGATTTCGCCAATGCCGCAACGAGGGCCGCTTGCCAGCCATCTTACATCGTTAGCAATCTTCATTAGATCAGCTGCCAACGCTTTAACCGCACCGTGTGCATACACGATTTGGTCATGGCTTGTAAGAGAGTGGAATTTATTCGGAGCAGTGATGAAGGTTTTACCCGTTAGAGCAGTAACCTCTGCCGCTACCTGTACAGCAAAATCAGGATGCGCGTTCAGACCTGTTCCTACTGCCGTACCGCCAAGCGCAAGCTCACGCATCGTATCAATGCTTTGCACGAGCATTTTGCGTGTTTTCTCGAGCATAGCATGCCAGCCGCTAATTTCTTGACCCAGCGTAATTGGTGTTGCATCCTGCAAATGCGTTCTGCCAATCTTCACGAGATCAGCGAACTTATCCATTTTCTCTTGGAAGGTTGCAGCGAGAACATCGATGGCTGGAAGTAGACGGTCTTCCACTTCTACGACGCCTGCGATATGTAGAGCAGCAGGGAATGTATCATTGGAGCTCTGCGAACGGTTCACATCATCATTCGGGTGAATACGAGCAGCGCTGCCGCGTTCAGCGAGCAATTGGTTCGCACGATGCGCAACAACCTCATTGACGTTCATATTCGTCTGCGTGCCGCTGCCTGTCTGCCATACAACCAGAGGGAAGTGCTCGTCCCATTTGCTAGCAACAATCTCATCAACAGCTTCGCCAATGACCCCAGCCTTCTCTTCATCAAGAACGCCCAGCTTGTTATTCGCAATCGCTGCTGCTTTTTTGATAATAGCCATCGCGTATACGACTTGAATCGGCATCCGCTCACCGCTAATTTTAAAGTTCTGCAGGCTGCGCTGCGTTTGAGCACCCCACAGCTTGTCAGCAGGAACTTGAATCTCACCCATTGTATCCTTCTCAATCCGGTATTCCATCCTTATTGCCTCCTCCACTCTGTTGTGTCCATGCACATAATACTACTTTACACATATTAATGCGACTATTTCAACAGGACTTTTCTCGTGAGCGTACCCTGCTGCTCTTCTACTTCAATGAAGACCGCTCGTTCATCAGGCTGATTGTTAGGAGCATGCATAGCCAGCATAAGCTCACCCATATAAACGGATCACGAATTCGGATATCCTTGCAGCTAACCATCGGTGAATCTCCTCCTGCGTTTATCATCTAAACAAGCTAAGTCTGTAGGCATTCGCACCTATCGTGAGCGCTTACATATAATAATCTATATTTTATCATTTCACATGAAAAAAAGCGCCTGATCGAGGAAAGACGCTTCTCCGACAAGACGCTATTACCTACGATTACAAGCCTTTAGCGCTGCGGTATGCTTCGATATAGGCATTGGCTCTACGCTCAATATGCGAGAAGTCGCCTGTCTTAACGGCTTCCTTCGTCAGATCAGAGCCAATTCCAACAGCAACTGCACCTGCTTGAATCCAATCCTTGAGGTTGTCCAGCGATACACCGCCAGTCGGCATAATGTTCGCCTGTGGCAGCGGCCCTTTAATAGATGGAATGATGCTTGGCGAGAATAGGTTGCCTGGGAACAGCTTAACCACATCAACACCCAGCTCGAGCGCGCTTTGAATTTCATGAACCGTCATTGTGCCCGGCATTACCGGAATGGCATAACGGTTGCACAGCTTAATAGTATCTGGGTTGAAAGCTGGAGCAACAACAAACTCTGCACCGCTAAGTATAGCTGCACGCGCCGTTTCTGGATCAAGCACCGTTCCAACACCAATAATAGCGAAGTTGTCTGCATCAGGTGTTGCTGTACTGGAGAATTCCTTGGACAGCTGCTCGATTGCACGAAGCGCGAACGGAACCGTCATCGTAATTTCAATGACCTTGATACCGCCTTTAATCGAACGGCGTGCCATCTCCGCAACTTCTTCTGGCGAGTCTGCACGAAGTACGGCTACGACGCCTGCTTCAGCGATTTGCTGTAGTACTTTGAGTTTTTTCATGAAGGTCTGTATCCCCTTTGTATGTTCATATTTGTGCGAATAAGTATGATCATTACCGTTTTTATTATATGCTTTTATCCCAAATTCAGCAATGCATAGAAACATCTATTACAAGATCTACAAGATCTCATTTCGTTAATCCATAGGAAAGAAGGGCATTTCATTCATGGCCGTTGAATCCAATATGAAGCTTATCCTACCGGGCACCCCACTCTATGCGCTCCTTAAGCGCAACAAAGGCAATGTTATTACGATTACAACCTCAGCAGGCGAGGAGAAAGGAACACTATTGGCGTATAGCCAGACGTATTTGACGATTGTCACAGACACGAGTGTAACCAAATACGTAATGATGGATCATGCAGTCTCCTTCTTTTTTTCAGAAGGCTAGCCTTCATATGATAGGGATATATAAGAAGAGCCGACCATCATTAGACGATCGACTCTTCTTCTTATGCTAGATGGCGGTATAATCGATTTCGAGAAACGCTGCTACCTCTGTCTCCCAACGCTCTTGCACGAACTTCACGTGGTCAGGGTGCTCATTATAAGCATCATAGCCTGCTTGGTCGGCGAATTCCATCGAGAAACCGAAGCTATAGTCATTCTTAGGGCTTACTTGCCGCAGCAACCGAAAGTTGGCTACAGAAGGAATAGCGCTTAGAATCGACTGGCCATCCTCCAGGAAACGCTGCTCTTCTACAGAGCCTTTCTCATGCTTCAGTGTGAAAATAACCGAGTGCTGAATCCATTGCTGTGATTGTGACAACTCTATCACTCCTTCATTAATAGGGGATTAGACCTTGCTTCTCGCATACCGATATTGCTGCCAGCGGAACCGAATGAAGCAGCCCACACAAAAGCCGGCAAGTGCGCCAATATTAGCAAGGGCAGGCATAATCGTAAAGATGTAGAATCCTGCCTTCCACCCTGCTATTGCACTCACTATTGCAACACCTAACATAATGGTACATAGCGTCTGGTTGAACCGAAGCTGCGCTTTCTCCTCAGACACATAAGAGGACGGCGGCCTTTTGAAAAAACGCTTGGCACCAGCTATGACTGGATTCCAGCCTATTGCTGCACCGAGCCCGCAATATACGAGCGGTATAGCTGCCACCCAAGCCTGCTGAGTAAGCCAACTAATCGCCAAGAGAGCAAGTGTTACCCAGTTGTTGAACCGTACTAGAGGCATAGGCACCGAAGGCACTTCTGGCTGATTATGAGTCTGAAGCTGAGTCATTATTATCACTCCTATATGAGCTAATCACAATATGATTATTATCCGCCATATCCGATGTGATAACTATGATTTCTTTCTTCAATCTATTTGTTCATCATAGGCTTGCGCTGACTCCACATCGAGCAAGGTCAATCCGCCAGAGTGCCAGGTCGTAAGCTTCAGTGTAACTCTGCGATGGTCGATTGCAATGAGCGGATGATGATCCATCTCCTCAGCCTTGTCTGCCACCCGGTTAACGAAGGAGATTGCTTCCGGGAACGAGGATAACAAATAGGATTTCACCAGCCATTTGCCTTCTTCCAGCTTCCAACCGGGCAGCTCCGCAAGCAGCATCTCGATCTCCTGCCTCGTTAATAACGCACGCTTGCCCATTGGCGCACACCTCCTTCTATTTACATAAGCAAGCATGCTCTTCATCCGTGCTCATCACGTGGCTGCCATATGCAAGATGCGACGAGCATTATAATCAGCGATATCCTGTGCGAGCTGTTGATTCGGATAGCCTCTATGCAATAGCTTCAGTCCGCCAGAAGCGCATGATATATGATGACTTAGCTTATATAGTAACATTCGATCCTGATCGAGATTATCCTGTTGCAAATAGCGGTAATGCTCTCCGAATCGGAACTGCAGGAAGCTATGCTCATGCTCAATATCACCGAACTCCGCTCCTTCAATATCAATGAGATACGGCTCAAGGCGATCGTTCACAAGCACATGATCCGGCCCCAGCTCCCCGTGAATATATCCGTAGCTTCTTCTTGGCTCTATGCGTGACAGGAGCTGCTCCAGTCTATCCTGTACAGCCACTTGTCTCTCCGCGACAGCTTCGATATGTGCAGTAACGTAACGCAGCTGCTCCTTCGCATTGGTCAGAATGGGGATGTGATAGTCCAGCTGTTCACCATATCCTGCTCCAAGCTTCCCGAACTCAGTACGCTCCGTGCTGTGCATGGTCATAAGCATCTCATGAAGCTGCTCCAGCACCTTAGCTCGCACACGCTCATCCGAGTTGAAATATCGTTCAACATTAGAAGACCCAGCCACGTATTCTACCAGCGCATAATGGAATGGATAGCTTGAAGCAGCCGCACCGCCCGCAGCATACAATTCAGGAATCCGAATGCCCAGCTGCTTCAAGAATGCATGATTTTCTATAAAATGCTGGGCGTCGGCATTACTCCCCTCCTTCTGCTCATCGAAGCGCTCCAGTCTTTTTTCTGGCGCAAAATAGTTGAGGTTGATATCCCAAATATATAGCATACAGGAGAAGCCGTTCGTACAATGAATATGATAAACGACCTTCTGGGCTCCACCTCGAACGCTGTCCACACTAGCAACATGATAGCTCGACCCAAAAGCCTGCTCCATCTGCTGCTGCAGATCCGACTGAATGAATCGTGCAATAGTTTCCATTAGATTGACACTCCATTCCACTCTATTCTGCCGGCCGGCTAACCAAATATATACAAAATGCCAATAAAAATATAGACTGTTTCTTTCCCTTCTGTTAGGATGTTGAATAAGGTCTTTGTATTTTCACCTATACGGATTCACCCATATATTAATAGAAGAAGCCTCGGAGCAGTCCGGGGCTTTTGTCATTCTCATGCTCGCGCACACTTGGCAGCGAATCGGATCAACCTACAACTATATATCGGCATGCTGCTGTCTGTCGGACTAGCTCCTCTATTGAAGGGAAATCTCGCTGCCGCGTCCCATCCGAGGCCTTAGCACCCATAATACTGACTTTCGTGCAATATTATCGCCCATCCGAGGCCCCCACCGCTCATAATGCTGACTTTCGTGCAACATTATCGCCCATCCGAAGCCTACACCGCCTATAATGCTGACTTTCGTGCAACATTATGGCCCATCCGAGGCCTACACCGCCCATATTGCTGACTTTCCTGCAACATTATCGCCCATCCGAAGCTCCACCGCCCATATTGCTGACTTTCATGCAGCATTATCGCCCATCCGAGGCCCCCACCGCTCATATTGCTCCTTGTGCAGTATTCCACTTCAGTAGTGACTAGCATTCCACCTATTCTCAAATAGGTCTTGTCTGCCAAACTTCGGCCATGCTATACTCTGTGCAGACGAAGAACGTCCTTTAGCCACTCATTGGCTTAGGGACGTTCTTTTTTTCATATAAGGAGGAGATTCACAGGTGGCAATGAGCTTTGATACGGCACAAGAGGCGTTCTTCCAGCATCATCAGAATGTTCGAACGGGCGAAAGAAAGGGGCGATTAGTTAGAGGGCATCAATATGCCGAGAAGCTGTTCCTTCAAAATGTGTGGTGGCCACTGTTCGGAAATGTTGACTATTTGCATCCGGAATATGAAAACTATGATTGGAACCGCAAATCCCAATTTCTTGACTTCGCCTTCCTCCCTCCATTCGGTAAATTCGGTATCGAATGCGACGGCTTCCAAAGCCATGTGAAGGACATGGATCGAGAACGTCACAGCTACTCCTTGAATAGAGAGACCTATCTGACTGGCATGGGCTGGACAATGATTCATTTCTCCGTTGATGATATACAGAAGCGTCCCGAGATATGCCGCATGCTGCTGAAGCTTGTGCTAAGCCCCTATTTCATACTATCACCTGCATCTGCTAAGGAATCCCTGTCACCAGCCGACAGAGAGGCCCTTACTCTAGCTTGGAGCTTGAACCGGCCCATCCGACTGAAAGACGTAGTCGATCACAGCAAGGTCAGCTTCCGAACTGCACGCAAACGACTTCAAGCACTAACAAATGCAGGAATGCTGCGCCCTCATCGCACAGGCAAATATGTTCGCTACTATGAAATAGTTCCCCCGTCAGATGAACAATCGATCTACATCCCCTTCGTCTAGCCAATCAACATCAGCATACGCCTAGGCCCTCCCATTCTCCCCAGCAGCTCCCCGTTCGCATACGCTGGGCAAACCTGATCTGAATCTGGTAGAATGGTAAGCACGAGATCTAGATCGGGGGCTATTTGTTTGGACTACATTATATTGGATATAGAATTTAACGGCCGTAAGTTTGCAAGCGATTTACCCATGGAGGTTATTGAGATCGGAGCTGTCCGATTAGATGCTTCCCTGCGATTCAAGGATGAATTCTCAGCGCTTATCAAGCCTGTATATTTCTCCAAGCTGAACAGCTTCATTAAAGCGAAGACCGGTATTCCTCAGGAGGATATCGACCGTGCATACGGATTCAAAAAAGTAATCTCAGACTTCTTAAGCTGGCTGCATAAGAGCGAATCTGTGCTTCTTGTCACATGGGGCGGAGAGGATCTGAAGCGTATCGTATTCGATACGAGAATGCATAAGCTTGACGATGCTTATTGGATGGCGACCGATTATTACGATTTGTTGAAAGGTTTCCTCCGTTATAAAAATGTAACCAATGACGTCAGTGTCGAAGCGGCTCTGATCGATCTCCATATTGAAGCCGAGGGTTCTGCTCACCGAGCGCTGGATGATGCACGAATGACAGCTGAGATTTTCCGCAAAATCTTCAGTCAGCTGGATTTCGAATATACACAGCACTACAAGGATTTATACTCCAATGCCAAAGAACGGCGAATGGTGAAGAACAGCATTCGGGCTATGAATGCCCAGAAGGTTGCACCGAAGTGGGAACTCTTGGTCGCTCATTTGGCGGACAAGCTATCTCTGGAGGACCCACGGAAGGCAGCGGAGCTGCAGCAGTATTTTGAAGCAGAGCTTGTGCGGGGTCAGAAACAGCCTGCGGAAACCGTTAAGTAGAGCACACCTTTATTCCCATATAAAAAGAAACCTCCAACTCCCATCGCAATAATGCTGGATGGGCTTGGAGGTTTCTTGCATAATCCTGTTGTCGCTTACTCGCTTATGCTTATACTACACCTTGAGCGATTGAAGCATCCGCAACCTTGATGAAGCCCGCGATATTAGCGCCTACAACCAGATTACCTGTATAGCCGTACTCATCAGCAGCAAGTACGCAGCTCTGATAGATGTTACGCATAATGTCGTGAAGCTTCGCATCAACCTCTTCGAACGTCCAGCTGAGTCTCATGCTGTTCTGAGCCATTTCGAGTGCTGATACAGCCACCCCGCCGGCATTAGCCGCCTTAGCAGGTCCGAAGAGTACATCACCGCGAAGGAATACATCAATAGCTTCGAGCGTCGTAGGCATGTTCGCACCCTCGCCTACTGCTTGTACGCCATTGGCTACCAGCAAGGCAGCGGATTCCTCATTGATTTCATTCTGTGTTGCGCAAGGCAACGCGATATCACAAGGAATAGACCAGATGCCCTCGCAGCCTTCCGTATAGACAGCTTGAGCATGCAGTTCAGCGTATTCGCTAATCCGTTTGCGATCAAGCTCCTTCAGGCTTTTAATCGTATCCAAATGCAAGCCATTAGGATCGTAGATATAGCCGTTAGAGTCGCTGCATGCAACGACCTTCGCGCCAAGCTGCTGAGCTTTCTCAATCGCATAGATCGATACGTTGCCGGAGCCTGATACGACTACAGTACGATCCTTGAACGAGAGGCCTTTTGATTCCAGCATTTCATTCACGAAATAAACACAGCCGTAGCCTGTTGCTTCTTTACGTGCCAAGCTGCCACCATAACCGATGCCTTTGCCTGTCAGTACGCCTGCTTCATTGCCGCCGCGAATGCGTTTGTATTGTCCGAACATATAACCAATTTCCCGAGCACCAACGCCGATATCTCCTGCCGGAACGTCTGTGTCTGGGCCAATGTATTTGTACAGCTCGGTCATGAAGCTCTGAGTGAAGCGCATAATCTCATTGTCCGATTTCCCTTTGGGATCGAAGTCCGAGCCGCCTTTGCCTCCGCCAATCGGTTGACCAGTCAAGCTGTTCTTGAAGATTTGTTCAAAGCCAAGGAACTTAATAATACTGGCATTAACAGACGGATGGAATCGAATTCCGCCTTTGTAAGGCCCCAGCGCACTGTTGAATTGCACGCGGAAACCGCGGTTCACCTGAACCTTGCCATTATCGTCTACCCAAGGAACGCGGAAGGAAATGACTCTCTCCGGCTCAACCAGTCTCTCCAAGATGCTGTGTTTCATGTATTCAGGATATTTCTCAAAAACAGGAATAAGGGAATCAATAATTTCCCTAACTGCTTGATGGAATTCTGTTTCATAAGGGTTGCGCTTCACTATGGTTTCATACACGGCTTGAACATATTGCTCCGCTTCTGTTGTCGATCGACCAGTCGAGATCGTTAACATTTTCTCCTCGCACTCCTTCAAAGGGTAGCCCTTTTTGTATTTATTGTCTGTTTCTTTGTACTTTATAAACAAAAATACTAAATAGTTTTGGGCGTTTGTGCCAATTAAAAATATTTTTAGGGCTGATTAAATAATTCTATGTACGACAAAAAGCCCTGCTATCATGGGTATGATGACAGAGCTTCTTTTTTATTTTTTTATTCTACAGCAGTTCCAGACGAAGCTGTTCTGCTGATTTCGGTGACAGATAGCCAATCGGCAGGTCGAAGATGGTTTTCGCGCCACTGATACCTTCTTCACTCAAGCGGAACCCAGCTCTAGCACAAGCTACGAGTACGCTCGCTGTGAATTCTGGATTGCTCTCCAGCTTTAATCCGAACTCCATAATTTGCTTCGTTCCTTCGCCAGTAACACCGCTGCGAATAACGAAACCACCATGCGGCATGCCTTGATGCTCTGCTTGCAGCTGCTCCTCAGTTAGGAACGTCACAGTCGTATCATAATCGGCAAAATAGTTCGGCATATTCACGATTGTACTCTTAATTTCCTCTTGATCCGCACCATCTTCTGCTACTACGAAGCACTGTCTGAGATGCTTCTCACGCGTAGCCAGCTCAGGAGTTTCTCCTGCACGAATACGGTCGATAACCTCTTGAACAGGCACCGTATACTGCACGCCAGCTTTGACACCCGGCACACGACGGATAGCATCCGAATGGCCTTGGCTGACCCCTTTGCCCCAGAACGTATAATCTGTTCCTTGCGGCATAATAGCCTCAGCTAACAGACGGTTAAGCGAGAACAGGCCTGGATCCCAGCCCGTCGAAATAACACTCAGCGTACCTGCTTGCTTGGCTGCAGCATTGACCGTTTCGTAGAATGCCGGAATCTTGGCATGCGTATCGAAGCTGTCCACTGTATTGAACATAGAAGCGATTACTGGAGTCTGCTCTGGAAGATCAGTAGCCGAACCACCACATAGAATCATAACGTCGATCTTGCCTTTATATTGCTCTGCTGCTGACATATGCTCGAACTTAACACCGTCTGCTCCAGCTTCCATCGTCGAAGGCTCTCTGCGAGTGAAAATAGCTACAAGCTCCATATCCGGATTCTGAGCAATTGCTTTTTGCACGCCTCTGCCTAGATTACCGTAACCTACTATACCGATTTTGATTGTTGTCTGCATATAAAAGCCCTCCTTGTCGTAGTCCCTTAGGTAAGGGTTCCCTAGTTGTTGCCATACCAGTACTAGTATATAGATATTACACGTAATGTAAACTATAAACCTTGTAAAATAAACAAATCCTTATAATAACAATATTTTCCACCCTGCAAAAAAGGCTGCTCTGCCCGTTTAAGGACAAACAGCCGGTTCGATTTCTTGTTCTGTGATGAAGCTCATCAGCGCATTCCCGAGCCCCCTTATAGCAAATTCTATCAATTGTCTCCTATGTGAGCCACACTCTAGTATGTATGTTACACTAATAGTACAAATGCTAGAGAGCTGGGAGATTGATCATAATGAAGCTGGTATCGTGGAACGTGAATGGCCTAAGAGCGTGTGTAACCAAAGGATTCAACGACTATTTTGCAGAGACAGATGCTGATCTGTTCTGTGTACAAGAGACGAAGCTGCAGGAAGGACAAATCTCTCTTGATTACGGCGAGGAGTACTCACAATACTGGAACTATGCACTGAAAAAGGGGTATTCCGGCACGGCCGTGTTCACTAGAATTAAGCCACTCTCCGTTAGATATGGAATGGAGGAGGATCATGAGGATGAGGGAAGGATTATTACTCTCGAGTTCGAGGATTTCTACTTCGTCACGGTCTATACACCTAATGCCAAGCGTGATCTGTCAAGGCTCGATTACAGATTGGAGTGGGAGGATCGGTTCCGCAGCTATCTTCTTCAGCTTGATGCCGTGAAGCCTGTTATAGTATGTGGAGATTTGAATGTGGCCCATCAGGAGATTGATCTGAAAAATGCAAAATCCAACCACGGAAACTCTGGCTTCACGCTGGAGGAACGCGGTAAAATGACCGAATTGCTGGATGCAGGATTCGTCGATACGTTCAGACATGTATACCCCGAGCAGGAAGACGCTTTTACCTGGTGGTCCTTCATGCCGAAGGTGAGAGAGCGGAACATCGGATGGCGGATCGACTATTTCCTTGTTTCTGCTAGACTTGCCCCTTCCATCATCGATGCAAGCATCGATAGCGGCCGATTGGGCAGCGATCACTGCCCTATTCAGCTGGATATCGCAATTCCTACCCTATAAGCACGACGAAGAACCTTCATACCACTGCACTGTGGTGATGAAGGTTCTTTCTTATGACTGTATTCGAACTACATATTCTCCAGCAGTCGGAAGATCAGTGTGAGCGCCTCCGCTCGAGTCGCCTTGGCATTAGGATCGAATAGATTATCGCCTTTGCCCAGGAGAAGCCCCGCTTGGGTTGCAGCAGCGATTTCTTTTATCGCCCATGAAGGCACCTTATCAGAATCTGCAAACGATAGAGAAGCATCCTCACTCGTCGCAAGCTTCGCTGCACGTGCAATAATAACCGCTAATTCTGAACGTGTTATTTGCTGATTGGATCGGAAGGTCTGATCGTTATAGCCTGTAAGCAGACCTGCTTCCCCTACTCTTGCTACATGAGTCTGAGCCCACTCTGGAATATCCTGCTTATCATTGAAGCTCGAGCCGTCAGCGCCACCCTTCAGCTTAAGGGCACGACTGAGGAACACGGCGAATTCGGCACGAGTAACTACGCCATTCGGATGGAATTTGCCATCTGTGTAACCTTTTGCAATACCTTCGGACAAGGCTTTCTCGATCGCTTCTTGCGCCCAATGACCTTGAATATCGCTAAAGCTTGTTACATCAGGCTCCAGCACCTCAACATCCTCTTCAGTATCCTCACCGCCGGTCTCTGCATCACTTTGTCCAGGTACGGTCGGATTCGCGCCGGCTGAACGAAGGCTGCCTTCATTAAACTTCAGCTGAATGTCGTATTGATGGTGATAATCCATTTCTGGCCAATCAATCTGCACCCAACCACTTATTGTGGCAGCCAGATCAGGTACAGTGAAATATACAACTCTCCTATTGGTTTCCGTATTCTTGCTCTCCACCGATACGTTGCTGTTGTTGAATTTCAAGCCCGTAATTTCTTTATCCTGTGTCAAAGTGAAATAAATCCTCTTAATTCCCCCTGATACCTTCAAAAGACCCGGGCTCACTACATAGCTCTGCATAACGGAGGTCTGATCCGTTCCGTGCTTGAGAATAGTGAAATCAATATAGTAGCTGCCATCGGCCATTCCTTCTGTACCCGGAATTACAGGCACACTTGGATCTGGCACCTTCGCCTCTGCGAATGTATTTAAAGCTAGCTGAAGCACATCTGCTGCGTCATCTACCTGCTGCTGTGAAGCTGGACTCGCTTGGACCTGCTGCGCTGCTTCTACGGCTGCCGCTAGAATGGCTTTGAAGCCAGCCTTATATTGACCTACAGCTGTCCCTTCTACCGCTCCATCATGTGTACCCTGCGCTGCAGCAATTAGGGCTGCCAACGCTTCCGTTACGATTGGCGTATCAGGCTCGCCTAATGTATCATCAGTTGGCTGCAATGAGCTCTGATCGAATGAGAAATGAACATCGTATTCGTGATGATAGCTCATCTCTGGCCAGTCGATCTTCACCCAGCCATCTGTGATAGCCGACAAGTCCGTTACATTAAAATAAACGATTCTCGTATTCGCTTCTGTATCCCGGCTATGAACAGCTGCATTGCTGCCACCATATTTCAAACCGGTAATTTCTTTATCCTGTTTCACTGTGAAGTATACCGTCTTCGTATCACCGGATACCTTCAACAGCGCAGGACTTACCACAAAGCTCTGCATAACAGAGATCTGATCCGTTCCGTGTTTAAGAATATTGAAATCCATATAATAATTGCCATCGGCTAGCTCTATTGGCTTCACTTCCGCAGCTTCGAATGCCGCAACAGCGGCTTTCAGCTCTGCGGAAGCCTTCGCAATATGAGGTCTAGTTGACGCCAATTTATTAGCAATGCTAGCAGCTGCACCAATCACGGCTTGGAACTCAGCTTTGTCATCTGCATCATACTGACCAATAGCCGTACCCACTTCAGCATTGTCATGCTTAAGCTGTGCTGCAGCTACCTCTTCCTGCAGCGCTGTAAGCTCATCGACATTGAAGGTTAGGTATACGGATTCAACAACCGTTGGATTAGCAGTGAATCTATATTTCAGTTGTACGATACCGCTCGTTAAATTCCTGTTAGCTGAAGCAAGTGTTATCTGAGTTGTGTAGTTGCTTTGGTTAAAACTAATAACGAATTGATCTGTTCCCAGGCTTCCACTAGCATTGGTCAGCTCTCCAGAGGCTGGAGGCGTTGTAGACCTTATTCTATCGTCACCTGTAGTAATCATACTTGAATGGTTATTAATCCTGATATGTGAATATATTTTTTTGTCAGATTGGAATTCTATAGCACTTGTGTCGAAATATGAGGCTACAGGTGATTCTTTGGCATCTGGACCAACACTATCAAGAGCCATAACATGTATGTTCTTGGACGTAAGCTTATTAGACTTCGTTGCTTCTAGAGTTGCCGTTAGATTAACGACTGCTTTGTCTACCTCTGCTTGAGTAGCTTGACTATTATCATGAACCTTTTTGCTTGAATTGATCATGGAAAATAGATCAGATTTTACGCTTGGTGGATATTCCCCCTCAGTCAGAATACCGGTAGAGTTCGGAAGCCACGCGGTCTCAAGCGTCTCACCGAATATCTTCATGGTTGCGTATAGTGCTTCTGCCTCAGTAATCAACGATTGTAATGCATTCTTGTTAACAACAATACGCGATGCCTGGAACCTTTTAACCGCTGCATCGAGTAAAGTATACGCCGCCGTTATTTCATTCGAGGAGGAGCTCGGGTTAGCTGCTATTCCGCTGGCGAATGAAATCGAGCTGTATAATGTGCTCTTGCTGCCTGCTGGATAATAGCCATTACCCGTTCCTTCCGTTGCCTCTCCGTATGTAGCCTCAGCAACGGTGAGCAATTGGTTCAAGTCGCTTAGAGTGACGCTCGGATCAGTTTCCCCGCCGCCTTCAACTGGTGCAGTAGGAAGTGTGCTCGTGTCCAGCTCCAGCTGCACGTTATACCAATTGTCATAAGCAATATCCGGTATAACGATATGAATGAGGACATCCTGCATTTTCGTTATATCTGTAATATTCATACGGCCAATGACATGATCCTCGTCTGTTCCGTCACCTGCAGGGGTTGTTACTACAGCTTCATAGCCCTCCATGCCAATGATCGATTGACCATTAATAACAGCCTTTGCATTCCCATCGATACGAGCAGAGAAATGCTTAAATGCGGTGTAATCTTTGAATTCATTCTGGAACTGAAATTTGCCACCACTTACGATCAGCTTCCCTGTACCAGCTACAACGTAGCCCTGCATCACAGAGTCGGTCGCAACTCCGTCTTTCACATATCGGAAGCCTATCTCGTATTCACCATCTGGTACAGCTGTCGCAGCCTTTACGGTCGTAGTCAGCTGAACGGTTGATAAGAATAATACAATGGCCAATAGGCTTGCAAGTATTCGGTTAAACTTCTTACTCACCTCTGTTACCTCCCTCTTAACCTCTTCTTCACTTCATTCTCATGAGTATATGTACTCAATGAAAGCGATCTACCAGAAGGCAGATCGCTTTACACGGATTAATGGCAATTCTAGCTGCTAACTATTAGTTAACGCTGTCTTCATCGAATGCTAGGCGAGCTTCACGCGTTACATTGTAGCCATTCGGGAAGCCTGGCACTGGGTATGGAATGTTGATATGAGCTTGAATTTTTACATACTCAGAGAAATCTGCTACTTCGAAGCTGAATGCATAGTTGCCTGTAACGGAAGGCGTAGCACTGGAAGCAACCTCATATGCAGCAGTAGCGTCGTTATATACGCTCAAGGACTCGATGTAGCTAGTGCTGGAGAATTCAACCGTTACAGTCTTCACCGTTCCGCTGCCGCTAACGACAAGCTTTGCAGGACCCGTCACATAAGCATCCATCGAAGACACACTGTCATCTGGGCTTGCTTTGATCACTTGATAGTCAATCTCGTAGTTCCCGTCACCTGGATAAGCAGCAGATACCGGAGATACTTGAACAAAAGCCACAACAACAAACATCAACATCAGCATAGCCAACCCTTTTTGCATCATCGATTTCACCATATTATATACACTCCCTTAATTGTTATTGGATTTGGTTTGCAGTCTCACAAGATCAGAACCTGATAAGAATAATGGCTTTTTTAATCCTTCGGCGTTGAAGGGAATACGACCATTGAACGATTACCCAGTAACAAGAAATCCTCCTCTCTCATGATCAGATGTGCGTCATAGAAATAGATAAACATCAACTACGTTAATGATTATCATTATCAATTGATGCTTAAAAAAATATCCCTTTCTATGACAAAAGTGTGCTTGATTACTCCGCCAGCAGCACCTTCAGATGTCGGATATGAATCCCTTCGCTATTCGACAGCTTGATTCTAGCCTATATATCTAAATATTGTCAACCATAAATTTCTATTTAATTTATAGTAATTCTCATCTTATAGCAATTTAATAGATTTATTTAATTATTAATAATTAATTATTTCGATATATTATACATATATTTTAATATAAATATTATTATTTATAAGTCATACTCTTTTCTATTATAATATAAATAAATAACATTCAAATAATTTCAGTACTAATAATGATTATTATTCTCAATTAAACTCCAAAAATAATTACCCCATCTTTTCACTTATTCCCCCTTTTCTCTCGTATTTGCACTCCCCTTTTCACCTCTGATTAGTCACCTCGAACCACTCTTTTCCACCAAAACACCTCGCTATAGCAATGTCCAATAGACTCCTTGAGAATCGCTATTCTCTACAAATTGCACATAAATTCCAATTGAGAAGCCATACTACCCCATAGACATTCAAATCTAGAAGGAGTTGGAACTGTGGACAACGTCGTGTTAGCTCGATCCTTATTCGGAACCTCTATGGCTTTTCATATTATTTTCGCCACCCTCGGTGTCGGCGTCCCATTAATGATTGTATTCGCAGAAATAATGGGGGCTATTACGAAGAACCCCGACTATTCGGTTATGGCTAAAAGATGGACAAAGGCACAGGCCATTCTGCTTGGCGTCGCTATACCGTCAGGGACGATTGTCGGCGTTATGCTATCCTTGCTATGGCCGGGATTCATGGAAATTGTAGGGCAAGTTATTGCTGTGCCCTTCCAGATTGAGATCTGGGCTTTTTTCCTTGAAGCATTGTTCATGTCTATCTATATCTATGCCGCAGACCGCTTGTCCCGCAAGCTCAGAATATTCAGTGTCATTATGGTATCCATAGGCTCAGCAGCATCTGCGGTTCTCATTACGAATGTACATGCTTGGATGAATACACCGACCGGATTCAGAATGGTGAATGGTGCTGTAACCGATGTTCATCCGGCTCAAGCTGTATTGAATCCCAGCTTCGCAGTTACAGCTATTCACGTCGTTGCGTCAGCCTTCATGACTGGCGCATTCTGTGTCGGTTCGATTGCCGCATTCAAGCTGCTGAAGCGCGGGCAGACAGAGCGTGAGCGTTCCTATCACCGCAGAAGTCTGCAGCTCGCTCTATCCGTCGGGTTTGTCTGCTCGTTAATCACTGCGCTTAATGGCCACGCAACCGCACAGATGCTCCATCATTATTTGCCGCTGAAGCTGGCTGCGGCAGAGGGCTTATTCGAGACGATGGCTTATGCCCCTCTTGAGATATTCGGCAGTACGAATATAGAGCAGCAGAGCGTGACAGGGGGGATTCAGATTCCTTGGGTGCTGAGCTTCTTAGCAACGAATCGCTTCGATGGTGTCGTCCGAGGGCTTAATGATTTCCCACAGGAGCTCTGGCCGCCTCTCTATGTCCACACCTTGTTCAACCTGATGGTTGTCATCGGAGGCTTCTTGCTGGCACTCTCCTTCCTATCGCTGTTCATCACCTTCATCCGCAAGCGTCCCTTGCCCAAATGGCTGCTAACCGTGCTCGTCACTGCTGGTCCGCTCTCTATCATCGGTATCGAGACCGGATGGATATTCAGCTGTACGGGCAGACAGCCTTGGGTTATTAGCGGCATTCAGCTGACAGCCGACGCCGCTACAAGGTCGCAGGACATCGGCAAGCTGTTCGTACTGTTCATCGGTCTCTACACGATGCTGATGATTATTACCATATTCGTCATGCGCTTTTATTTCCGCAGAAGACCTGTGGGGCGTGAACTCGCTCCACTAGAAGGAAGGTAACCTTATGGATCATGCCACTGTAGCCATCTCCATCGTATGGGGACTGATTTTTGCCTACGCCATTCTTGGCTCTGTTGATTTCGGAGCTGGATTCTGGGCACTCGTCTATGACCGCAAGTCCGATACGAGGGCTGCTCAGATCGCGAACCGTTACCTCTCTCCCTCTTGGGAGGTCACGAATGTATTTCTGGTGCTTATCGCGGTAGCTGTTGTAGGCTTCTTTCCCAAGGGTGCTTACTGGTTCGGTTCTATTCTGATCGTTCCCGTCAGTCTCGTGCTGCTCTTGCTGACGATCCGAAGCAGCTTCATGGTGTACAGCTACTCCACCAGCCGCTTCAGCCGCTTGCTCCGCTGGATTTCGGGCTTGACTGGTGTATTGATCCCAGGTCTGCTCCTTAGCGTCCTTCCTATTTCCTTAGGCGGCTTTGTTGAAGTGTCGGGAGACTCGCAGCCCCAGCTGCTGTTCGGCCAGCTGCTGCGCTCACCTACGGAGTACGCCCATCTGGCATTCGGCATCTCCTCTGAGCTGTTCCTTGCCGCCTTGTTCCTGTCCGACTATGCGCATGAAGCTGATGATTATCCCGCTTATCGCGTATATCGGAAGGCAGCCAAGCTTCTAGGTCCGTTAACCCTTGCGACAGCTGTCATTACCACTTTCTCGATGGCGCCTGAGGCCGAATGGATCGTCTCTCGATTAGGTCAGCAATGGCCTTGGTTCGTCTTATCCGCGATTTCCTTCGGCATTGGCTACAGTGCCCTATGGTTCAAGAGCAAGCAGGAAGCACCTGGCCGTCCAAGGCTGGCTATTACGTTTATTATCGGTCAATATTTTTTCGCGAGTATTGGGTATGGAATCGCCCATCTCCCCTACCTCATCTACCCGTACTTGACGATTGAGCAGGCAGTCACGAATCTGTCCATATTCCACTCGCTGCTTATCTCCTATACGATTGGCATAGCCGTGCTTGCTCCAGGCTTTTATCTATTCTGGAGGCTGTTCCTCAAGGACAAGAAATATATTCGTCAGGAGCCGGATACAGAGCCCAGATCATAGAGCAAAGTCGTGCCGCGTAACAAAAAGACCGGGCAGCACGTATGAGAGCTGCTGCCCGGTCATTCCCATTGCATGCCTAGTTCTCGTCGCCGTACCATAGCTTACAGAACGATTCGTTGCTGGCGAGCAGCTTCTGTGCTGTCCCCTCCGCTTCGAGCATACCAGCGCTAGGCCATAGATTCACTCTCGATGACAGCACGCAATTGCTTGTTGGGCGGGTCCTATAGTAAGATAACATGCGGAACTGACCGGCCACTATTCATTCAAGCATTGGAGAAGCTGCAACTATGAACCGCATCAACAAGCCTTTGCCTGCCTATGAGCTGCTATACATCGTAGGTATTATCGCTATCTCGTTCTCATCTATTTTTGTCCGCTGGTCTAACGCTGACGTTGCTGTCATCGCTATGTACCGGCTGTATCTCACCAACCTGATTATGCTTCCTTTAGTATGGAAATACCGACAGGAGCTATTCTATTTAACAGCCAGACAATGGCGTCTGCTCGCCGCATCAGGTGTTATGCTCGGCCTTCATTTTCTACTCTGGATGGCTTCGCTTAGACTCACGACCGTCGCCAGTTCGACCGTTATTCTAACATTAGAGCCCGTTCTCGTCATGCTCGGCTCCTACCTCTTGTTCCGCAACAAATCCAATCGCATGATGCTGATCGGGATGGGGATTGCCGTCATTGGCTCTGTCATCATTGGCTCGGGGGATTTCAAGCTATCCAGCGATGCGCTGCTTGGTGATGTCCTGTCTTTATTAGGGACCATTGCAGTTGCTATACACATGCTCATCGGCACGCAGCTCAGACAAGATATGAGTGCGTTTGCTTACAATTTTTGGGTATTTTCTATCGCTGCAACAGCGCTGGCTCTCTACAATCTAGTTCAAGGAAATGCTTTCACCGGCTACAGCTTGAATGAGTGGGGAATATTCCTGCTGCTAGCGATCGTGCCGACATTATTCGGTCACTATCTATTCAACTGGCTGCTTAAATATATGAATCCGACAGCTGTGTCTATGGCAGTTCTGGGGGAACCGGTCATTGCCTCATTGCTGGCATGGATGCTCCTCAAGGAAGCCCTGACCGTTTACCAGATGGGAGCAGGCCTATTTATTCTATTCGGGGTCTGGCTCGCTATGCGCCACAGCAAGCATGCCTAATCGCAACGACAAAGGCCAGAAGCTCAATTGAACTCCTGGCCTTTGTCGTTGCGTTATGCTTATGCATTCGCAATGATGACGAAAATAAGTGCAAGCAGTGCCGGAGCCCCCTGCGTGACAAGAATGGAACGTTTAGCCGTCAAGCTTCCGTATACTGCTGCAATCAGCACACAGATAAGGAAGAACAGCTGGATCTGATAGCCTGTTCCGGCAGATGGATGAAGCAATCCCCATACTAGACCAGCAGCAAGAAACCCATTGTACAAGCCTTGATTAGCAGCGAGACCCTTCGATGCCTCTGCGAAAGCCTCTGTCGTCCCAAACGTTTTGCGTACTCTATCCGTCGTCCATAGGAACATTTCCATAATTAATATGTACACATGCTCTACAGCTACAATAGCAACCAAAATGGCTGATAATATCAGCATAATTCACACTCCTAGAATATTTCTTCGTATTACTATGACTATTATATCCATAGCCCTTCTAAAAAAATATAGAAAAAGACAATTTAACTATCGTTCAGTATAGCCCATTAGTATTTATATGAAAATTTTTTGTTAGCAAATAAAAAACCGGCAGTCCCTAAAAGACTACCGGTCAATCCCCTGCTAACTATGCATAGCCGCTTGACGCTTGTAATGATCCTCAACGACCATGCAAGCCATCGCTTCAATGATAGGAACAATTCTCGGGCAGATACAAGGATCATGCCTTCCCTCAGTTACGATCGTTTCATTCTCACCGTGAATATTAATCGTCTGCTGTGGCTTGGAGATGGAGGACGTTGGCTTAACGGCCACACGGAACACAATCTCTTCACCAGTGCTAATGCCGCCAATAATGCCGCCTGCATTGTTGCTCATGAAGCCATCCTCATTCATCTGATCATTATGCTCGCTGCCCAGCATATCGGCCGCAGCAAAGCCTGCACCGAATTCAATACCTTTGACCGCTCCAATCGACAGCATCGCTTTGGCAAGCTCAGCATCGAGCTTGTCGAATACAGGCTCCCCGATCCCCGGCTGCACGCCTCTAATTCTACATTCAACAATCCCGCCGCAGCTGTCTCCCTTGGCAGCCAGATCGTTGATCTTCTCTACCATGCTCTCTGCAGCTATAGGGTCGCATGCTCTAACGATGTTGTTCTCAATCTCGCTCTCCACAAAAGAGTTGCATATGATGCCGCCAAGCTCTTTCGTATAAGCAACCACGCTGACGCCTCTGTTCTCTAGCAGCTTGCGCGCAACGGCTCCTCCAGCAACTCTGGCTGCCGTCTCTCGGCCTGAAGCTCTTCCGCTCCCCCGATGATCCCGAATACCATATTTCTTCAAATAGGTGAAATCGGCATGCCCTGGGCGGAACATTTCTTCAATACTGCTGTAGGCAGAGGGCTGCATATCCTTGTTGTACAGAATAATAAAGAGCGGAGTTCCCGTCGTCTTCCCTTCATAAATACCGGACAGAATATGAATGATATCATATTCCTTCCTTGGAGTTGTGACTGAGGATTGCCCTGGTCTCCTGCGATTCATCTGCGTCTGAATATAGCTCTCGTCCAGCTCCACTCCTGGCGTTACGCCATCTACGATCACACCGACTGCTTCACCATGAGATTCACCGAACGTCGTTATTTTAAATAGATCACCATATGAATTACCTGCCATTGTTGTGTACCTCCATGCTTCATCTTTTGACGAATTCCTTTGTCTCGATTATAATACCTTCAATGAAATAAATGAAATCGCGATTTCTATCCCTTGGCATAGAGGTGTTCTATATCAAACCAATGATGAATTTAGAATGGTATCGTATTTTTCTGCATACAGCTAGGCTTGGCAATCTGACCAGAGCAGCACAAGAGCTGCTGATTACCCAGCCCTCCGTCAGCTATGCGATTAAGCAGTTAGAAGAGGGGCTCGGTGTGAAGCTGTTCGACCGGCTGTCCAAAGGGGTGTCGCTCACTGCCGAGGGCAGAGCTCTCTTGGAGTATGTGGAGCAATCCTTGTCCCTTCTAGATTCAGGAGAAAGACAAATGGCAGCGCTGAAGAACCTCATGACCGGAGAGCTCCGGATTGGAGCAAGCGGCCCGATCATTAAGCATTTGCTCTTATCTCCGCTGGACAAGCTACGGGAGCAGTACCCCGACATTCGCATTCGGCTATCTCAAGGCAAGACAGCTGATATCACAGCCAGACTTACCGATGGACAGATTGATCTCGGCTTCGTGCATCTGCCCTTAACAGATGCGAGCCTCCATATTGAGGAGCTCGCGCTTATTGAGGATTGCTTCGTTGTCGGTCCCGCATACCGCAAGCTGGCAGAGCAGCCAATCACAACTGCAGAGCTCATCAGCATTCCGCTGCTGCTTCATACCCATGAGAGCAGCACGAGACAATTCATTGAACGATGGCTCGCCGCACAGGGCTACACGGTTGATGTCGATATTGAGCTCAACAGCTCGGATATGCTCATTGAATTAGCCCAGCATGGCTATGGAGCAGCCTTCGTGACCCGCTCCTTCGTCCAGAAAGAGCTAAGAAGCGGCAAGCTCTTCGAGCTGCACACAACCGAGCCAATACCCGTTCGCGGAATTGGGGTTGCAACGAGGCGCAGCGCTTCCTTATCTATTGTCGCCAATTATTTCATGGAATTGCTTGCCGCGGAGGAGAAGTAGCCTAGGAGAAAAGTTCACATGGGGAGAATAGTCTCGCCGTACATTGCCATAATACGAGAGGTACGTTACAATGATTACCTTCTTCCTTACTTACCCGTATGGATCATAAGCTAGGAATAAGATAGACTATAGATCGCAGAGGTGACGAACATGATTGAGGTTAAAACATCCACACTAAGTGATGGGGAGCATAACAGAGGCGTATTCGCGAAAGTCGATATTGCCAAAGATACTCTTATCCATGAAGCACCCGTCATTCCATATCCGAATGAGGAGCATGTCCACATAGAACAAACATTGCTTGCCGACTATGTATTCGAATATGGCGCTAACCATACTGCCATCCTATTAGGATATGGCATGCTGTTCAACCATTCTTATACACCTAATACTTATTACGAGCTCAACTTCGATAACCACACTGTTGATTTTTTTGCCTATACGGATATTCAAGCGGGCGATGAGCTGTTGATCAATTACAATGGCGAAGTCGATATTGATGATCCGCTCTGGTTCAATGAGAAGGACAGCGAATAAGCTGCACCTCCCCTTAACCGTACAAGACTGTCAGCGCAAGTCTGGCAGTCTTTCTTATTTCCATCCACACTTATTCCCTGCCAAAAGAATACTCCCGCTCCACTTTGCATATTTTCACAGCATAATTCTCATACCATTGCTGCTTGCCTTGTGATTGCGCTTCGCCATGGGCTTTATTCTGCTTCCAGCTGCTGATCGCCTCAAGACTGTCCCAATAGGAAATGGTTATACCGTATCCAGACGTATCTCTTGCGCTCTCCACACCTAAGAAGCCAGGCTGCTGAGCGGCAAGATGCTCCATAGCATCCGCCATATGGCCATAGCCGTTATCCCCTTCTGTGCGCTTGCTGCTAAAAACAACAGCATAATAGGGAGCTTCAGGCGCCTTAGTTGTTCCAACCATGATGCTGGGACCTCCTTCTTCTAACTCACATCTTATCTACATTCTCCATTCATTATAATAACTGTCCATCTATTAATAAAATGAATGTAATCGATTCTCAGCATCACTTATTTGCATGTTAATCCAACTCAGGAGGGAAACGATGCTGCGTCCGTTGCTCGAAGCCGTAAGCGATTCGAATTAATGTCGGCTCACTGAACGCTGTACCAATAAACGAGATGCCCTGTGGCCCCTTCGTTGTGTACCCGCCTGGCGCAAGAATCCCCGTCTTTGCGTATCCTCCAGGAACTGTAATAACCGGATAGCCCGCTCTCGCCGCCAGATCGTCTCCACCTTCATCTCCAAGAAACAGCAGCGCATCCAATTGATGTGCCACTAATGCAGCGTCAATGCCTAGCTTGCCGGCCTGCTCTTTATTTCTTCTTTTACTATCCAAGTAGGCTTGCTCCGTAAGTGTACCGCTCGTTTCCTCCGACCAGATGAGCGTGCCCTGCCCATACTTCAATGCTTGATCAGCATGCTGCTCATTATAGGCAATGACCTCCTGTAAGGAGTGAACAGGCACACTTGCAGGAAGCTCACTCAAATACTCATTCACACCAGCCTTGAATTCATACCGCATCAGATCCCAATCCCATTGCACATGCTCACACGGCAGCTCAACAGGATCAATAAGGGTCGCCCCCGCTTCCCTCAGAACTTGAATAGCAGCCTCTACAATAGCAAGTCTCTCCTCATCCAATTCTTTATAATAAAATCTCGGAATCCCTATGCGCGCATGCTGCAAATAGTCGATATCCAGATAGGCCGTATAATCCTGGCCCAAGTGATCCACGCTCGCTTGCGTTGCTGCATCCCGTTCATCTACACCCGTCAGAGCTCCGAGAATGATAGCTGCATCTGTAACTGTTCTCGCCATTGGGCCTGCTGTATCCTGCGTTCGAGAAATTGGAATAATGCCTGAACGACTCACCAATCCAATTGTAGGCTTGATCCCTACCAGATTGGTCTGGCTTGCCGGACTAATGATGGAACCGGAGGTCTCTGTGCCAATCGCGGCTGTCGTCAAATTCGCCGCAGCTGCTGCAGCGGAGCCTGAGCTCGAACCACCTATGAACAGCTCGCCCGGACCATAGGGATTCAATACAAGACCACCTCTTGTGCTGTAGCCCGCCCACATCGTATCCGACATAAAGTTCGCCCACTCCGTCATATTCGCTTTGCCGAGCAAGACAGCTCCCGCCTTGCGAAGCTGTGATGCAACGTAAGAATCTCTTGCAGCGATGGATTCAGCTAACGCCAATGTCCCTGCACTCGTATGCATGCTGTCGCCAGTATCGATATTGTCCTTGAGTAGAATAGGTATGCCATGGAGTGGGCCTCGGATACCCTGTTCAGCGCGCTCCTGATCCAATTGCTGCGCAATGGACAAGGCATCTGGATTCATCTCAATGATGGATCGAAGCTTGCTGTCATGCCTGCGAATCCGCTCCATATACACTTGCACCAGCTCTAACGAGCTTATGCTTCCAGCTTCCATCATCGCTTGAAGCGCTGGAATATCCGCTTCTATTATTTGTTGTTCTAGTCTCATCATGGTTGTGAGCAGCCCCCTCATGTCAGTCATTCTTGTACTAACCATACAACGCTCAGGGTTATTGTGAAATAGATAAAACAGTTCTTATAAATACTCTCCTACAAAGAAACACGCGGGATCAGCTCCCGCGTGTTTCTTCATTCCTGTTATAGACAATTTTCCTAATGCTGTCTCGAGATAAGTAATAGTCAGAGGCGAGCTCATCAACCGTCATGCCTGATGCATACTGTGAACGAATGCTCTCATTCCTGTCACGGATAGATTGCCTGCTTCCTGAATGCTCTCCCCACTTCTTGCGCAGCCCCTCAGGGTTAGGGATATAGATCATTTCTCCATGTACATATTTCTGAATTTCCTTCAGCAGCTCTTCCGGGAAGATCGCCGAGGCTTTGGTATATTTCATCCTATCTCCGCTCCTTAAACGAATTTTAGCGTTATAAGGATGCAGAGCCTATAAGCCGAACCATATTCCTATCGCGTTAGCACAAGGCCAACGACGGGCAGCTCCTTCTAAGCTCCATTCAGACCACTGCCTGTCCTTCATATAGACTCTGCATGGAGCGTGTCATTTGCTGTCTTTTTATAGCTCTTCATCGTCTACCTCCCTACACAGCGATAGCATGAATCGTCTGCTCTTTCACTTTACTATAATTAGTAAAATACTGTAAAGCTTCAGCATCTGTCCATAAAAAACAGCCACCCTACCACTCCTACAAGAAAAGGAGCGGTATAGTGGCTGACTTCTATTACTAATACGAGGAGGTCGATTGCTGGCCTTCCATAATCTTCACACCTGAGCTGGCACCAATTCTTGATGCTCCAGCTGCTATCATTTTCTCCATATCCTCTAGGCTGCGAATTCCTCCGGAAGCCTTAACGCCTAGCTTATCTCCGACTACACTCCGCATAAGCGCTACATCAGCAGCGGTTGCCCCGCCAGTTGAGAAACCCGTAGAGGTTTTCACAAAATCAGCTCCAGCCTTGACCGACAATTGGCATGCACGAACCTTCTCTTCATCTGTCAGCAGGGAAGTCTCGATAATGACCTTAACGATGGCCTTACCAGCTGCCGCTTGCACTACAGCTCGGATATCTTTCTCTACATGGGCATCATCGCCATCCTTCAGCGCACCGATGTTAATGACCATATCTACCTCTGTCGCGCCATTAGCAATAGCGTTCCCTGCTTCGAAGCCTTTTGTCTCAGGAGACGCCGCGCCTAGCGGGAACCCAATTACTGTACAAACCTTAACTGTGCTATTGACCAATTGCTCCGCAGCATGCGCAACCCAAGCTGGATTGACGCAAACGGAAGCAAAGCTATATTTATTTGCTTCTTCTGTTAACTGTGTAATATCACCATGTATGGCGTCCGCGCGCAAAAGTGTATGATCAATCATTCCTGCTATGTTCAACATTATCCAGTCACCTTTCCCTCTAGCATTGCTTAAATTAATGCCTATAATATCACGAGAATGAACATGTGTAAACAAGTCCATTTACATATGATTATATTATGACTTCTGAATCCATTGGTCGGGATGAGCTAAGGTCGATTCGCGGCTTATTGCTCCGTTTGAGGGGGAGGTTGGGGCTTCTTTGGTCGTTTTTGAGCTTATTCGGGCCTTTCCGCACCCTATTCGCGCATTACTTCGGCTGGGTGAGATAATTCTTATTACATTGCTTACACTAAAATGAACATATGATAATATTAAAATCAACTTTTGTTCAGATAGTTGAGCTTGCGAGCCACAAAAAAAGAAGATCCCCTTCTAGGAAGGGGATCCCTCTTATACATACTGGTATTTAATTGCCTAGCAGATTGAATATCACTTGTGCGCTCTCGGCGCGTGTCATCGTTCCCTGTGGTGCAAATAGTTGATTCGCCCGACCTTGAACGAGTCCAAGATCTGCAGCAACTGCCACGTAGTCAATCGCCCATGAGCTAATCTCGTTCTGATCAGAGAATGCCGTCACTGAAGTTGATCCAGCAACCGCCTGCCCTTGGTCGAACTCATACGCCCTAACGATCATGACAGCCATTTCCTCACGACTGATGGTAGCGTTAGGCGCAAATGCTGTATCACTGCGTCCTTTGACAATGCCCAGCTCAGCAGCTGTTGCTACGTATGCCGAATACCATTTGTCCGCCTCCACATCCGCGAAGCTTGAAGTGCCTTCTGCTTGAACGCCAAGTGCACGTACGAGCAAGGCTGCGAATTCTGCACGGGTTACATTCGCTTCTGGAGCAAATTTCGTATCCGTAATACCCGTCACAATATGCTTGGAAGCCAATGATCTAATTGCATTGAACGCCCAGTGACTTGCAGGCACATCCGTGAAGGTTTTGTCATATTCCAGAACCGCATAGATGCTGAAATGGTAGACATCCGTAGTTATTACACCGGCTTCCACCGTGCCGCCTAGGAACATAATTTGTCCATCTTCACCCAGATAGTAGACGCCGATCAAATCCTGATTAACCTCTCCACTCAATTGGAAGGATAGCGTAATCGGATCAGCGAATTCCGTAACTGGAATGACATTCCCATTCTTAAGCTTAATAGTCAAGGTGAAGTCATAGATGCCAGATCCAAGCTTCACACCGGTCTGATTCAAGCCTAGCTTTCCAATCAGACCTGCAGCTTCAGCTGCTTTCAGCTGCTTAACATCAAGTACAAGCTGTGCCCCATCTAACTCATCAGCTGCCACTAGCTTCTGAATGGAGGCTAGTAATTCATTAGGCAATGTAACAGTCACTCCACTTGCCTTCAGCTCCAGATCATTGCCTGCAAGTGCGTCCAATGATGCAAGCGGCAGGGACGCTGCTCGTTTGCCTTCAGTCAGTTGAATCGATACTTTGCCATCCTTGCCGTTCTTCAGGCTGCCTTCCTCAATGAACAGAACATCCGACTCTGTTGGTGTCACCGTCCCTCCTGATGTGCCCGGAACCGAAACAGGAGAGGAGTTGCCGCTTAGAATGACCGTTCCACCTTCGTTCCTGCCTGGTACATCAATGGTAACATCACCAGTTGCAGATACCTTATACGTTGCTCCGCTATATTCATCCGTTACCTCTGTTCCGACCAAGAATGGAACCTTAAGCGTTACAGATTGGCTGTCAACTGAGGTATTAATAACGGTAACAACATCAACCCCAGCATATGTTTTGTTAAATGCCAGATAACCTAATGCATCAGAGCCTGCAAGCTTCGTGCGTGCCCCTTTGGAATAGACCTTGGAGAATTTAGCTCTGATGTTAAGCAGCTTCGTGTAATGATCATGAAGCACTTGCTCTTCATCGAGCTTATCCCATGGCATATCGGTGCGATTCTGGCTCTTATCGTTAGAGCCAGAGCGTCCCAGCTCTTCCCCATAATAAATGACTGGCTGCCCCTTAGCCGTAATTTGCAGAGCTGCTGCAACCTGAAGCTTTCCTTTATCTCCCTTCACGAGTGGATTCAGGAACCCGTCCTCATCATGGCTGCTAAGGAATTGTGCCATCGTTCTTGTGTTGTCCATCTTCAATTCTCTGTTCGCTAAGTAAGCATCAACAGAATCGATAGAGCCGTTCGCGAAGTTACTTGCTTCATTATTGAAGCTGAAATCAAGAAGACTGTCCATCTGGCCGCTGCTCAGCTTGCCTCCGTTGCCGTCAATCGTCGCTCCGAAGAATTCACCCATCAGCTTGAAGGACGGATCAATCGAGGTCAGCTTGTTCCTGAATGCCTTCCAAGTCGTCTCCTCCACATGCTTCACTGTATCTACACGGAAGTAATCAATCGTATCTCCGCGCTCTGTTCTTGCATTCTCCAGCCAGTCTGTTTGCCAGCCAATGACCGTTTCTCGTATAGATGGGTCCTCTGTCTTGAAGTCAGGAAGCCCATCCAGCTCGCCTTCGATTGGATTCACAGAAGCTGCTACACCATTCGTTCTGAGCATGTCTTCAAAACGCGCTTTATCCTCTGCTGTAATGCTCGGTTCATTATCATCTGGCTTCAGACCATACCCTGTGTGATTGAGCACGACATCAACCATAATTTTAATGCCCCTGTCATGTGCCTTATCGATCAGCTCCTTGAACGTATCCATATCACCCAGATGCTCATCGAGTGCTGTAAAGTCCTTCGCCCAATAGCCATGGTAGCCATACTGCGGGCTCTCCTCTGTACGCTTGTTGAAGTCGATGTTATCAACAATTGGTGTGATCCAGAGTGTATTAATGCCAAGCTCCTGCAAATAATCCAGCTTGTCGATCATGCCTCTGAAATCTCCGCCATGGTAAGCATCGATCTGATCTTTGTCCACATTCTCATTATTCGCCACGTCACCGTCCGCGAATCGATCGGTTAGTGCGAAATAGATCCGAGCCTCATCCCAATCAAAGTCCAGAGTACCTGTAGACGTTCTTGCCTTCACGATCAGCTTGCCTACGTGCTTGTGTTTATTGCCATACTGATCTATAAGCGTAATCGGTATATTCTTGTTGCCCGCAGTAATCGTATCCTTCACTGTGATGGATTGCGCCATCAGCTTCGTATCGAATGCGACATTAGCAGGTCCTCCAACAGCTGTTAGGTCCAGATACCCTTCCCGATAAGCTGTCTCCTCTGAAGCGGTTGGCACGATTGTCAGCACCGCGCTCTCATTGTACGAGATCGCCATAGGATTGACCGAGGAGGACATCGTAACGGCAGGCTTGCGATACGTAACGAGAGACTTGCCATCTACCGTATTGGCCGGATCAGTAACCTCTACCTCCCCTTTGCCCTTCTTGGTGGCAAGGAATGAATATTCATACGTACCGATCTCCACACCTTCAAGTGTGTACGTGTACAATTCCTTCGCCGCATTGTAGGTCATTACGTGCTCTGCACCATCAACCTTCACCTTAACATTCGTCAAGTCAGCGGATTGACCTTGCTGGAACAAGCCGGAATCCCTGTACTCGAATGTGATGTTGCCGTCATTCAGTATCGGTCCGTTGAGTGTAGGCAGAATATCCAGCTCTTTGACCTGACTCGTAATATTCACCTTCGTAAAGGCTGTGCCAGGCTTGATGTTAATGACTCGATCATCCTTAATGTCCTGCTCAACCCAATTTCCTTTACGCATAAGGAAGCCAATATCTGTTGCGTAAGGGGATATCTCCAGTAGAACCGTCGCTACACCCTTCTCGACTTTATCGAAATCTATTCGATCAACCTTAGCTCCGGTACCCCAGACCCACAGATTCCAGTCCGTATAATCTTTATCCGGTCTGCTGTAATTGATCTGAACATAGCTCTTCAATAATACAGATACAACTGCGCTTACAGATGCACCCTCATACGTTGCGGTAATCGTTGCTTGGCCGTCACCGGTTCCTTTGACAAGGCCGTTCGCTGTTACCGTAGCCACTGCTGTATTGCTGGATGTGTATACAACGCCACTTGTTACTCTCTTCTTGCTGCCATCACTATATTTGGCGTATGTGACCGTCTGATGAGTATCGCCAGTCTTCAGCGGATAACTATTGCTATCCAGTTCAAGTCCTGCGAATATCGGAGCGTCTGCATCAACCTTAATAATGACTGCAGTTAGAGGAGCAAGCTCAATTGCGTTCGCTGTCAAAACAAAGCCAGATGGCTCAGCGACAGCCTGAATGCCCGCTTCATCACTATCAACAAGCACCGTACCTGTCGTAAGATCCTCAGACAAGGTCAACGTTCTTGCCGTATTGTCTGCATTAATGAAAACATAATAATGGCCTGTGCCGTCTGTTGCTTTATTTTTGTAACCAATAACTAAATCTTCCGTCGCAATATCCGTTGATGGAACAAGTGTCACGTTGGAGTCAACAAGATCCTTGTCTCCCAGACGGAATGCGTCTGTGCTCTTCCTAAGCTCGATAAGACCTGCTGTATATTCCTTCGTCACATGATTAATAGGATAGCTGTCGGCATTATCAGCCTTTTGCCAATCGAACCTATTAATGATGTCCGTAGAATCATAGGAGTCGTGAACGAAATAACCAAACGAAACGCCATTCTCATCGGTTAGGTCATGGTATTTGTGCTCTGGTGTTCCCTCTCCTAACCACTGCTTGGTCCTCCCATATTCTTGTCCCGCATGCAGGAAGGCAGTTCCTTGTGAAGTCAGAACGATCAAATTACCCAGTCTTACACGCTGATGAATCTCCAGATCATTGGCTGGTACAGCCGGATCTTTCTTAATGGACTGCGCAATAATATCGTACAAGGTTAGATTGTCATGAGCTTCAATATAAGGAACGATATCACCTGGATCATCAGCCGGCACATTGCTCGGCTGTGCCTTGATATTGTTCAGAATCGTCGTAATGCTTCTCTTGCCGCCCGTGATGAACCGTGGCTCCCCTTCCGCGCCGTAACCAGACTTCAGCTCATTGCGTATCTCATCGGAGAATACACCGACGTTGTCCGTTTTATCCATCCATTTCATCTCTGCACCCATGCCCGCTAGTTCAGGCTCGGATTTGTGTCCTTCGAATGAATCCCAGCCTTCGCCGATGAATAGCGCATCGGGATTGATAGCAGCAGCTGTATCATAAGCATTCTGGATGGAGCCATAGGTGGCGTCACCCATCATATCAAAGCGCATACCGTCGATTTTGTATTCATTGAACCAATAAGCTACAGAATCAAGCATTAGCTTCTCAGCCATTGTGTGCGAAGTAGCCAGATTGTTGCCGAACTCGCCTACATTGTTGCCTTTCTCATCTTTGAAGGCATAATAGTTCGGAACGATATCCTCAAGAAGGCTTGCTTTGGCCATATGGGTATATACGACATCAAGCACGACTCCCATACCGGCTTCATGGATCGCATGAACAAGATCCTTGAATTCTTTAATCCTCAGCTCGGGGTCCTTGGCATCGGCCGAATAAGCACCATCCGGTGAGAAATAGTTATGCGGATCGTAGCCCCAGTTGTATTCATTGTCTTTCGTTGAATAGTTAAGTTCTCTTTCGTCCATATTCGCTTCGTCGCCATAATACCACGCCATAATAGGAAGCAGCTGAATATGGGTAACACCTAGTGATTTAAGATATCCCAGCTTGTCCTTGAATGCTGTGAAGGTACCGAACCGTGCATTCAGATCATCTGCGATAGTAGGATCAGATGTAAAGTCCCGGGTATGAACCTCGTAGATGATTGCATCTTCTCTTTTCTCAAAACCATCAATATCAGCAAAATCATAATCAGCTACAGGATCAGTTCCGCTTAGATCAACAATGGCCGCCTTGCCGACAAGATCACCATCTGGTCCAGCTTCGCCCTTCGTATTGGTTCTGAATTCTGCCATCGATTTGGCATAGGGGTCCAATACGCTCTTGGTCACACCGTCATTCGTTACTTCGTACTGATAATAATAGCCCTTCAAATCCGTTATGCCCTCGTTGTCTAGATCAGCTGGTGCAATGGCGGCTGACCATACACCTTTCTCGCCCAGCGTCAGATCTACGCTGCCCACTAGCTCGGTCGAGTCATTCTTATCATAGACATTGGCTGTGACTGAGCTTGCCTTAGGAGCCCATAGCTTCAAGGACACACTGCCAGAGCTATAGGTTGCACCAAGGTCATCCCCTTCGTAAGTATACAACTCATCAAGCATTCTCCAGCCTGCAGCGGCAGAGACTGTATTCGTCTGATAGGTTACACTCAGTGGAGCATCGTCCAACTGAATATTCACATATACCTCAGCCGTTTTCTTGTCTGCCTTCAGAACGACTGTGCTAACGGCAACAGGCTTGCCATTCTTGTCTAGAATAACAAGTTCATCCTTCAGAGCACTCGCTGTGAGTCCTTCAGTAGTCGTGAATGTAAGACTAAGCTTACTCTCGTTAATGACATCCGCAGATGATAGATTGACAGGAAGCTCCCAATATGGCGAGATATATAGTCTGTTATCTCCTTCTTTAATCCACAGTTGGTCATAGCTATCAAGCAAAGTGAAGGTACGGTTGTCACCGTCTTTCGCTTCTGTCGAACGATTCACGAGCAGGAAGCTGATCTGCTTCGCATTTTCTTTGAGTGGCAGATCCACATAGCCGCCGTAGCGATTTTTTCCAGTGAAGGCAGCAGCAGCTTCAGGGTAATTGATAGTATCTGATGGAACCGCAACGTCATCCCATGACCATACACCAAAGGCCTTTTCGTTGTTGTCTGCCCGGTCATAATAAATCCTTATCGTATTGGCGGGAAGATCTGCCGGTATATAGTTATATACCTTATCAGAGCCTTGCTTAATCCAAACTTCATTCAGGCCAGGAAGGTTTAGCGTGATCGCTTTATCTCCACCGTCCTTATTACCGCTTATTTGATTAACGACAAGAAATTGAACAAGCTTGGCATTAGCTGCTAGCGGTATATCCACGTAAACGCCATAATCATCCACCTTCCCTTCTGGGAAAGCGGTTGCAGCAGTAGGCCAAGTAGTCGATGGAGCAGCAACATCACCCCATAGCCACAAGGCTTGGTTGACGAATTCCCCATCCGTTCTGCTGTAGTGAACGCGCAGATGGTTAGCCGGAATAGGATCTACCACTTCTTCTGGCACTTCTGGCTCTGTATACGTTGCCGATACAGCATGGCTGTCAGCATCGTATGTGAAGGTCACAGGCAGATCATGTGCGAGCTCCAGTAGTAGATTATCTGCAGGATATGCTGTACTCCAGTCATTCCCTAGAGCAAGTTTGTATTCATAGCTGCCTTGAGGGACATCTGTGGTAATCGAATACGTATTGTCATAGTCATTGTCCTCCAGCAGCGACTGAGCAAGTGCCGGATTCCAATTCTCATCATCGCCAATGGATGTCTGTATGTTGCCTACAACGCGAGGAAGCTTATCAGCAGCTATCGGCGTATAATAGGTCGAATCTGCGATTTTGTTCGAGTTGTCATTATAGTAAAAAGTAACGGTGGCAGCTTCCGTTAGCGTCAATTTAATATTGCCGCCTTCCGATTCCCCGTCTGGATTCGTGTAACTGCCAGATCCGTAGCTCTCAGCCTCGCTGCCATTCAGCGCTACCTTGTATTGATAAGTGCCTGCTGGCAGATCACCCGTTAAGCTATAATAGCCGTTGCCCAGATCAGTCATCTGGGTCTCAATCGCTGCTTCATTCCAATCACGGTCTGCTCCCAGCTCACTCTGCAGATCCCCAACCAGAAAAGCCGTAACCGGCGCTTCATCAGCAGCATAAGCTTGATAAGGATTCATGCCAATTAAGGACAAGATCATAGCTGCAATTAGTGTAATAGACAGCATCCTCTTGCGTTTCATCGTTATACCCATTCCCCACAAACCTCCTCAAATCATTCGTAAGAGCTTGTACTTCTCATGCACCAAGAGCTGCTATAAGCTGCTCCTCTGTTACCGATACAACACCTCCTGCAAACTCTACTGCCCTGTTCAACCGTTTGCGCAAACGTTTGCGCATTGAGTAAAAAAAAAGACTCCAAGCTCTATCTGCATAAAAAAACTCGTGATGTAAGCGTTTGCTTAATTTCCATATTAATACTGCCGTTAAAGCGTTGTCAATGGTTTTCTAGTATAGAAATAATGACGGTACAGCAACTGTACCGTCATTCTCCTTAGTCTGAGAAGCTTAACAACCTTTTCTGCATCTAAATTTTACTTTTCGTTTGACAACAACACCGACTTCTACAGCAGCAATAACGGAAACTTTAATATAGGTAACAACACCCTTCACATTCAGAACGACACTACCATCCGTTATTCCTAAAAACACGCCAACTGGAGAGAAACCATTATAGTGAATTCGGATATTAGGAGTCCCTACTCCAATTCGTGACAGTATGGCTAGCACATGGCTGCTCCCGCTTTTGTTGCCTGAGCTTTTGTCCTTGTCGTACTTGTGACCTGAGCTTTTGTTCTTGTCGTACTTGTGGCCTGAGCTCTTGTTTTTGTCGCACTTGTTGCCTGAGCTTTTGTCCTTGTAGCACTTGTAGCCTGAGCTTTTGTCCTCACAGCATTTGTTACCCGAGCTCTTGTCCTTGCAGCATTTGTTGCCTGAGCTTTTGTCTTTGTCGCATTTGTTGCCCGAGCTTTTGTCCTTGTCGTATTTACTGCCTGAGCTTTTGTCACCTGAATATTTACTTCCATAGCTGCGACTTTTAGAGCCTTTGCTTCCATAGTCTCGACTGCCCGAGCTTTTGGAGCCTTCTTTTTGTGACATTCTATCATCTCCTTTTTGTGAATTGCTAATAGTGTATGGAAATTAATAGAATGGTGTGTAGGTTCATGCTTGACTACGAGGCACCTATTTTTAATAATCTATTAACTCACGTGATGCTGTTACATATAGTAATAAATAGAGGGCCATTCAAGGGCCACTAGAAGTGAGGTGATGGGATGATTCCCGAGGAATCCAATATCATGTGGCATTCATCCAAGCTGAAGAAAGAGGATAGACAGCAGTTAAATGGTCATAAAAGCTGCGTGATTTGGCTCACGGGTCTATCTGGCTCAGGCAAGTCCACCCTTGCAGCAGAAGTCGAGCTCGAGCTGCATCAACGCCACATCCGCAGCTATGTTCTAGATGGTGATAATCTTCGTCAAGGTTTGAACTTAGGACTCGGCTTCAGTCCGCGTGACCGCTCGGAAAATATTCGCAGGATGGGAGAGACAGCAAGACTGTTCGTCGATGCGGGCATTATCGTATTGGCAGCTGCCATATCACCTTACCTTGCCGATCGCCGACGACTGCGTGCTCTGTTTGAAGCCAATGAGTATATTGAGGTTTATGTGCGATGCTCGACTGAGGAGTGCGAACGCAGAGACCCGAAGGGGCTATACAAGAAAGCTCGTACTGGAGAGATTCAGTATTTCACGGGAATATCAGCACCCTATGAGAAGCCGGAGCATCCTGAAATCACCATTGAGAGCGATAAAAAAACGATACAGGAATCGGTCAAAATCATTATGGATTATTTGTGGGACGGCGGATATTTATGAGCCTTGATTCTGCTTCAAGCCCCCTACTGCTATATGTGCATATCCCTAAAACAGGAGGAACCTCCTTCACACAGAGCATTATCCATCATTGCCCGAGATTTGTTTATTACTTCGAGGTTGCGAGCCACGATGAGAAGATCAGACATTGCTTAAGAGATGCAGACGCCCTCTGCGGTCATTTCCCATTCGGTATTCATACCTTGACGGATCGCCCATGCCATTATATTACGATGCTTCGTGATCCTATCGAGCAGATTATTTCCTTCTTCTATTTCAAATATCGAAATCATCGATCCAAATTTTGCAATATGAGCTTAACACTTGGCGACTTCATCCATGATTCCCGCTTCGATCAAGAATATATCAACCTCCAGACTCGTCTCATTAGCGGGGAGCTCGGCAGCACCACCCCTAATCTTAAGAAAGCCAAAGCGAACTTAGCTCGGCATTTTTCTTTTGTCGGCATTACCGAGAGGTATGTAGAATCACAATTTCTGTTCATGAAGGATAGGAATTGGGAGCTTGCTAGCTGCCCTAGACTGAACGCCACCCCCTACCGCCCACTTGCAACTCAGGTTTCTTCCGAAACTTTGGAGCTCATCATGAACAAAAACAAGCTTGATATGGAGCTATATCATTTCGCTGCCCAGCTGCTGGACAAAAGACTCCGTTCCCTTTCTCCTGCTGAGCAGAGTGAGCTTAGTCAGTATAAGCAGGACAATTAGCATGCCAAAAAGCACCCTGTCGCTTTCATTCGCTGAGCTCTAGGGCACAGCCAATGTCCGCAATATAGGTGCTCATTTGTTGGAATTATCTCACTCTTAGCAATGCTCGATTCGTCTCTTTCAGTCGTGGGCAAGTATAACAGTAGCCGAACTCCGTATTCAGACGGTAGGCTAAGCAGCACGCCGCTTTGACAAGCACCTGCTGATCAGGATCGCTCTGGCTTTCAATGAATCGAAGTGGAACGATCAGCGGATTGCTGCGAAGTCTGAAGGCGCTGCTATCAACACTAAGAGAGAGTGCCCTGAATTGATTACCAATACTCTCCTTACTGTCCTTATCCCTTGCTCCCAGCATCTCTTCTTGCACGTAATCATGCAGCGCATTAACGATTTGTCCCCATAAATCAATCGCCCTTATGCCAGTCAGTCGGGTCAGCAGCTCGACCACAGGCGTTACTTGTACCCGATAGAAGATAGAGAGCTCATTCTTGCACCACACATCGCGATCAAGTTTTTTACTTGGCAAAGAAATATAGCTTATCTTATTCATTTTGAATGAAAATAATGGGTATTGGTTCACTCTGTATAACTGAACGGATAGATTGGACAGCGATAAATCCAGCATGACTTCAGCATCCTCATACACCAGCATACTGTGCATAGCAACGCATACTCCCGCATACCAGCTGCATAGAAAAGCTGCCGTCGTCGAGCGTTCATCTGTCTTTATTAGTGAACTGTATACATCTAATAGGTTCAGCAGCTTGTCGGCATGGAGCAGATCGACTCCAGGCATTATAAGCACGGGAGCTTCTGGTTCATGCACAGTGAGAAAAAACTTCTCTTCCAGATGTGTCAGGTCCACTGTGCCCAGCTCCTATCCTCTATTACCTATTCTCAAAAGCTTCTACAACCTGATCAATAGCGAAGCTATCTGCTAATGGAGACATGCCCAAGCTGAACCATTCCTTGCCGCCCATCATGTATACTTGCTTGTTCTTCACTGCAGTCATGTTCTTCCATAGAGAGCTTTCCATTAAAGCCTTATACCTATTCTGTACCTCTTCACTACCCTCGTCATCAAGCTGCAGAATAATATGATCCGGATTATACTCCGGCAATTTCTCCAATGAGATTGAGACGCTGTTCTCACTCACTGGAATTTCTGTGATCGAATTTAAGCCCAGCTCTTTATGAATGAAGCTACCACGGTCAATATTCTCCCCATAAATAACAAGCTCCTTCGCCATAATCATCATATACATGACCTTCTCTTCACCGACAAGGATATCAAGCTTGACCTTCGCTGCAGCCACTTTGTCCTTCAAATCCTGAATCACCTTCTCAGCTATTTCTTTTTTATCAAGAACCTCGCTAATATCAATCAGTTCATCTCGCCAATCATCTCGCTGCGGCAATAGTACGGTCGGTGCGATTTTGGTGAGCTGATCATAGTCCTTCTCAGACCACCATTCAGGTGCAATAATCAAGTCTGGATCAGCAGCTAGAATCGCTTCGAAATTAGGCGTCTCTGCAATACCCATCTTCACTGAATCCTTGAAGGGCTCCTGCAAATATGACGGGAACTCCTCATGATAGTTCTGTACAGCTATCGGTATTACTCCAAGCGCATATAAAAATTCAGGATATACAACGGACAAACCGATGATTCTCTCAGGTTTAACCGGTATGCTGATGTCTCCTTTCGAGGTCTTTACAAAACGCTCCTGATCGGAAGCCTCTGTATTCGTCTGGTCTGGCTCATTATTCATAGCTCCACAAGCCGACAGCATGATTACTGCTAATAGGGCAACTAGTCCCATTTTCCAATACCCGTACCGCTTCATTCTCTGATATCCCCCTGCTTATAATTAAAATTGATAATCATTATCGTCTAACAGGAGTATAAATGATTTTGTGTTTACGGAATATTGACGATACCGACATTATTCTATGTACGATTCTGCCATAGCTTTAATACTTCACCCAGCAATAGCTCATGGGTAAATGCCGTATATTCTACCCAAGGGTATGGAGGAAGGAAGTCCACACGTCCATTCTGGACTGCCTTCAGATCACCCCATAGTTCGGAGTGTATGAGTGCCTGCCATGCTGATTGCGAGACAGAGTCTTCATCCACAATAACGAGCAGTCGATCCGCATCGAAATCTGCCAGCTGTGAATGTGTCACCTCCTCGTCCTGTTTCAAGCGATCGAACCCGCTGGCAGAAGCTATGTACAGATCATCATAGAACACCGTTCCCAGACTCCTGTTCCCAAGTACATGGCAGCTCTCTCCGGTTATTCTCAGGATAAGCAGACAATCTTCCTTAACAACCTCTCTCACTTGTTCTCTTGCAAAACGCACTTTACGCTCATAATTATCCAGCCAGACTTCAGCTATGGCCTCCCTGCCAAGAAACTGTGCGATTGAGCGCAGATGTCCACGCCAATCTTGCTCTATCCAAGGCACAAAAAAAACGGGAGCGATCTCGCGAAGCAAAGCCTGTTCCTCAGCAGGCACCAATACGTCAATGCCAATAATATACTCGGGCTGAGCAAGCCTAAGCTCCTCTCTCTTAATCTCATCGACAGAGCTGAGCGGCAGCACAGATTCCGTCCGATACTTGCGTTGATAATAATCCGTCCATGGGTGATCGCCAGGTGCCGCACTAGGTCTAACATGAAGGGCAAGAAGCTGACCGATATTGAAGGAATGATAGGCGGCAATTTTCTGCCTGCTGTTCCTCATGAAAGCCGCTGGAGGAATGCCTGATATCTGTTTGAATTTCCGTCTGAAATAAATATCGTCATGATAGCCTACATGCCTTGCAATATCCTTTAGCCGATAATGCTCGCCCATCCTCATTAACTGCTGTGCTTGTCCAATCCGAAAGGCTGTCAAATAATCTATTGCACTACTGCCATATCTTTTTTTGAATAATCGCATGAAATGACGAGAGCTAATTCCTGCTACTCCCGCCAAATGCTCGATTGTGAGCTCTTCCCGATAATGCTGCTCGATATAGGCTTTGACCGATTCAAGCCCTTTCTCCACATCGTTGCCCTCCACATAGAGCGCATCCTGCAAGATGGTATACAGCAATTCTTGAAACAGAATTTGACCTCGGAAGCGTTCCAATGGGGATGTATCTTGCAGGCAGCCATGTATCATTTCACACCTCTCATTGACTGCAACCGGCGAAGCAGTAATGACCTCCCCTCTGACGGGGAACTGGCTGTCCCGCTTCACAATCTTTATAGGATGCACTGCCACACCGGAATCAAAGCAAACATCGAACCGTAAATGATATAATCCACGCTCATCATAGGAATGCACCTCAGCCTCTACAAGCTGACCAGGCTTACATATGTACACCTTGCCTTGTCTCAGCTCAATGAATTGCCCATCAATAGTCAGCCAGCCTTGGCCGCTCGCCGCTACAAGAAGCATATGGGATTCAAGAAATTGAAGCCTCAGCTGCCATTTTTTCAATTGACTTCTAAGCTGCTCCACCTCCCGAAGCCTGAACCACATGCCATCAAGTGAGCCATAGTCCTTATAGACCTTGTCCCTTTCTATATCGTTCATGCCTACACCTCCGTCTTCCGTGCCTGTTAAGAAACATTGTAAATGTCTATCCTGCTTATAGCAATTACGGCTTCCTGCCTCTGCTGCTTCACTAAATTAATATTGTAATTGATAATTATTATCAATTACAATAGATACATCGTAGAGCTGTTACGCAGCTCCGCCCTATCTGCAATATCAGGGCGATGAATCGGAGATGAGAACGCAATTGAATCTGGAAGAGCATATTACGTTATGGAATCATGCCGCAGTTAAGCTATTAGATATTCGTCATGTCATCATGAATCCTGGTGAGCTGCTTGAGGGTTATAGGCTCCCCGCCAGCAGCTTCATCTATAGTGTTCGAGGCTCAGCCATTCTGCAGCTAGATGGTGTCAGACATGAGGCAAGACAATTCCACATGCTGCACGGGGGCAAAGGAATGCCCCTTGATATAGAGGCTGTAGAGCCTTTCGACTATTATATTCTGTTCTATAGAACCGCTTATCCCTTCCCTCGAATTAACCATATAGCTTCGCTGCTCGATCGCCATCACCCATTCTCGCTCCAGTATGGCTTCCAGCCGGAGGAGCCTCTTCCATTGCTGCAATACCTGACTCAGATGGAACAACGTTGGGATCATGTCAAGAGTCTGGACCGGCTGCTTATTACAGGACTCTTCTACCAGTTCATTCATGAGCTGATGCAGCAGCTTATGAATCAGGAGATTGGCAAGCCGAAGCCTGATCTTGTTGCGCAAGCTATCCGCTATATCGATGCACACTATCAACAGAATATAACGCTGGAATCGATCGCGGAGACGCTGAATTACAGCCCCAGCCATCTATCCATGAAGTTTAAGGAGCAGACCGGCTGCGGCCCCATTCATTATCTGATTCAGGTACGGATGCATCATGCTGCGGAGCTTCTGCTCCGTACGGATAAGGATCTACAAGAAATTGCCCTCGCCGTGGGCTATTCAGACTCCTATTATTTCAGCCGTATTTTCAAAAAATACAAAGGTGTATCACCGGCAGGCTTCCGGAAGGGAGAGCATAAGCAGCGTACATCAGAAGATCATCCATTCAGAGTAACCAGATTGTCCATTGGATCACCCAGACTGAAACGGTATATTGATAACGGCGATGATAACCGTTATCAATATAAACGTGGAGGGTCTATACGAATGAAAAGAAATACGACAACAAGTCTGGCTATAAGCTTACTGCTAAGCCTAACACTTCTGCTGGGAGCCTGCTCTACAGGGGTAACAAGCAGCAATAACGGAGGCTCCGCAGCGGCTCCTGCCAACACGACTGAGCAGAGTACGAATCAGGCAAGCGAAGCAACGACAAGAATCGTGTCTACGATTAAAGGCGATATCGAGGTCCCCGCTAACCCACAGCGGATTGTTGTACTCTATTTGCTTGGAGACATTATTGCCATGGGGATCAAGCCTGTAGGTGTCTCTGATGTGTCTGAGGGTGCTGCATTCGAACAGGAGCTAACGGGCATCCAGACGCTGGGTACTTGGTTCGAGCCCGATCCCGAGGAAGTGCTGGCACTTAATCCAGATCTCATCATCGTTCCTTCTGAGGAAACGTATGAGAAGCTGAAGGATATTGCACCAACCGTCATCGTTCCCTTTGCAACGATGACAACGGAGGAAAGACTTGCGATGCTAGGCGAAACATTCGGCAAGGAACAGGAAATGCAGACGCTGCTGGACAACTTCACCACCAAGGTTGAAGAGAGCAAACAGACTCTGGAAGCAGCTGGCCTGATGGACAAGACGGTAACGATCATCGAAGGCGGACGAAAAGAAATGGCTGTTATCGCCAGCAAGCAATTCGGACGTGGCTCACAGATTATTTATGAATATCTTGGCTTGAAAGCTCCTGCGATCATTCAGGAGAAGATTGATGTAGCAACAGAAGCTACCGGTGATTCGGTCTCCATGGAGGTGCTTCCTGACTATATCGGAGACTTTGTTATCCGCTCCTCCTATGAAGGAATGGATGATTTATCAGACAACCCCATCTGGAACAACATTCCGGCTATTAAGGAAGGCCGACTAATCGAGCTGAGCTTCGGCTTATCTTACTACAGTGATATCTACTCTCTTGATAAGCAGCTGGACTTCATCATGGAGCAGCTGCTGGACAAAGCACCTAAGAAATAAACAATTGCCTTAAAGGATAAATGGTCGATCAAAAAGGGCGTCCCTCCTACAGTGCATCATCATGCCACTGCAGTTGGAACGCCCTTTTACTCATTGCTAGCGAAAGTCGCTTATCCTAGATATTATTGTCCAATCATACCGCCATCAACAGTATACAAGGAACCCGTTACGAATGATGCTTCATCAGATTGAAGGAAGTTCATCACAGCAGCGACCTCGTGTGGCTCACCATAGCGGCCCATTGGAGTTGCAGCTTCGTTAGCGGCTTTGAAAGCTTCTGCGCTGCCGAAGTTATTCTCGATCTTACGCATCATTTGGGTGTTAATCGTTCCTGGCAATACCGCATTGACACGGATGCCATGTGGCGCAAGCTCGTTAGCCGTTACGCGAGTCAGACCAATTACAGCATGCTTGGACATAATATAAGGAGACATACCAGGAGCACCCATCAAGCCCGCCAGAGACGAAGTATTGAGAATAGCGCCGGAATTTTGTCGTTTCATCACAGGAATGACATAATGCAGACCTAAGAATACACCACGTACGTTCACATTATAGACAAGGTCAAGAGCTTGGTGACAGCTGTTTTCACTTGTGTTGCACTCATTATATATTCGCTTCCTTTATGTTGAATTGGCTATATCAAGTATAGTCGGCGAGAAGATTATCCTCTCTCTAAGTAATAGGCTACACCCATTACTCAGCCTCTTCAATAATCAATAAATCAGCTAATGTCAGCTAACCGACACCCTTGTGGGCAAGTGTCACTCTTTCCCATTCATGTTGAACATTTGTGTCTATTTTGTTACCTTTAGAAGAGCTCAGCTAAGACAATACGGTCAGCTAATATATCCACACATTCATCATACTAACAACATTCTTATTTGGAGGCAGATTCTATTGGTACTGGAAGAAACACTAGACAGAAGAACGAGAAGAACCCGCCAAGCTTTGAAATCAGCATTCGTTGAACTGGTACTCGAGAAGGGTTATGATTCGGTTACGATTATGGATGTGGCAAGCCGAGCAGACTATAACCGAGGAACCTTTTATAAACACTTCTTCAGTAAAGAAAATCTGCTGCAGGACATTCACGATGAATTCCTAAGCGGCTTTGCCGAGACATTGCTTAATCCATATAGTGGGATGGATCGTATTGAAGCTACGAAGATCTACCCGTCTACCCTCCAGCTGTTCGAATATGTGGAGAACCACAAAGACGAGTTCAAGGCATTATCCTCTGTAGGAAGAGGCAGAATGACGGTTGAGCTGTTCGATCGGCTGCGGGAATCGATGCGGGAGGATATGCACATTGAGATGGAAGCGAGCGATCCGCCTATTGATTATGAAATCATGCTAAGCTACCAGATGTCAGCAACCGTAGGCGTCATCATGCATTGGTCAGAGACCAACTTCAAATATTCAGCCAGCTATATGGCGGAGCAGCTCATTACGCTGATCAATAGCAAAATGGACTATATCGTATTCAAACATAACACGAATTAAGGAAAAGGCCCGACCATCATGGTCGAGCCCTTTCCTTAGTATTGCTGCTCCAACTTGTCAGCTTACATACGTGCATCCGGCATATCTCGGAATAAGAATGCTAACTTTAATCGAAGCAGGTTATCCTCTTGCTTAAGCGGCATACCAAGCAGCTTCTCCAGCTTATCAATCCGATAGGATGCCGTATTGCGATGTATGAATAGCTGTCTAGCCATTTCGTTCATATTCCCATCACAAGCGACGATGGTTTCGAGTGTCAGCAGAAGCTCTGCTCGATGCCTTCTCTCATTCCGTTCCTTCAGGTTCCGCCTTGTTTCCGAAACCTTCGAGCTGTCAGGCAATAATTTACTGAGATAAGTCTCAACATATTCCTCTCTGCATGCAAGAGGCAGCTTCCCGAATAATTCCATCCACTCTTTATCCAAATCATTTCTTTCCGCTTCCCTGTTCACAATAGCTTTCACTGCATCAACCTCCAAGAGCGTTCCGAGTGTTGATCTTGCTTACGTCATATACCAAGGTCCACATAACTCTCTCGACAAACCTAAGGAGCATTCAAGCCCCGCACGTTCTAGCTGGATACCGCTGCGTTCGTCATAAACAACCTCTCCCCTAAGCAGCGTCATGCTAACCTTGCATCCAAACTCACGATTTAAGTACGGCGTATGCTTATGCCTATGCAGAATCTTATCGGCGGTCAGCCGATAAGCACCACCTAGATCAAGCAGCGCAAGATCTGCATCTGCCCCCAGCCGAATAGCTCCCTTGCTCTGCTCAAGACCGAAACGCTTGGCAGGCGCACCAGACAGTAGACGGCTAATCTGTGGCAGTGACATTCCCCGCTTCAGATGTCCTTCGTCCACAAGTAATTCAAGTGAGCTCTGCGCACCTGATATCCCACCCCATGCTGTGAACATATCCGGTACCTCCTTAAGCTCAATTGGGCAAGGAGAATGATCAGAGGCCACTAGATCAATCAACCCCTGCTCCAAGCAATGCCAGAGCTTCGCTTGTTCCTGCGCGCTTCGCAGTGGCGGTGCACACTTGGCCACAGCACCCATTGCTGCAAAATCCTCGTCGGTCAGCGTCAAATAATGCGGACATGTCTCGAGCGTCACATCCTGGCCTAATCGTCTCGCTTGCCAAACAGCCTTCACTGCCGCCTCGCTGCTAATATGGGCAAAATGCAGCTTACAGCCTGTGCGCGATGCATAATCCAGCGCCTTCTGCACCGCCTCTAACTCTGCTGCTATTGGGCGGGAGCTAGAATAATCACCAGCTGAGCTTCGCCCTTCTGCTCGTGCCTGCATCATATACCGATTCACTATTTGTTCGTCCTCGGCATGGAGAACAAGCACCTTGTCAAGCTCAGCAATTCGTTTCATCCCTTCGAGCAGCGTACGATCATCACTGCGCCGGAAGGCATCCTTATGCTCATCTCCAGGCGAAGACATGAACGCTTTGAAGCCGACAACACCCGCCTTTGCAAGTAAAGGCAGCTCTTGTATGAACCCTGGCATTAATCCACCCCAGAAGCCATAGTCAACTAGAGAAACACCTGCAGCAGCCTTTCGTTTCTGCTCCAGCGCTGCTACTGTAACGGTTGGCGGAAGCCCATTCAGAGGCATATCAATAAAAGTCGTGCAGCCTCCTGCCGCCAAAGCATCCGTACCCGTGGCGTAGCCTTCCCAATGCCCTAATCCCGGTTCATTGAAATGAACATGCGCATCAATCATTCCTGGCATTATAGTCAGGCCCGCCGCATCAATGACAGAGTATCCGTTGCGCTCAATGGACTCCGCTACTTCCACAATTCGTCCGCTTCGAATGCCGAGCTCCAGCCGTTCTACACGATCCTCGAGAACAACCTGACCATTAATAATGACGAGATCGTACAACATCGCATTCGATCTGTTTTCCAGCATCGTAATCGCTCCACTCCCATTAGCCATTCCCGGCTGTCTCATCCCAAGTGGGTCCGTTGCATTCGTCTTTTTTTAAATACCGATTAGCTTGGCTGGATTCGTGGCAATCATATGATAAATGTCATCTGGGGAGAACTGATAATCCAGCATGGACGCGACCATCGTGCGCATGCCTTGGACAGGAGTTGGAGCAGCGCGAATTCCATAGTCTGTACCAAGGACGAATCGGTCAATGCCCACTTCCTTAATCGTCTTCATCCAAGCAACCGCATTAGAGTAGCGTCCGAGCTCTGCTCCCATATCCATATATTCTTTCTCCACATAATAATGGGTGCGGGGCACATCAGGGTATAGCCAATCCACCAGACACGCTTCCAAAAAGGCTCCTCTTGCCGCTGCTGCTTTCTGCTGCTCAATAGTCATTTTACCCCTGACAGGATGGGCAATCAGCACTTTACGAATGCCATACTCCTCAGCAAGATCGAGCAAGCGCAGCGCTTCCTCTACAGATACATGCCCCGTGTTCAAATAGACCTCCGGATGCTCCGCAATCATCGTTAGAATCTCATCCAGCTCCTCGGATACAGGTCCTTCAACCGGAATAGAGGTAGCTACCGTTAATTCCTTCTCTGCGAACTTAGGAAATGCATCCTTGAATGGAACGAGTTTGCCATCGATAAGCGTCGATTCACGCTCAGCCGAGTAACGGGTGCAGTGAGAGCCGAAGCTAATGAACCGGCAGCCTTCCTCCATATGAAGAGCCGTCTTAACCGCACGAGGGTTCATGCCATTGTGACAAGAGTTCATCAGGTAACCGCCATACGTATGAATACCAGGCACATGACGGTTGACGATCCAAGCCATGCCGGAGGCCCATCCGAACACATCATAATACACAATGCTCTTCATGCCTGCAGAAGCCGCTTCCTGTGCTACTTGAATGGGATCGAAGTGTCCAGGGTTAGAGTTCAATACAGGACCTGCATGCACATGACTGTCAATGGCTCCAATGAGCAGCTCATCCGGCAGCTCCATTGATCTTCTGTAAAAGGATTCATTCCACTTGGACCGGTCAGGCGTACGAATAGTCGATTGTTCAATGTTATGCATTGTATAATTCCTCCCATAAGTGATTGGACTTTTCTAACTTCGCTAACTGTATTAGCTGTATTAACTGTATTTCCATTATCCTTTAACCGCTCCTGCCATTACTCCAGCTATAATGCGAGAGCTGAAGGCAAAATAAATGACGGTCACTGGAAGCATCGACAGTACCATCCCAGCCATTAGCTGAGGGTAGTTGGTACTGTGCTGTGATTTGAAAAACGACATGCCAAGCGGCACCGTTCTCATCGCCTCATCCTTCAGCAGCACAAGTGCGAACGAAAATTCATTCCAGCATGCAAAAAACTGCAATATCGCTACGGTTGTCAATACCGGGACAGCCATTGGCATAATGATCTTGAACATCGTGCCGCTAAAGCTCAGTCCATCGATAGCAGCGGCCTCCTCAATCTCCTTCGGAATGCCCATGACATAGCTCGTAACAAGCAGAATCGGCAGTGACAAATTAAAGGCCACATATGGAATAATAAGAGTGAACCATTGATCAGCAAGCCCTGTCTGCTTGAACAGCAGATACATAGGCACGAGTAGGGCATGAATCGGCACCAGCATCCCAAACAAATAATAGAACACCATTAGTTTTTTGCCTTTGAACCGAAGTCTAGCTACGATATAGCCGGTTACAAAAGCAATCAACACAATTAGAATAACCGAGAGCAATGTCACTCTAGCACTGTTCCAGGAGAGCTGCAGCATATTGGTCAGCTTAATGGCTTCCACGTAGTTACCGAAATGCAGCGTCTCCGGAAGCTTCAGAATGCTGTTTGAGAACTCCGACTGTGTTTTCAAAGAAGAGTAGCCTATCCATATAAGCGGGAAAATACAGCTAATCGTAAATAGCATCATAACTAGATTAAGCAGTGTCTTTTGTACAGCGCGGGAAAACTTCGTATAGCTCCGTTGCAGCTCCAGCTCCACTATTCCTCACCTCCGTTCTCAGCGCGTTTCCTTTGCAGTGCGATGGTGCTAAGTAGAATAATAAGCATCGTAAGGGCCATTATCGTTATCGCAAGTGCTGAGCCATAGCCGTATCGAAACCTTAGAAAGGAGGTTTCATAGGCGTACAGAGCCATAACCGACGAAGCATTGCCTGGCCCCCCGCCAGTCATCGCATAGATATGCTCGAACCCTCTCATATTATTCGCTATACATAGTAGGGAAGCGACGATCAGGGTCGGCTTGGCAAGTGGGATGATGATATACCAAGCCTTACGAAAGCCTGTAGCCCCATCCAGCTCTGCCACTTCCAGCACTTCTTTGTTGATGGATGACAGTCCTGCCAGCATTAGCAGTGTGAAAAACCCGATATTTTGCCAAGACAGCGGTATCGATACTAGGAGGACAATTGGGCCAGTCAGATCGAGCCAGGATTGCGCCAAGTGCTCTAGCCCGAACACCTTCAATACCTCGTTCAGCATCCCATAGTTGTAGTTGTAGATTAGTGTCCAGAGGAAGGCAATAATAATTGGAGCGAGTGTGGACGGGAAGAAGCTCATCGTACGGTGCAGTCCCTTCAGCTTGACCAGCTTCGACATCAGGAACATAGCGAATATAAAGGCAAGCCCAACTTGTCCAATCAATCCATACACAGTCATCAGGATGTTATTCAGGAATGAATGCCAGAATACCTCGTCACGCATAATCTCTAAGTAGTTATCGAGCCCCGTGAAGCTCATCTTCGGGCCGCCCGTCCATGAATAGAAGCCGTATCGGAATGCGGACAGTATTGGAATGAGTACAACAAAAGAGTAGACAGCCAGCCCTGGTAGTAGATATATCAGAAGCAGCCAGCTAGGAGGACGCAATGCTTTGCCCATACTATCACCTCATCGTTATGGTTAATCCATCGAGCGAACGGCGAGCCGCTTACTGTAACCCGCCCTTCGCTTACGGATTCACTGTTATGGCTTGGACAGAAACGTCTCGTACGCTTTTTGCGTCTCTTTAGCCAGCTGCTCTGATGTCTTAGAACCAGACATTACGCTCTGAATTTCCGTATTGATCACTTCGACAATAGAAGCATCGAACCATAGATCGAATATTTTCGTTGCATCAGCAGCTGCACTAGCGTCATACGCCCCGAGAGCTACTGGGTGAAGCTTAGTCGTATCGAAATCTCCCGGATCGTACGCAGGGAAACCGCCAACCTCAGCCATAAGCTTCGCGCTCTCCGCACCCGTCATGTAATCTAGCAAGGTTGCAATAGCATCCAGCTTATCGCCAGGCTCTACCTTCGCATTCACGCTGTAATAAACACCGGCCCCCCCAGAAGAACTGGACGGATTGCCTTTGCCCCCTTCAACAGGTGGGAATACAGCAACCTTCGTCGCATTCGTTACAGCCTCTGGAGCGTTGTTGACGATATTCATCGCTGACCATATACCGCTGACGAATGCAGCCGATCTCCCTTCAAAGAAGTAGGTAACCATCGTATCCCCATCAACAGAATTCATATCTTTATTCAAAAAACCGGCTTGGGACAGGTTACTCATAATAGAGATCGCTTCGATGAATCCAGGGTCAGTGAACGCTGCTCCTGTTCCTGCTAATATGGACTCTGTCCATTCTGGACCGGTCACTCGGTCTGTCAATGCGCTGATCCAGCTCGATAGGGCATAGCCTTTGGACATGTCGCCATAGGAGAATAGATTAATTCCCTTATCAGCAAGCTTCTGGCCTGCGTCCATCACTTCATCCCATGTTGCAGGAAAATGCTCATAGCCAATGTCCGCAAACATGTCAGCGTTATAGTAGATAAGGTGAGTCGGTCCGGCTGCAATCGGAATACCGTATACTTGGCCTTCACGCGTTCCCGCATCCAGCGTTCCCGGCCTGTAGCCGTCGCGCCACTCCGGTCGTTTATCCAGCTCTTCGTTCAACGGAAGTACAATTTCATTGGTGACAAAGTTCGTCATCCATGATCCTGGGACAATAAACACATCCGGCATGTCATCCGCGGCAGCCAGTGCTTGCGCTTTTATAGCATAGTCGTCGTTTTGCATCTGCTCCTCAATAATCTCAATATCAGGATAATCCTGCTTAAATCGCTTTACCCCATCAAGCACAGCTGTATCCTCCGGACTTTTGCCGATATTGGACTCTTGGTAACGATGCATGAGAGTAATCGTAATTCCATCTTCAGCAGTCGGCTCTCCAGCAGTTTCCTCCGAAGGCTTGGCATTGGAGCATGCCCCTAAAGTTAACATAGTAACTAATACCACACTAAGCACAGATGGCCAATTCCTCATACTCTCCACTCCCTAATTGTTTTTTCTCACAGCTATCTCTATTTGGCATCCAAGATTGGATACAATGTAGGACAAAAAAAATTAGCATTGAAAGATTTCCGACAAGTTCATCACATTGCTCGTCGATACCGTGAAATTCAAAGAATGTTCGATCTGCATGAGGTGATCATTCATAATATGAGCCGCTTGATCTCCGTCCTTGCGAACGATGGCTCCGATGAGCTCTACATGGTCATTGCAGAAATTTCGGTTCGTTCCATAGAGAGCAATAATGACCGCCGTCAATGAGATTAACTCCTCAAGAAAATGATAGTAATAAGTATTGTCTGCGAGCTCAGCCAGCTTCAAATGGAAATCAACAGTCACATCCAACGCGCCTACGACATCACCAGCATGACTGATCAGGTGCTCTTTCTCCAGAAGCGCCTCCAACTGAGCGATGTTCTCTGGCACGACGATTCCGCATAGCTTACGTACCATTGATGACTCTATAATACGCCGCATTTCAAATACAGCTCTTGCCTCTTCTACACTGGGGCAGGAAACGAATGCTCCCCGGTAAGGAATAACCGTTACAAGCTTTTCCATCGCCAGGCGACGCAGTACGTTACGTATAGGCGTCCTGCTGACTTGAAATGCTTCGGCGAGTGCATCCTCCACTAATTGCATGTTCGGCAGCAGCCTATGCGTCGTAATCGCCAGCTTAATGCTCCTGTAGATCTCCATCTCCTTCTTATTCGACATTGTTCTCCCACCTTTTGTCTGAATCACTCATCATCATATCGGCCGATAGAGATGTTAGCTATATTCACATTCTAGTTGTGTGGCTTCTACCCCGTCAATGAAAGTACCGTATTTTCGGCAATGTGCATAATGATCATCTACTACTCTATAGCCAAAGTGTTGAATTTCGATCTATCTTACAATAGCATTTAACATCGAACTGACATGCTTGACTGTGAATTTCTATTCACGAGAAGCGCTTCTCTTCCTAAGTCTGCTCAAGTCATGAGAGCAACCGACATTAGCACGAATTCATTTTTGCATATAATCACTCTAACCGTTCAAATAAAAATGGGCTGTCTCTCATGGTCGCCACAGACTAGAGAGACAGCCCTTATTAGGGTCATTAATTAGGTCGATCTTTTCCTTATCAACAATACCCCTAGAAATAGGATAGGCAGCACGACACAAAAGGTCATATCGAACCACTGGTAAACATGGATTAGAATTTCATTATAAACAGTAATATTAGGCGAAGCGACAATCGTGAAGACGATTAGCATCATAGCAAGTGGGATCGTCAGCATGTGACTTTTCTTGAGCTTGAAGAGCTGAGCAATACCGCTGGTCAGCGCGAAATATAAGAGCAGTATTTTGAAAAAAACCGTGATAATCCACAGAAATGCAATTATGGCCTCCAACCGCTCCAGAAAGTTGCCAATCATAATTTTCTGGCCCAGCACGAAGGTCGGATAATACTTGGTTGCCATCAGATTAGGCCCAAGCACCAGCACACACAGAAGCATGATCATGAACAAGATCACTCCTCCAACTGCAAACCCCTTCATAATCGGTTTCGTTAAGCCTCCAGTAACGTAAGGTGTAAGCATAAATAGACATACCATTTCTGCAAAACCAAAGGAAAACGCAGGAAATGCTCCGCTTATAATCGGACCAAAGCCTTTGGCCGCTATCGGCTGTAGATTGGAGACCTCTACCTGAGGAAATAAGAAAACGACCAAAAAGGCAAGCAGTGCCATAAATATCGGAAAAAGCAGCTCACCCATACGAGCGAATGCTTCGAGACCATATCGGTATGCAATAATAATGACCCCCATAAAGACTAGAAGTATAGCGTTGGGTTGCGTCTCCGGCATCAATTGTGTCGTCATGAACTGGCCAATCTCACTCAAGAGCGTAAGAATGCAGCTGAAAAAGTTAATTAAAAAAGCAAGCCAACGAAACTCCCAATGATGATCCCAAGCTTTTGCTGAGATGCTTCAATCAGACTTTTCCCTTGGAGCCTGTTGGCCAGCACTGCGAAGATTCCGCCAATAAGAAGCCCGAGCATTAAAGCAAACAGCGTGGACAGCCATGCATCCTGCTTGGCTGAGCCCGCTACGATGGTTGGTACGACAAGAATAGAATCACCAATGACCCCCAATGTAATCAAGATCGTGAATTGGCGAACTGTTATTTTACCACTGGCACATTTGTTCATAAGCCCTCTCCTTGCCCCCTTGCCCACAACTCGCTAAGCAGCCCCGCTGTACACCAGCTTGAGTATAGCGAAAGGATTAGGAAGCTTGACTTCTAATGTCAGAGCTCCATAAAGTGCCGTTCCAGCAAGCAGGAATAGCCTAATGTCAGTCTTAGTCATTCGACCGACCGAGTAGGTCTCCAGCCATAGCCGCGGATCTTTAATTTTACGCCTCACAAGCGACGTATTCGTTCGCAGCGTTTCAGTGAAGCTTTCCCGCGGCCCTCTAACCGAGGTCTGGTTCGTCGATTCGGTAACATCTCGCCCCTTCCACTGGCGAATGTCCGCGGAATAAGCAAAATCTATTCCATCCAGCAGAATAATAGCATGGCCCGCCAACAAACTTGAATACAATGATCCCATTTCTGACAAGGTATGCAGCGAGCCTATCCCCGCTAGCAGATCTCTTGACAGAGCCTTTTGAGCTGCTTCGCTCCCTTCCCCTCCCCAATCCACATCGGCAGAGCTCAGCGAACGATTCAGCACATCAAATATATAACTGTTAATAATAGCGGTATCCGACAAGCCATCTATATATACAACTGCTCCAGCTGCCGGCCTCGCAGATTCGAACCGGATTTCTCGGATGACTACATCATCACTTCCACCCATATCGTGCACGATACGCTCTATGTTGGAATCTAATATCTGATCTATAGGAATACCTGCATACTCTGACATTTGATTGTCTACAGCCTTATGACGATGATGATTCGATGATTGTCTCTTCATGGGCATATGCTACCTTCTCTGTGTTGGCCGTCTTCCACACAGTATGACCATTGAGAAATCAGACTAAACCCCACCGCAAGGAGTGCCCGGCTGCTTGTGCTCATATACAAGACTAGAGGCGGGGAAGCTGCCCCACCTTTGGACGGTTGAGGAGGGCATTGGTTAATGCTAATCTAAAATTAGTAAAAAATGACAGTTATGAGGTGGATAATGAACAGACGAGGAAGAGTGTTACGTGCGAGTACATTCGGCATTTTATTTATTTTAGCTTTAGGAATTGGAGCATACGCTTTACTTATGTATGGCTCCCCTGACGGCCTTCGTGAACAGCCGTTCACAACAGAGAAAGGTACACTACCTGAGCTGTGGTATCACATCCTATGGGCACACGCCATCTCGGCAGGCATAGCGCTTGCTATAGGTCCCCTTCAATTCATTAAGCGGCTTCGTAAGCGAGCCGTATATGTCCATCGCATCATTGGCGGCGTCTATTCCATCATGATTGTCATTGGCGGCTTCACTGGACTCTATCTAGCCTTCTACGCGAACGGAGGATGGATAGCGAAGCTCGGCTTCAGCCTGCTAGCCCTCCTGTGGCTGTATACACTCTACCGTGGATTAAAAAGCATTATTGTAGATCGCAACCCGATTGCGCATGGCCAATGGATGCTGCGCAATTACGCGTTATCCTGTGCGGCAATCGCCCTTCGACTCTATACAACGCTTGCAGCTATCTTCCTGGGACTAACCGACACGAATGATACTTTTGCCGTTATCGCTTGGATCTGCTGGGTACCGAACCTGATCCTAGCTGAGTGGCTCATTCGCCGAAGAATTGTGCGAACTGAAGAAAGCCGAATATCTATGTAGAATTCTATAGTGAAGACAACAACGACAAGCCAGTATAGGGTTCATTCCCTTTTATCGGCTTGTCGTTATTTGTTTGACGACACGGCTGCTTATGTCTCATTCGGGCAGAAGCTTGAGCGTAATGACATGTTCTTCTCTATTCGGCTGTGTGAATACAACTTGGAACGATAGAGAGTCCTCGACTGGCCCAGTCGTTTGCCAGCTTTCTTTGCCCACTGTACCCCCACCTCCTGTAATAGGCGGGTCAATACCGAACAGAGTCGTGTTGCCGCTATCTTCGAATGCATCATAATACACGATGGGCTTGGTTCGATCTCCCGAATCGAAGCCTACGCCATATATCCAAATACGCTTGCTGCCGAGGTTATAGGATCCATTGATTTCGACAAAATGCCCCTCGCCCTTCAATGCTTCAATCTCTTGAGTCAAATACTTCGGATACTTGTCTTCCCCATTCCTAATCAGGTGGTCCAGCCCCACAATAACAACAAGCAGGATAACGATAGATCTGACGATTCTCATATTGACCATTAGAGCCTCCTACACAGGAAATTAGATGATGATATCTAACGCGTTCTTAACTTGATGAAGTACGAATTAGGAGTAACGTACAACCCCCCCCATAAATAGCTGTACGATCGCAACAATGACTTTACGAAATGGCTGGGCTATAGTTAATAATATGAACTTCACTCAAGAAACCCTCATATCCCTCCATTTTGTGTTCAAGAACAGCTTACTCACTTACCCATTGTCCTGTGCCCAATCTTAACTACTCAAATTATGCGGCTCCAATGAACCTTATGCTTGCTGGAAGCTAGAAACACTGCTTAGCTATCAACAATATTTCATTAGAGGAGAAATGTATCATGTCTAGTCCGCACAGCTATCCATTAATTGATACCCATACCCACATTGGTTCAGCTCCGGTCGTCAAAAAAATGAAAGAAATGAATCTTTCCCTTCCTCCACAATTAGCTGGCTGGTCTCCAGCATTCCACCTCGAGCAGATGGAATTGGAAGGGATATCCATGGGAGTGTTATCTTCACCTGGATCGCCAATGTTTGTAGAGCCTCAAATGTAACAGCAATGGCTGTTCACAAAATCTTCGACCGATTCCCTGATATACAATTCATCATCCCACATACGGGAGGTATGGTTCCTTATATTATGTGGAGAATTGCAGTAACTGCATTAGCTGAGAACGTTAATGAATTCCTAAGAATCAAGCCGAGATATCGAAGCTCGAAAAGCTCTATTTTGACACAGCCGTCAACTTAGGCTCTATTCACAAAATCATTAAGCCTTCCCAAATCTTATTCGGCACAGATATCCCCTTCCCTTCGAATAACATTGTGAATCATATTCACGATTTCCAGCTGAATCACCAAAAAACCTCGCCCAAATAGGACGAGGTTATCGCTGCACCACCTTATATATCGATATTCATGGCGATATATAAGGCTATTCCACAAAATATTTGCGTATAAAATATGTTGGCGTGCAGCTCCATGCATGACAGTAGCTGTTGATTAGATTACTGCCGTATGGAGACAGCTTCTTATCAGCCGGATTGTACAGCTCCCAGAATGTATCTGCTCCATCCTTGATCATCTCGCCCCAATAAGCCCGCATCTGCGTAAGCGCCTGCTCCTTCTTCCCGCACAAGAGCAGCGCCTCGATGAAGTGGTGATACAGATATGGCGTTGACATCGAGATTGCCGGGGGCTGCTCGTATAGCCGGTCAAGCAAGGCTGCACTTTGCTCGGCATCCAGCACCTCGGCCAGCACCATCCAGATTTGCGAGGCCCAGGATACCTGGGCATTAGCGCCGCTTACGAAGTAGCCTTGCTCTGAATCCCACAAATGTGCAATGGCCGCCTCGCTAACCTGCTGGATCGCCGAAAAAATGACAGCATGTGCCTCCTTATCTTCCAGTGTCGAAGCAAGAGCCAAGCCTCTCCTGAGGCAATAGATCAACACCGCCTGAGCACCTGCCTGCTTATTCAGCTCATCATGCCAGTCGAGGAAGCAATACCACGTATCGTCATCCTTGACTATTCCCCTCTCGTCCAGCCTTCGCAAGCCAATGTGGAGCTGCTCCAGCGCAATCGGCCATAGCTGTTCCAGCGTATCGCGATCCTTGGTTGCTTCATAATAGTCATAGACGGTCGCAACGAAGAAGAGTGCGTAATCATATAAATAGATATCATCCACGAATGGAGCAGGCTTCTCGTATAAACAGCCGCCAACCTGACCCTCCTCTAGCAGCATCCCGCCGAAGAGATACAAGCATCTCTTCACGAGATCATTACTATTGAAGGTCTCGTAATTCGCTAACGCCTGAAGCCTAAGATCACCGATCCATAGTCTTCGATCCCGCTTCGGCCCGTCCTCGAACACCGTGTGCATACAATCCTGCAGCGTCTTAATTGCAATACGGTCCATCTCTCTTAGCTCTTCCGATAGGTGAGCCGGCAGCGGCTCTACCTTGGTGACATCACCGGAGGTTACCGTTGTGCAATACAGATCCGGGAAGGAAATGCTATAGCGCTGTGAAGTCGCTAATACGACTATTTTCAAATAACGGAAGGTGTAGCGTCGTGGCAAGGTAATGGTTCCCGGCAGCACGTCGATATTCACAATCTCATCCTGCAGCCATGAGCGGCTCAGCCAGCCCTCATAGTGGTCGAAGTCCTCCCCAATCTCGCAAGGCATCTCCCCGAAGATGAGCTTCAATCGAAGCGGCGCATCGGCATTACTATTCACATTCTTGATCGACATGGTGAGATAGCCTACATGATGATCACCGAAATCAAGTGTAATGCTGTCGCCTTTGCTTAACACTCGATTAGTGAACTCTTCTATAGTCCCGATGCGTTCCGTTCTCCAGCCCTGAAAAGCATCTGGATCTTCCTTCACGTCGATGATATGAGCAGGATACACTTGTGCCTCATATAAAGGTGGAATCAGCGTCTCCGCCAGCTCCACGAATGATTGATTCGTTCGTTTGGTTGTCATCGCATAGTCTCCTGTTTCAATGTAGTCATTGTACGCTTGATCAGCCTTTGACAGCACCTACTGTCATGCCCCCAACAAAGTATTTCTGCAAGAATAAGAAGGCGATAAGCAGCGGCAGCGCACATAAGAAGCAAGCTGCGAACAGGACATTCCACTGAGTTGGATTCTGCTGATCACCGAGGAAGCCCAGCATAGCAAGCGGCAATGGAGAATCAGCTGCTCTGGAAATAAAGATCATATTGAAGAAGTAATCATTCCATATCCATACGCCTTGTGTAATCACGACAGAGACGGTTACCGGAATGAGCAGTGGGAATACGACCAGCCAGAAGCGGCGGAACAGACCTGCTCCATCAATATGTGCTGCCTCCTCCACTTCTTCAGGCACTCCGCTTCTAATAAAGCCCGTGTACAGAAACGTAGAAAACGGTAGACTGCATGTAATGAACATGAGAATAGGCGTATACTGCGAAGTCGGGATATGCAGGGAATTAATCATTTGTACGATCGGAATAAGCACCATTTGAGAAGGTACAACTAACCCCGAGAGGAAGAACAGATACAAAAACTTGCTCCACTTCGTTCTAAGCCTTGCCATCGGATACGCTGCCATAGCAGCAAGCAGGACGACGAATATAACAGAAATGCCGGTAAGAATAATGCTGTTCATAAGGGCGTCCGTGAAGTGCATACGCTCGAAGGCGGTTCGATAGCTGGCCAAGGAAATTTCGCTGAATAGATTAAGCGGATTCGCATTGTTCTTCGGATCTCGCAGTGAAGTGGACAATGCAATAATGAGCGGAATCAAATTGACAGCCATAACGATAATAACACCAAGCTGGATCAGTGTCTTTTTGGTTAAAGAGCCGATGGTCATGCCGACACCTCCCGTTTGTTCATGCGGATAACGAAGGCTGCTGTGAGTACGATAATTAGAGCGAAGGAAATGACGCCAAGCGCTGATGCTTTACCGAATAGCTGCTCTGTGAACGCCATCTTGTAGATCGAATAGATTAACGTATTGGTAGAGGTACCTGGACCTCCATTGGTCATAATGAATGGGAAATCGAATGCTTTCAACCCATTAATGAGGCTAAGTGTTACGTTAATCGTAATGGCAGTTGCGAGCAGCGGCAGCTTGACATGCTGCAGGAGTCTCCATGGGCCGCAGCCATCCATCTTCCCCGCCTCGAGCAGATCATTCGGTACCGTCTGCAGACCCGCAAGAAATATAATCATCGTGGTTCCTATGTTTTTCCATATCTCTACAAAAATAATGGCATACAAAGCAGTGGAATAGCTGCCTAAGAAATTGATGTTGTCATCGTTGATTCCCAATTTATCAAGGAAGGTTGAGATCATGCCGTAATCCGGCATATAGACGTAGCTCCAGATGAATCCGACAACGATGGCACTGAATAAGGTCGGAATATAAGCCAAGGAGCGGTAAATCCCTTTCCCTCTAATTTTCATGTTCAGGAGCAGGGCAAGCGCGAGACCAATGATGTTGCCCAGCACGACCGTAACTAACGTATAGATCAATGTATTTTTGACGGAAATCCCTAATGTATCACCGTTCCAGAGAGCTTTGTAATTGTCCAATCCGATATAGTTATAGGCTTGAGAGAAGCCGTTGTAATCCGTAATGCTATATTGAAACAAGCGTAGAATCGGAAAAATCCAAAAAATCAAATAAAAAATGAGCGCTGGTATTGCAAAATAGTACATTGATTTTTTCATAACGGTCGAATTCATGTTGCTCCATCCTCTCCAGCTAACCTCGTACCGGTAGGGAAGACGGTTGTCTCCCCCCCGCTACTGCTCTACTTATCTCATGCTTCTTTCTTTATTTACTTGCCCACAGCTCTTTGAACTTCTCATCCATCGCTTTGGCAACATCCTCTGGTGTTGTTTTCTGACCGCCAATAATCTCAGCGAACTTGGATTGCATGACATCCGAAACACCAGCAGGCCACATCTGATTGCTGAAGTATACCGAGTTGCCGTTCGTCTGATAATTCTCGTTCACGGCTTTGAAGAGATCATTGGTCAGAGGCACATCCTTGTACACGCTGATTGAGCTGTTGGAAGCAACGAATGCCTGGAACAGATCGGATTCGCCATCGAACAGGTAGTTCAGAATCTGCTTAGCCGCATCCAGATTTTTCGACTTCGCATTCAGGGCATAGCCTGCAGCCGTTGCCGCAGATACAAAGGTTGGCTTGCCTGCCTCATTGCCTGGAAGTGAAGCGAAGCCGCGAGTAAATTCAGCCGCACCTTGGGAGGTCATGGAAGCATAGTCCCATGTGCCAGTGAAGGTCATAGCTGCTTTGCCGTCAATAAACAATTGGGAAGCCTGCGCGCTGCCTACACCAAGCGAATTTTTAACAACATAGCCTTTGTCATACAGCTCTTTGTACATGGAGATGGTCTGTACCCACTTCGGATCATTCAGCGATTTCTCACCATTCTGAACCTTCACGTCAAAGTCCATTTCATCCGGATAAACAACGTTGGCTGCAATGGGGTACATACCGAATTGGATCACCCACGGATCTTTGTCGCCGAGCACGATTGGTGTGATGCCTGCATCCTTCAGCTTCTGGCACAGCTCAAGGAAGGAAGCCCAGTCCTGCGGGAATTCAGTTACGCCTACTTGCTCCAGCATCTCTTTGTTGTAATACACGCCCAGGTAATCAAGACCCTCTGCTACCCCGTAAGGCTTACCCTCGTAAGACATATCTTCCTTCGCTCCGGTGCCGATATTGTCCCAGAATGCTAGATCAGACAAATCTGCTGCAAAGCCTGCTTTGGCGAAGTCGATCACGCCGCCTGCTGCATTTTTCGGGAAGATCCAGAAAATATCCGGTCCTTGCCCAGCTGCGAGCTTCGTGCGAACCGATGTATTGTATTGATCATCAGGAAGCTTCTGTACTTCCAGCGTAATGTTCGGGAACTTCTCCTTCACCAGACGCGGCAGTGTCTCCAGCTCGAAATCCTCGCCCTCGGAAGCTTTGTTGCCGGACATCATCATCGTCAGTGTAATAGGCTCTAATTCATCTGTTCCGGTATTGGTGCTGCCCTCCGCATTAGTGCCTGCATTGGCTGCTGGTGTAGTCGTCGCATTAGAAGCACCGTTATTGGAGCCGCAAGCACTAAGCAGAACCATACACAGCACTACCATTGCAAGCCCCATTGTTTTTACAGATTTCATGTGCATTTCCCCCGTTTTCATCGTTTTGTGAGCAGGATTGCTCGCTCCTGCGATTTCAAGAAACGCTATTGCCTTGAGCACACTTTTATAATAATGTGAGAAACAGTATAATTGCTTTGGCTCATTTGGTGCACTATTTTTAGGTTAGACAAACTAGGAGGATACGTGTATGCTCTTTTTTAATATCAAAACTAAATTGTTTCTAGTGCTTGTCCTTGTCTCCATTGTGCCTATTATTGTCGTAACCGTAAGCTCCTATCGCAGCTACACGAAGCTCGTCAATGAGCAGACCTCCCTTGTCGCCTTAACCACCATTAACAACTCAGTCAAAAGCATCGAGGAAATATTGCAGAATATCGATCGCATCTCCATTACTGTGCTTCAGCAATCTTCGACCGCAACCGCTTACAATACCGTTAGTGATGAGCTGAGAAAGCTTAGAAATACCGAAGATCAATATGAAATTTTTATAACGCGCGCCAAATTGAAGCTAATCTTCGAGAATATTTTACTGGGTTATAATTACATTAATGGCATTTATCTATTCACTCCGGATGGCAAATATATTAGCTATGGCAATGGAACAGACCTGCAAGTCGATTATATCCCGTTTGCAGACGAGTGGTATACACAGACGGTTGCCAGCAAGGGTGAGCTGTACATTGGAGAGGTAGACACCAAGCCATATATTATCAATGCCAAACCATCAATCGGGTTCTCAAGGTCGCTGTACGATCCCAATACCAATGAATTTCTCGGCGTATTCATGCTTGATTGCAGCATGGATATCTTCGCAGGCTTGAACCGCGATCCCGCGCCGAGCATATCGAACATTTATTTGGCTAACGAGGCTGGGAAAATTATGTACGCAAGCACGAACCAGCATATCGGTGAAGCTCTGCCGGAGGAGCTGCTGCGCAAGTCGCATGATATGGTCGGCTCGATGCAGCAGTTCACCGATGCTGCCAGCTTAACGATCATTCAAGCTGTCCCCAGCAATAATTGGAAGGTCATTGCCAATATATCCGTTGCCAAAATCTATGAGCAATACGGTATTTCACAGAAGCTAATCATTTATGTGTCAGCCAGCTGTGCCATCATTTTTCTATTCCTATCACTCTTCTTATCCAATCTCATCACGAAGCCGATCATCCAGCTAACGAAGATGATGCGCAAGAGCAAGTCACAGCGCTTCGTCACCATTGAGACGGATAAGAAAAGAGTCGATGAAATCGGCATTCTCTACCATGAATTCAGCAAAATGATGCGAGATATCGATACCCATATTCGCGAGAGCTACCAGAACCGCATTCTTACGATGGACGCCCAGATGAAAGCACTTGAGGCGCAGATTAACTCGCACTTTCTGTACAACACACTAGAATCGATTAATAGTATCGCTGAGATCGAGGAGGTTGAGAGTATTGTTGTCATGACGAAGGCTCTGGGTGATATGTTCAGGTATAGCATTAAGACTGACAGCGAGCTTGTTATGGCTGCGGAGGAAATTCAGCATGTCGATAATTACATGGCTATCCAGCAAATCCGATATGGCGACAAAATCACCTTCAAGAAAGAGATCGAGCAGCCAGTCCTGCATACCAGAATGCTCAAGCTCCTTCTTCAGCCGCTTGTCGAGAACGCCATTTATCATGGCCTTGAGAACAAACGCAGCAAAGGGACTATTACGCTCAAAGGCTACCAGCGAGGGGAGATGGTCTTCTTCGAAATTAGTGACGACGGGATCGGCATGTCTCAGGACCAAGTAGCCGAGCTGAAGCAGCTGCTGTCCCTTCCACCCGAATTCTCGTCGATTGGTCAACGCTCAAGGCAAAGCATTGGCATCAAGAATGTTCATTCCAGGCTTGCACTTTACTACGGGCTGAACGACGGAGTCACCTTCGAGAGCGAGCACCATATAGGCACAACCATCATAGTTGCAGTCCCATCCAATTGGGAGAAGAGGTGACAACCCGATGTATTCATTCATTATCGTAGATGATGAGCCCTTAATTCGACAGGGGCTGCTCAAAAAAATACATTCCTTCAGCCTTGAGCTTGCTTTCGCTGGGGAAGCAGACAATGGTGCAGACGCGCTCAACTTAATCCAAGAGCTTGATCCGGATATCATATTCACGGATATGCGTATGCCCGAGATGGATGGCAAATCATTGATGAGAATCGTTCATCAGCAGTATCCCGACAAAAAAATAATTGTCATTAGCGGACATTCCGACTTCGACTACATGAAAGAAGCGATATCAGCCAAGGTCGTCAGCTATTTGCTCAAGCCGTTCAGCCGCGAGGAGATTCATCGTACGCTAGAGCAAGCGATTGAGGCCATTGAGAAGGACCGAAGCGTCAAGCAGGAAGTCGTCTTGAAAGCTGCCGAAACGGAGCACATCAGCTACCATGCTGATATTCAATCCCTGCTCCATCTCATTATCGGCATCCACCAAAGAGACAAGCTGCCCGCCTTCCAATCGGCTCGTCTGAAGGTTGTGCTTACCGCTTCCTCACACATTCTGCTAACGCTGTATATGCCTGATCCTATCGTACAGGAATTACTCGGGGAGCATCAAGATTATGTCTATATTCCCCATTCCCAGAGCGATCAGCTTGCCTTCATCCTGCTGTCCTATTCGGCTGTCGAGTCGGAGGATGCATGTCTAGCGCACGCCAGACAAGCGGCAGAGCTGTTCATCGATACCGTCAGCATGAGAAAAGACAGCAAGGGCTGCGTCGGTATCAGTACCGTCTTCCATGATTTCAGCATGCTGCGCCAAGCTCACCATGAGACGATTGCTGCGCTAGATCAACGTTCGATTGCCGATTTCGGCCGCTGTTACTTGTACAATAAGCATAGCGAAGCTCCCGATGTGCTGCTGTGGGAAAGCACGGATGAGCTGCTGTTTCTAGTCGAGTCTGGACAAACCGTGAGGGTAAAAGACCTTGTTCTGGATTTCTTCGCCTTCTATATCCGCCAGCCTGCCGTCTCACTCGGGCAGCTCAAGGAGCAATGTCGGACCATCATACAAGAGGTCAAAAAAATGCTGTCTGTATACTTGCAAACGCAAGCCGACGGAGCACCCTCCTCAAGCCTGGAGTCTGTGCTGAACATTTCCTTCGATCTGGATTCTATCCGGCAATACATGCTGACGGTCTTGATGAGCACGTCCGATCTTTTGCAGGGAAGCTCATCCTATTCATCAGACAATGTCATCGATAATATCAAAACCTATATTCACAAAAACTATACGAAGGATTTAACTTTGGAGAAGGTATCCTCTCTCTTTTATCTCAATCCCAGCTATCTAAGCTTTCTATTCAAGGAAAAGACGTCGCACAATTTCACCGATTATATTAACCAGCTGCGTATCGAGCAAGCCAAATTACTGTTAAAAGGTACGGATGATAAAGTGTACAAAATCGCGAAGCAGTTAGGCTATGACAACCCCAAATATTTCTTCCGGGTATTCAAGAAAATGTCTGGCCTCACGCCGGAGGAGTTCCGCAAAAGCTGATGTCCGCAGCAGAAATAGCCTGCCCCTCTCACGAGGTGCAGGCTATTTTCTTCTTCCTCTTCTTAAGAAATCGTATCTACGATAACACTATAGGTTCGAAGGGCTACAGCAGCCAGCTCCGCACGCGTTATGGTGCTGGAAGGCAGCAATTGCTGTGCCGGGTTTCCTTGGAAAATCCCGTATTTGATCGCAATCGCCATAGCTGTACGGTTCTCTTCAGAGATGCTCTTCGCATCTGAGAAGTCCTTCAAGAGCTCGCTTATTTCCCCTTCGCTCAGCTCCATGTCTACGCCCGCATAACGAAGAGCGTTGGCGAGCACCGCAGCCATGCCCTCACGGGACATTGGCGTGTCAACGGAAAGCTCCGAATAGCTTACCAGCTCATGCTGACTGGCTGCTCTGACGACGGAATCATACCATTTGGCATCCGCTTCCTTCTTGTCTGGAGCTATGCCAAGAACATTAAGCGCAACCATAAGCGTCTGTGCCTTCGTAGTAGGAGCATTCGGCTCCATCTTAGTCGAAGTCGTGCCATTGATTAAGAGTAGGCTGTTCGCCTTGGCAACCTCATCCGCATACCATGCACGTGGTGCTACGTCGGTGAATGCCCGCTCCGAGGTGACAGCCACGTAAGTGCCGCTCAAGGACACGAGTGCTTGAATAACCGTCTTGCCGCTGGCATCTGTTGTAATGTGACTAGGTACTGGCGTCAATGTGCCATCCGCAGCTACTAGAGCCAGTGCGGTAATCTTGCTGCCCGCTTCCGTGTTCATCGTAATCGTTGCTGGAGCATAAGCGCCGCTGCGTTTATTGACCGTGATCCCCACAGGAGCACCTACTCCTGCAACTCCCACAGCCTTGATGTTATTCACCTTAGCTAGATCAGCTGCGCTCGCTGCTGTTACTGTTACAGCTGGGGTATCCGTGCTAGGCGTACCCGGATTAGAGCTGCCTCCACCAGGCGTGCTTCCTCCTCCAGAAACCGTGAACGCCAAGCTGTCGATACGCAGATCAGCTGCCTTGAAGACGACATACAGATTATGCTTGCCCTTCAGACTCGTGTTGCTTAAATCCGCTTCGACCTCTACATAGCCAAGCTCCGTAACAGGAACCGCTGCATTGGCGATCGTATAGGATCTAGGCTGCGTGGTTGGAACCTCGATCATGGCAATAGGCGCACTGCTTGGAGAATCCGCGTGCAGCGTAATAATTCCGCCTGCCGCATCAGAAGCAACCGATGCCTTCACAGCTGTTGCACCTGTCAGATTCACACTCGGTATTGCCGCATAGGAGCCATTCTGCTTCGATCTGACCGCATAATAGCCGCCCACAACCTTTTTCGCTTTCAGATTTTGTGCAGTACGCTCTTTGGACACCTCATGATAGATCACCTCATGTGAGGTGAATGCATGATCGAACACATTGAATGGACTGCTGAGCTCCAGCCCAGCGATAGCGTCACCTACAATTCGGATGGTCTTCTCACCGTGAATATCCTCGGATGAGGAGCCCACCATCAATGTATAAGAGCCATCTTCTACAATGAAGCTGCCTTTATTAACATCCCATATACCGAAATCATTCGCATCCACCGACAGGGTAACGGTTCTGCTCTCGCCGGCTGCCAATGCGATCTTCTCAAATCCGACCAGCTGCTGCTTCGGAGCAGCTGCTCCATAGCCAGATTGATTATTCCGAATGTAGAGCTGAACAACCTCTGATGTAGCAACATTCCCCTCATTCTTCACCTTCACCGAGACGTTGAAGGGCTCTTGCCCGCTTGCACTCGCAGGCGCTGTCAAATCACTATAGGAGAAGCTGCTGTAAGAGAGACCGAAGCCAAATGGATACGTAATCGGAGCATCCGTATACATATAAATCAGCTTGGACTCAATCGGATCGGCGTTCGTCATATCCAGTGTAAACCGCGGATCAATAGTAGCCAGTGATGCCGTCTTATTGCCTTCTGGAATAACATATTTATTGATTGCCGGGAATGCAGACATGTCCGCATACCAAGTGGAAGTCAGACGGCCAGTTGGCGCATAGTCGCCATATAGAACCTGTGCCAGCGCGTGGGAATCATATTGACCTCCATAGGGCTGATAGACGATCGCTGATACATTCGGGTTGTTCTGAATCTCTTCCAAGCCTACTGGGAAGCTGCTCTTGACCACAACGATCGTCTTTTTGCCTTGAGCGGCAAAGGCAGCAGATACTTTGTCTACAAGCTCGTAATCAGCATCACCCATATACAAGCTGGAGCGGTCATTGCCTTCGCCCGCGCTATGACGAGGAATAGCACCGACGAATACGACGGCATAGTCAGCTGTCGCTGCTCTAGCCACGGTATCCTGACCAACGTCCTTCACTACTGTTTCCTTGAATTTCACATCTGTGCCTCGATTAGCAGCACCCGCTGCATGACCAAGTGTAGCTGCTGCTGTCTTCAGCTTGCCATCCTCACCTGTAGCAACGAACCGGCCATTGGAATAATACCAGTTCGTAAAGTCACCGGAGAAGCCGCTTCTGTAGCCGTTAGCAATCAGGGATAAGGACTGGTCTGCATTAGCTTCAATGCGGAGCCTTGGAGGTATAGCGCTCGTGTTGCCCAGCATCGCTGCTAGATCCCAATCGTTGTTCGTTAGATTTAATCTCGTGCCATCGGTATTGCCTACCGCTGCGCTATTGCTATTCGGCGATGTAACCCAGCGATTATTGCCCAGCGACAACAGGCTGTAGCCCTCTTGTCCCCAATCGAATACTTGGAACAACTGCGAGGAATCCTCCGTATTCAGCGGCTCCTCTGTTGTAACCAGCTGTGCCCCTTCTTCATATACACTTGCCGTAACCGTCTGATTATTGCTCATTGCAGTCAGAGCAATGACCTTCCCTGCTGAATCATATGTTACATGATCGGCGCCATTGGCGTTAATCAGCGCCAGTAGTGGTGATATCCCTGATTCCGGAAGAACAGGCGTAGTCCCTACCGAATAAGTGGTTTTGAATCTGGCATCAGCATACACGCCGGATACAGCTGCATTTTTATTTTTGTCCAGCGGCAGGACACCATCATTCTTCAACAAAACAATGCTCTCCTGTGCGGCTTGCAGCGCAACCTCCTGATGCTCCGGAACGCTGTAGGTCGCTGCTGTCACCGTACGAACATCCTTCGCATCCTGAGCAAACGGATAATATAAAGGAATGCCGTTCGCGTCTACCTCATTGAATATCCCCACTCGAACCATCTGGTTCACATGCGGCCTTGCAGCCGTAATGAGATCCTCAGCAGTAATGCCATACTCCCCTTTGTTCACAAGTGCAACCAGATCAGGCACATCAGCAGGTGTCGTGCCTGATGGCCGCCCCGCGTTAGCCTCGGCAAGCGCCATCAAGACTGTTGCATGTGTACGATCGACAGCATAGCTCGTATCATAGCCGTTGCTGAGACTGCCTGTATTAGAGACATGGGCATCTCCGTTAAAGTCAGGAGAGCTGTAAGCCCCATATTTGGAGAAGTCATTCGCATGGAGCTGCAAAGGAGATAATATGTTCGGAATCCCGTTGGTCCGTCCGAACGAAGTCATAACCCCAGCTAAGGAGCCAGATTCGAAGCCTTTGAGCGGGCTCCTTGTCTGATATTCGAACATGGACCTTGCGCCAGCGCTGTTGCTTGCGGACTCCCGGAACCACTGCGCATTGTATACGGAATAATGCTTAGTTCCCACGGCCGCACGCATCCAGAACCCGTCATCGCTTACCGACTGGTCAATCCCGCTAAGGCCTGATGCCATCTTATCGATCAAGGTGCCTGCCATATAAGGGTCTTCAGAGTAGCCTTCATCGAATCTCCCGCTTAACGGATTAATTCTCATATCGCTGACTACTGTGAACGCCACGGTCGCTGAGGCATTGGCGCCTCCATGGATGTTGGATTCTCCCTGCTTCACCTTCAGCAAGCTGATTTTCTCATTCCCCATCACCTCACCGATATCAGCAAGCAGCTCTTTGTTCCAGGTTTGTCCCATCCCCACCAGTGCGGGAAAGTCTGTAGAAACACCCTGCACATTATCTGCTGCCGCCAATGCGCCTGGGATTTTCTTACCTGCGTTCGGCCCTTGCGTCAGCGTATAGTGGTTGCGCGAGCCCGTCACATAAACCGCAGGACCCTCCAATCCTGTATAGGAAAAATAAGTATCCACATACGCATCCAAATGCTCCGGATTGCCGTCGAACAACGGCATGCCATCAAATACGCCTCCTTGCTGTGTTTTAAATACGATGCCCGCTGCCGCCTGCACCGGCGGAATGGCACTTGCGGTGATACTTGAGGCAAGTACCCCAGCAAGCATCACGGATAGCATTTTTGTTCCCCATTTGCGCTTGGTTATGAGATTCATTGTGTCGCTCCCTTTCTTCTCCCGATTTGTAAACGTTTACATAATTGACCCAAATTGATTATACAATTGCCTGGGGTATACTTTGTTGGTACCTTTTGGTGCAGTAATTTTAGATGGCTGTCCATTCGAGCACATATAAAAAGCGCTGCTGCGATGGAATCAAGACTCTGTATACAACACAAACAAGCCGGCGTATACGCCGACTTGTTCGTGTTGTATCGCAATGTAAGCAAAGAAGGATAAGGACTACTTACCTGCAGAAACTGTAACGACTCATAATTGCTCATTCAGTTTCAATACGTTCTCGAATCTTAAAAATGCCTGATTTCCCTGTTTGCTTCAAGCTTGGAATCATTGGTACCCTTGTTTTCACCTCCTTTCAAATGAAGCCGGATCATTCGTTACTGCCAACCATTATCTATCCAGCCATCCAGGTCAGGTGTTTAGCGTCGAGCAATTATATGAGCATATATGGGGAATTGACGGCTGGAGTGACATGCGAACCGTTATGGTGCATATTCACAACCTGAGGCGAAAAATCGAGGATGATACAAGCTCACACCGATACATAGCGACTGTTCGAGGAATCGGCTATAAGATTCAACGCCTATCATCGGGCTAAGGAGCATCTGCATGGCGCTTCTGTTTCCCTCGGTTCTTCAATAGCATGAACCCCACCGATAGGAGGGCACCGATTAAGGTCATCAGCATATCCTTTTGTGTATCCAGATCATCTCCTTGGTACCCAAGGTACATCGCAGCAAGCTTAGGATCACTGACGAATATGACACCCATCTCTGCTATTTCGAATAAAGCGCTGGATGTCATTATGATGAGGAAGGTCACCAGATGCAGAGGCAGGCTGTTCAGCTTCATCAGCCTTGCTATGAACTCCCTTATTGGATAGGCAAGCAAGAGGCCGAAGGCCCCATGCACGACCCAGTCATATACACTTCTCTTCGTATCGAAGAGGTGCTTCACCACCATGTCCAGTGGCGTATTCTGATAGGCATAGTGGGCACCGATCATATGTAACAAACAAAACATAGTAATGAGTGCATAAGAGAGATTATTAAGCTTATATCGTCGATACACAATGGCAAGCAAGGTCACGAACAGCAGCAGCACGATGTTCTCCACAAGCCAATCTCTTCGATCAGCAGGAGCAATCGCAAGTGCGAACCAAGCCACTACAAATATAGCCATCATTATATGTAATGGGCGATTGTCCTTGAATGGGATAGCTATACTCAGCCACCTTGACCCCTCAGAGGATGACGCTGCGGGAGAATGAAGCATATAGAAATCCACCTCTCTAGAACGAATAGACGCTAACCCTTAGTATGTCCAAAAAAAGGAAATCCCACCCATACTCTCATCTATTGGATCATCTCCTATTATGCATAGAATATAAATAAGACCGATAGTCACTCGAGAAAACGAGGACTGTCGGCCTTGTAGAGATCCATGTATAAGTAAGCAGCGGCTCCCGCTTCTCCTTAGCTGCTCTTCTGAATATTCTCCAGATGAACATCCAGGTTATCGAAGGTTTGCGTTATCCCCGGTATCATTCCCATATCAATCACTGTCTGCAGCGCTTCAGCCGATGTGTATACCCCAGTGTTCACCAGCTTCGTCTTCCCTGCCTCATCAATGAAGTCAAGCGTGACCAGTGTCTCCGGCATATCGTCTGCAACATTGCCTTCGGCATCCGAGAACCAATCCGTATACTTGATTTGCTCTGGCACCGTAATATCCCGATATAGCGCCTTGCCCCACGACTCCATGCCGTAGAAATCGCCTTGATTCTTGTCCTCGCATTTCATGCAATAGTGCCAAATCCCGCCGAGGCGGAAATCAACATGACAGACAGGAAGAGTCCAGCCCTTAGGACCCCACCAATGCTTCAAATGCTCTGCCTCCGAAAAAGCCTTAAACACAAGCTCGCGCGGCGCCTGGAAATAACGCTCCAATACAAGGGTGCTGCCTTCAACACGGGTTACCAATTGATTAGTCAGATTAGAATTATTCATCATTACATCCTCCTCAATTTGGTTGCATGATCACACTGTCTACTACCTGCTGCTACTCTTATTCCTGCGTTTCTTTGCTCTGAAGCTCCTGCAAATAATCATCCAAGCGATCGTACCGTTCCTCCCACAGACGCCGATACGATTCCAACCAAGTGTCCAGCTCCTTGAAAGGATCAGGACGCAGCTTACATATGCGTCGGTTAGCAACCGCCTGCACCTCTACAATGCCAGCCTCATTCAGGACTCGCAAATGCTTAGATGCTTGAGGCTGACGTAACTGGAGCCTTTCAGCAATCTCCCCAACCGTTAGCGGACTCTCTCGCAATAGCTCAACGATCTGCAGCCGGTTAGGCTCAGCCAAGGCACTCATAACGTTAGCATCCATACGCAACTCATCCATTCATTTCATTTAATTGCTTCATGTTCGTATTTCCTTTTGTTGAAACCAATATACCATTATTGGAATATTCCTGTAAAGGAATATTTAAAATTTGTTTTATCTACGATGATTGATCCGTATGAGATCAAGTAATATTTTTGCACAAAAAAAAGGCCGCCTCCACACAAAAATGCATTGTAATCATTGACGATGTGTCCTAAAATAACAAAAATATCCTGCTTATTGCACTCCGCGTAAAGTTGACTGCCTGCAGCAGTAATGAGGTGAATACAACGAATATAGGTCAAGCTCCCCCCCATCTCCGTGTCGTTGAGCTAGGACTGTCCGGGGCGCTCGCTCTGCTTCAGAGCGGAGATGCAACCTCCTATGCGCTTGTGTCGGCATATATTGCGCGAATCGACGCCTATGACCATGCATACGGAACCGAGCCAGGGCTTCATGCTATCATTACCGTGAATCAGCATGCTCTGAATGAGGCTGAGAGGCTCGATGAAGAACGCGCTGCTGGGAAGCTTCGCGGCCCGCTGCATGGGATTCCAATAATCGTCAAAGACAATTACGCAACAGCGGATATGCCAACAACGAATGGATCTCTGGCATTCGCGGATTATCAAGCAGAATCTGATGCAACCATCGTTATGAAGCTGCGTGAAGCAGGTGCTGTCATTCTCGCTAAGTCCAATATGTCCGAATTCGCATGGTCAGGGAACGACTCCGTTAGCAGCATCCGAGGGGAAGTAAGAAACCCTTATGACCAGACGCGTACCTCCAGCGGTTCAAGCGGCGGGACAGGTGCTGCGATTGCAGCAAGCCTGGCAGCCGCTGGCTTCGGATCTGACACCTATGGTTCGATTCGCAACCCGAGTACACATCAATCCCTCGTCGGTGTTCGCCCTACTCATGGCCTCATCAGTATGGCTGGTGTTACACCGCAGATAGGTCCGCTCGACACCGTTGGGCCCATGACACTTCGTGTACAAGATGCTGCAATTCTGCTCGATGTGGCTGCCGGCTATGACTCGAAGGACCCTTATACGAAGGCACTGGAGGGCAAGACGATCAACTCCTTCACAAGCCTGCTAAGCGATACCGCGCTTCAAGGCAAGACGCTCGGTTTCATTGATCAATCCGATGATCCTGAGCATCGATATGCCAATCAAGCTGCAGAGCGCAATGAGGTTCTAGCGCTTATCGATCAAGCCAAGGCTGTGCTCGAGACTCGGGGAGCGACCGTCATTATGATCAAAGAAGAGGATCTGAACGCTATGCAAGGGTATGGCTGGCAAGGAATGAAGAGCTATGTAGACCACTGGCTTGAAGAGACCAAGGCAACTTGGCCTGAAGGTCTTGCTGCCTTAGCTGAGCCTGCCGACAATCTCACGCTGGATGATTATATTGCTGATGGGCAAGCCATCTTGGAAATTATGGAGTCAAAGGAATGGCTGTTGTATCAAGATCAGCCTGCGGTTATCGAGGCAACAGAAGCAACCAAGCTGGCTAGCATAGCCAAGCTGACGAGGATGTTCTCCGACCTGAAGCTGGATGCCATCGTATATGCTACCGACACGTTAACAGCATCCCGCATTCCAGTAGCTGCTAACTACAGCAATGACACTTGGTCTGGATTTGCCTCAGGACTTGGTCTTCCGGTAGTTACTGTACCAGCAGGCTTCACGTCCAGCGGGCTTCCGGCAGGAATCTCCATACTAGGTCTTCCATATACAGAAGCGGAGCTGCTTGCCTACGCTTATGATTATGAACAGGCCACACATCACAGGAGAGCGCCATCCAGCACGCCGGAGCTACCGTTCGAGACTAACCCGCTCACAGTTTAGGCCAATACCTGCAAAATATCATCTATTTTCTTCCCATTAGAAATAACTCCGTCATTCATCCATGTCAAAAAGTCGACTTCGTAGGCATGGTTATTCCGCACAGCTGGCAATGTACGCCAGATTGAATGCTGCAGGACACTTCTTTCCATTCCCTCAGCTTGGCTATGCCATTTATCAAATGTGATAAACAGATGGTCTGCTGGCAGAGTAGACAGCTCCTCTAGTGTCAACCGAGTCATTCTCTCTTGAGCTGCCTCAGCACTTACCTCTCCCTTGGAACAAGGACTTAGGCCAAGATCATCGTATAAGACCGCTGTAGCGAATCCCCTGCCCGCATGCGTATATTGATGAATACAATCAGCTGAAATACGCAAAAAGGCGACCGTCTCCCCATTCATGGAACGGCTCAGCTTCTGACGGGCCGAGCTCGCTTTTTCCTCATAGACAGCAATAACCTCTTCCGCACGCTCTGAACGTCCAAAATAATCTCCCACCGTGCGCAGCAAGGTCCGCCAGTTATCGCTAAGCTCAGGTAGAATGCAAGTGCTGCATATACGGCGGCATTGCGAGTATTGATTGTTATGATAGTGGTCACGAAGCATAATCAAATCCGGCTTATAGCTGGAAAAAACCTTGAAGTCACCTCTCATCCCATCGAAGGTCGGTATATCATGCAGCGCCAAATAATCCTGCTTGCCCCATTTGGCATGTGAATACTGTGCGACAGGTCTCATATCCAGTGCGACCATGAAATCCTCAAGATAGGGTGCAACCACTCTCAGCTGTTCCTTATGACTGCTCCGATATTGTCCAGGTGAGATCCCGACTGACTGCTTGAAACGTCGGTTGAAATAATATTCATTCGTGAAGCCTATATGCTGTGCTATCTCTGAGAGCTTATCCTCGCCTCCGAGCAGCCATTTTTTGGCCTGAATGATTCGCATATCATTCACATACTGAAGCGGTACCAGCCCAGTAGCTTCCTTGAATAGTCGGGTATACTTCCAACGATCGATGCCCGCGATGGCAGCAAGCTCCTCCACTGTAAGCACCTCTCGGTAATGCTGTTCAATATGCCGAATGGATTGCTCCAAGCCTCGCTTATCATTGGAACCAGCACCCTTACTATCCGCTGAATCGTCTGCATTCTGGGTGAATAATAGCAGCAACAGCTCTTGGAAGCGAACATACCGCTGAAATACCAGCAGCTCCTCCTCGGCATGACGGTATCTATACATGTCCTCCAGCAGCTCCAGCACTTTAGTGAACGGAGTACAGGATAGATCAGGCTTTGTCGGAATTAGACTCCAAGCAACGCTATTCTCCTGACCTGAGCCTAATGAGAATGACAGCTGATAATAAGCACAACCATGATGATCCGACTCTAGAGACATGGTTGTCCCGGGCATCATAATCCAGCATTTTCCCAGTCCAAGCAGCTTATCCTCCTCGTTAATGACAATACGTCCTGTGCCTCTCATAACAATGATCAATGTGAAACAGTCTTTGCTCTGCTCCGGCTGAACGAGCTGCTGCAGGGTTTGAATGAGCTGAATGGAATGCAGCCTATAAAAGGCCGAGGGCGCTTGTGATACTAGATGGGTATCCTGATGTTCCATTGTATAACCACTCCCTCCCCTATGCATGTAAAATCTAAAACCAATAGAGCTGCCCTTCAACCTAAGTTGAAGAAGCTGCTCTATTGGTGTGAACGTTATAGAAGGCTGTTGTCTTAATAAAGTTTGCTATGGAGCAAGAAGCTGGAGAAGATCATCCATTTTTTTGTAATTGGCCGTGATGGCACCTGTCTGCCAGTAAGAACGCTCTACTGGATAGACATGTCCCTGCTTAACTGCCGAGACTGATTTCCAGAGTGGATTAGCCAGCATTTCTTCTAATGCTGCGGCATTCTCCTCATCTTCCCATGACCCATTCGACGGAAGCAGAATAATATGATCTGCATCAAGCTCCGGAATGACTTCCAGCGACAACACAATATTCCCCTCTGTCATATCCTCTACATAAGTAGGGGCCTTGAGCTCAAGATCCTTATACAGAATCTGGCCAATAAACACATTGCTAATACCGAATATATTAATGGACTTGTCCACAACATTCATTCGCAATACGACGACCTTCTCGTCCCCTACTGCTGCCTTCAGCTCTGACTTGACCTGAGCAATTCGATTATCATATTCCTGAAGCACCTGAGCCCCTTTATCCTCGATGCCGAGAAGATCAGCTATTACGGATAGCGTTTGGCGAGAATCCGCCAACACTTCATTGGACAGTACATAGGTGGGTGCTACCTTTTTATACAGATCGTACTGAGCCGGTTCCTCACCTGCTGCAATTATCAAATCTGGTTCTGCCGCCAGCAAGCCCTCGACACTCCCTGTTATATCGAATAGTGGGACATTAAGCTCCAGATAATCCTGCTTCCCCCACATCGGATTATAGTATTGCACAATAGGGGTTACACCTAGCGCTACCAGAAAGTCCTCCCGATAAAGAGCGGATATCCTCTTCGGATTGACAGGAATAGTCACCTCACCGAATTGATCCGTAACCACTCTAGTGTTCTCTTGAGCTGTTTCTGCATTCGCCACTGTATTCGAGCTGCTTGTCGGCGTAGATTGCTCCTCAGCAGTCCCATCATTTGTGTTACTGCCTGCTCCGCAACCTGTTAATATCACTACTGCTACTATTAGGGAAACCCATCCCGTCTTTAAAAACCCTCTCCAAGCCATGACCCCATTCACTCCTATGTCTCATCTATTATACCACAATAATGATAATCATTATCATAATTATGAATTGATTTTACCCCACGATATCGTCTATCATCAATACACATTCTCGACAAAATCGTTTATACAATCTCTTAAAAGAAGATTGTGAAGAGTATAGTAAAGCCCCGGTGATACACCGGGACTTTACTATACTCTATTCAACTTTATTTCTGTGACAGAGCCACCTGTTCAATCAATGCGTCAACAGCTTTCTCTACGAGATAAGGACCATAGTTCCATTTGTCACGGGTTACATTAATAATCCGATGCGGAACGTTTCATTGTCCTACTCCCCCTTACCATAACCGGTTCCCTGATAGCCTGTTGTTCGCATATTTGCTATATACTTCAAGCGCCTTCTTCTGCTCATCAAATGCATAATACTGCTCGTTGTAACGATCGTCATCGAGTCCTGGCCATGAGTAATTAGCAATAAAGTTCTTCGCCATTGCCTGACCAATCGGAAGGTTGTCCGGATTTTTCAAGATGATGTCGGTGTAAATAGGTTCTCCGTCCACAAGCGTGTAAGTTTCCCCTTCGATACCGAAGTTTTTGAGAATTGCTCCTTCTTCACCGAACAAGTAATCCAGTGTCTTGATTGTCTCTTCCGGATTCTTGTTGGCACTAATGATAACCGCACCTACATTGTCGTAGTTCCATGAGGTAAAGCAAAACTTGGATTCATTTCCCTTGTTAAGTACAGGGTATTGAACCGCTTCAAGCTTGGCCTCGGGATAGGTTCTTTAATCAATCACTATTACAATTGATCTACGATTAGCGCCGGGCGGTACGCAACGGTTCCATTTTCCTTCGAGCCGTATTGCACCCAGCCATTAGCGCCGTAGTTGGCAACAGCGGACAGCATGATGGATAGCTTCTTATCTCCTGCCAGCGCATCGTTCACCTGGTTTGTCACATCAAGCTCAACTGCCTTACCAACCGAAGGTACGGACCAGCTACCAAGTACGCTGCCCACAGCCGGTGCAGAACTCCAGGTTACACCTGACTCCGTCCAGCTATTGTCGCTGATATATTCCGCTTTATTGCTTATCCCCGTCATGCCTGCGGTAGTTGGCACGAGCAGCACCTTGGCGCTTGTAACGGTACCATAAAGAGAAGACAAATCGAATTTCAATAATGATCGCCGCATGTAACTGGTTGCGTCGTCCTTCACTTCAAGAACGGCATTCGAGCCGAAATTCGTGTTCTCATAGGAGCCATCACGAATCATAGCATCCGCCTCCGCTCCTAGCTTCACGTCATATGGCGTCTCAAATTTGACGCTGAACGTTTTACCTTTAGCACTGTTCACGTTAACTGACATTTTGATCGTCGGACTGAGCTGCGTCACCGTTACCTCTGGATCGGAAGAGATGATGCCAGAGGCTACCCGATTGATTTCAAGTTGGATCGTTCCGGAGTTCAGCATCGTTGGATCGGATACGGAAACCTCCAGATCCGCGTCTGCATTCTCCTTCGTCATTACGGTCGCCTTCTTGTTGCTCGTTAAGAACGACGTTCCGCTAACTGTTAGCGTCTTCGACGCGTCTTTCCAGAAATTCGCCCCAATGACGTTCAGACTATTTTCGGCAACAGCCTGCAGATCAGAGGAATTTTCGAGAATCTCAATGTCCGGATTTGCAGCGTATGCCTCGATTTGCGAACTGTCTTTGTTCGGAAGCAATGCGTAGGCATATGAAGCTTCCGTCGGATTCGTGCCGTGATTAATCGTCATCGTCATGTAGTTTGCGGTTTGAAGCTCTTTATAGCCAGAAAGGACAAGCTTTGGCCGATAATTCGAATTGGCATTCTCTTTGGTTCCGTATTGAACCCAACCATTGGAATCTGTTCCCGAACTGGCGTAGATACGCAGTGAGACAACTTTACTGCCGGTTGCGAGCGCCGCTTCAACGGCATTCGTAACATCGATGGAAACTGGTGTTCCTACCGTTATACTCGTCCATGCCTGACTTGGATCAAGTTGCATCGAAGCTGGCTTATTGTCCCATACAATGCCTGTTTCCGTCCAAGAATTGTCCGTTACGAGCTCCGCTGTATGTTGAATCGTATTGGTTGTTGTTCCTTTAAACTCTGGTACAAGCTGAACAGAAGCACCGCTTATCACCGTATGATCAGGAACCAGATTACTCAGATCAAACTTAATGTAACTTTCACGAGAATAGGTTCCACTGTCATTCTTGACCATCATCGTCGTATCCGAGCCGTGATTGGAGTCGCCCGAACGGACGAATGCATCCGCTGTTGTCGAAATGGTCTTCGTTGTCGGGGTAGCCGTGTTGATGTCGGACCAAGTTCCCGTTCTTTCCTCACGTACCATAGAAACTGTCTCCGTCATCGGAAAGTAGTAGCCGATGCTTGAACCGCTGGCCGGTGTATTTCCTTCCAGATGAATCCAGTTCGTACCTGAATTCGTATTCGACCAACCGAGGCTTGTCGTTCTTGCCTCGCCATTCACTGTCAGCGCATTGTTACCTGCATCGTTCAGTTTCCGGTTCTCCACGATGGTCTCGACGCGGCGCGCTTCCCCATTCCAGCCATTACCGCTCTGTCCGGTGTTCGAGATGCCAGCCCCCAGTGCGACGATTTCGTCATCGAACATGAACCATGACTTCTTAGCCGTCAAGTTCGACGCGGTTAGAACGTTGCCCGATGAGTTGAGGTCACCTGAAGCCTTATAATCCATGCCGCTGACACCGTACAACCCTAGAATGCCTGTACCGCCGACCCAGGAATTTGCACTTAAATAATTCTTCCAGCTGACCGCATTCGTCCGTGATTGCGTATCTACTGTCGTGCCCGGTAGCCGATAACGGTTAACCGTCGGCCAATAGTTGTCATATTGTGTGTTGTCGTCGTTATACAGATACGTCATGCCATCACCAGTATACCAGCCTTGAACGTTGTTACCGTTGCCTGACTCGTAATTGGCAATTCGACTGGAGGACATGCTTAGCCCAAACCCAAAGCCCAGACGCAGTTGAACCGCACGGTCCATATTCGGGAATTGCTTGTGCATCACGAGTTCACCACGCGAAGATACGGATGCTGAATCAAGAACCTCCGACGCCTGCGTATACAAATAGACCGAAGCCGATTTCGTCAAATACGTATTCCCGCTATCCTGCTCAAGCCAATATTTAATCATGCTCTTCAACGCATGCTTCGGATCACTTGGGTAGTTCGTGCCCAATGTATACGAATCATCCGGCGCTGAGAGGGTCAGGTATACTATCGAGGAAATAAGACCCGCCCCTGTTATGGTGGAAATATTCGTCCGTTTATCTAATGGTGTAGAAATATCCGGGCCAAACGCGATATTTCTGCCACGTACCATATCCATTGCGTTCCCGTTGTAGATGATCGGCTCAACGGAGTCGAAGATCCATTTGTATGCATTGTACTTTATAGTGTCCGTTATTTCCCAAGTAGACCCATCTAGCACATACAACATGATCCCAATGCCATTTAGAAGCGCTGAGCCGTACGCCCCGATATATGGAAAATACGTGTGTTGAATGAAAGAACCGTCCGTATAAAACCCATCGCTGGAAGAAACGTATGGAAAAATATCACTGAGCGAGTCGCGCGCAGCCGAAATCGCGTCTCCGTCTTTCACGATAATGCCGCGCAAGGCTACGCTGTTGGCCTGATCAGCTAAATTTGCTCCCGTCATCGTTGGAGCTGAAGCGGTAACGTTCGGATAGGACGATTTCTGCACAGTTTTGGCGTAAGGATCCGGAATAAATCGGTAGACCGCATCCATGTAATTGCCTATCTGAGTAGAAGTGAGATCGCTGTACATAAGCACCGTTATTTTGGTCAATGTCTGAGTAATGCCGATCTGCCAATGGAACCAGTTGCCATAAGGCGTGACGGTCGTGTTGTACTTGTTCGCGTAGAGCCAGTCCAATGCGCTAATGACGTCGGATTTAAGCGTGGCGTTCTGGTAGAGGGCTGAGCCGGGCTGGTAGTATGATGTCATCATCGCAAGCAGCCTGCCATATGAATTGCTGATATTACCCGAGACCGCGCTGTAGTCAGTCGAAGTGAAATCATTGTCTAACCATAAATAAGTGCGGTTTGCCGTATCCCGATTCATAAGGTCCCAATAGCCTGTACCAGTCGTACAAGGTGCAGCCGAAACGCAGGATGTAACTTTGGCGTCTGCTTCTTCGATCTTGTCCTGCAAGGACGAGTCTGCAATCGGCAAAGTGTACTCGTTCGCTCCGGTCAATAAATTTGACCATTTCATGCGGAGAGCGTCGAATTCATCGCTGGCAGCATAGGCTGAGCCTGACTGTCCCGGTATCCCCGTAAGCAGAAGATAGGACATGCTTACCAATAGCATAACTAGCTTATTGACTGTGACTCTCATAACAGCACCCTCTCATTCCAAAAATTTGTTCTTTCATAAAGAAGATATATGAAAGCGATTTCAATAGCAATGCTAAACTTTTACACCGGTAAACCATTCTTTACATGAATCGACCCAAAGACACGTCGCTAATAATAAATCGCATATTCGGCTGGGCAGACAATAATAAAATGGAAAGCGGAAGCCCTCCTCCGTGAGGAGGGCTTCCGCTTTCCATTCTCTGTTAGGTGTTGCCTGCCTGTGCATTTATTCGCTCTAGTTTCATCGAAGTACTAGAGATGCCCTGTTGCCTGTAGGCTCTTATAGCTTAGACTGCTCTATCAACCAGTTCGATAGTTCCTCAGCCTGTGATAGCAACGCGACCGGATCTTGAAACCATGACCGTTCTTCATCCCAGATATATACGCGATCATTTTGGACAGCTTCCAATTGCCCCCATATCGGGTCTTCTTTATAATCCTTCAGCGTCTTGGAGCTGCTCGTCAGCACAATATAATCACCAGCGAAATCCACCAACATTTCCTTGGATAAAGGGGAATATTTATTTTTATTAATCTCATCACTAACTCCCGCTGGCTGCTCGAGCTCTAACACCTGATAGATGGCGCGTCCTCCCCGACCAGAAATACTGCCGAAAACATAGATAGACTTCTCCTGATCCTCAAATACGCTAATCGTTGTCCCGGAGGGAAGTTTCTGATCTAAATCTGCTCTAAGTTCAGCTACACGAGCATCATATTCCGCTAGCCATGTGGATGCTTCTTGTTGATAATCCAGCAGTTCTCCGAAATACGCTATTTCTTCATGAACACTGTTGAATTTATCATAAGGAACACTTACTGTAGGAGCTATTTTGCTATAAGCATCATATTTCTCCTGTTCAGTTGATAAAGTAATAATTAGGTCAGGCTCCAACTCTATTAGATTTTCCAAAGAGTCATCAATATTCACAATTCCCTCTATTTTGTCTTGTATATAAGGATTTTCCATAAGCCATTCCGACGAAGCAACAGGAGTCACCCCCAAAGCGACCAAGCTTCCAAGATAATCAACAGCTGCGATTCGCTGCGGTCTTACAGGAATTACAACATCTCCAAATATCGTAGTAACTGATTTGGTCTCCCCAGTTACAGTAGAGCTTGACTGATTTACCTCTACATTCTGAACGTTCGTCACGTTGTTTGCCTGAGTGTTATTCCCCCCATTCACCGCATTCGTATTAGCCCCTCCTGCTCCACATGCACTGAGTACAAGCGTTAGGAATAGCAACATGGCAGCTGACATAGATGGTATTGATTTTCTGTACAACGTAAAATCCCCCTCAACCTCTAATTGATAATGATTGTCATCCTCATTATCGATATATCGTTGATTGAACAGATTCACAATGGAGGATTTTAACGCTTTTTTTGCAGAATATTGTAGTTTGCTGCTAACTACTTTTCCACTTTTATACTTGCCTGGAGCTATTCCCACATATTTTTTGAACATCCGATTGAAATAAAACAGGTCTGCATATCCGACTCTGGTGGCAATCTCCTGCAAGTTCGCATCCGTCGTTCGCAATAGTTCCTGCGCTTTGTCCATTCTTAATGTAATCAGAAAATGAATGGGGCTCTGCCCCGTCTGTTCCTTGAATTTTCTGGATAAATACTGTGGACTATAATTAAACAGCTGTGCTATATCCTCAATAGTAATCGCCTGATGGTAGTACTGCCTCATATAACGAACAACTTGCTCAGACAAATCTGGATTGCTCGTTTCAATGCCCTGTCGCTGTATTTGCCATAGCAATTCATAAACAAATTGATAGAACAGCGCTTTAGTATGAAGTTTGTCTAACACTTCTGGCTGTCTCCATTCCTTATGCATCTGCTTTACTTTGTCCATCAAGCTAATTGGGTATTGCGGAGTGAACGTATATTGCTGTAAGAATGGATTGTCTCTTTCCAGTATGAGCTGCAGCTCGTAGCCAAGCGGTGGCGGGAACGTTGCTTTGTATAAAATAAGATAACATTCAAATTCATTCCCCGCTTCGATGTCCAGACATGCACCTTTGCCGCCATGCAGCACATGAAACCGTCGCACCATGCTCACATTACCATCAAGCGAGATTTGCGCACTGCCGCGCGTAGTAAACAAGAAAGCACTGCTGGGTAGTCGATAGGCAAGTAATTGCTCTTTGAACTCCATCACCATATGACGAACATCCATTACGCGAATTACTGCCTGATTCCACATCCCAATATGATCATCTACACTCATCTCACCATTTCAACCCTTTCCCCTTATGAAGGTCCCACTTCACTTGATGTACCCCCGGTCAGCAGTAATCCAGCCTGAATATCCAGCTGTCTGCTTAACCTAGCTGTTATTGCTTGTATTTGAGCTAACCTCATTCACGCTGTTAGCCTCATTCATACTGCCACATGCCCCCAGAACCACACTTAACATCAGAACTAATGCACATAGCATAAGCCCGTTTCTCATCTTAACCATAACTGCCTCTTTATTTACTGATAATTATTATCACTATATTAGCCATTATAAGGGCAGCGAATAGCAATCGACAATGGAGATATAGGAGCAGTTTTTTCACTGGCGGGAGCTAGACAGCACTCCAGCCACGATATTCATTACTACATCTTACTCTGTCTGCAACGAAAAACTGCTGTACTAGCCGCATTTTGATATTAGGGCTAGCCATAACCTAGTCGAATCTTGTGAAATAATGCTAGTAAAAGTTTGGTACCACGGAAGGGGTATAGGGTTGAATCGTTTATTAACAAGAATGGTAGTCTTTTATTCCTGTCTCATCTTGGTGGCTGGAGCAGTGCTTGGGTTTACAATCTATCGCTCCTCTACAGGGCTGGTAGAAAGCTCACTCGGAGCACGAGCGAGGCTTGTTGCTGAGAATGCGGCTAAGCTAATCGATTCCGCGGAATATCTGAAACTTAGCGTGGAAGCTGGCGAGACAGCGTATTATACAGAGCTTCGCGCCAAGCTAATAGAAGAAATTACGAACGTGCTGTCCGGTATTGCTAGACAGACAGATCTGCTAGCCCTCAACGCAGCCATAGAAGCATCGCATGCTGGAGAGCATAGCAAAGGCTTCGCTGTCGTGGCGCAGGAAGTACGGAAGCTGGCGATACAATCCCAGCAATCTGCAACGCAGATCGGTGAGCTCATCTCCACAATCGTGGAGCAAACCGCCCTGCTCTCCTCCAGCATGGAAGCGAGCACCGCGAAGGTGGGTACGGATTTCAACTGGTACAAGAAGCTGGAGAAGCATTCCAATCGATTCTCTCTAGCTTAGTGACGGTGAACGATCAGCTGCAGGAGGTGTCTCCTGCATCCGAGCAAGTATCTGCGGAATTCGAAGAAGTCGCAGCATCCGTTGAAGAGATGGAACGAATCTCAAGACAGGCTGCCCAGCATTTCGAAGACATCGCCGCCAATTCAGCTGCCCAGATCATCTCCATGGACGAGGTCAGCTCTTCAGCAGATTCGATCCGCTCCATGTCTACGGAACTGACAGAGCTGAATAAGCGTTTTGTCGTGTAAATCGAAGAGCCGTTCTGCTTTCAGTTGAAAGCGAACGGCTCTATTTAACACAAACTCCCGCCAGCTTCTCTACAGAAGCTGGCGGGAGCCGTTTACCTACTATGTGCCAGCATGCTGGCTATTACAGTCCGAGCAGCTTGTAAATAACCGTTGCTGCTTGAGCTCTTGTTGCTTGCTCCTGAGGCTTGTAGCTGCCATCATTGAAGCCGTTGATTAGACCGGCTTGCTGCATGTCGCTGACTGCCTTCTGCGCATAAGCTGCAATAGCCTGTTGATCCTTGAACGCAGTAGCTTCGTTGAGTATCAAGCCATCCAGCAATCCTGTCAGTTCTGCCACCCGAGATAGCATAACCGCCATTTCCTCACGAGTAATCGTGTCGTTGACGCCGAAGCTTCCATCTGCTCTGCCCTTAATAATACCGAGCTGCTGTGCGGATGCTACCGCTGCATAATACCATGCACCTTGCTTGGCATCTGTCAGAGTACTTGTTGCTTGATCATCGATCATGCCGAGTGCTCCAAGCAGCAATTGCGCGAATTCCGCACGCGTCACAGCACGGTTGGGATTAAATGCACCATTGCCCGTTCCACTTACAATTTCTCTTGCCGCTAACGTCTCAATCGTTATTTGTGCCCATGCTGCTTCATTCAAATCAGTGAATTGAACGTTGTTGTAGGCTGCCGCATAACGGCTGAAATGTGCAGGCTGGAAGCTGATTAGACCTGTTGCCTCATCGTATTTCACATTGCGGACGATTTCCAGCTTGCCATCGTCGCCTACATAGTAGATAACGATTTGATGCGCTTGTTCACCTGGCTTCAGCGTATAGTTCATTTCAACCGTGATCGACTGCGTATCACCGAAGGTGCTGACGGTTGTACCATCTACACTCAGGCTGAAATCATATACAGGGTGATCGCCAAGCTGCTCTCTTACGCTCTCCTGCAGAGCGTAGGCTGACACTTCCTTCATCTCAAGCACCAATTGCTTAGAGCCTTCAGTCAGAATGCCCGCTTCTGGTGTCACATCAATCGTGACTGTCACATTGCCCGACTGCACAACTACTCGCTCTACCGCCTGCGAAGAGCCTGTCACATTCTGAACAGGAATTGTTGCCTTGGCTCCTGTAGCCGAACCTGCACCCGAAGGCTCTAGCTGAATGCTCACCGAGCCTAATTTAGCTGCCTTAACCGCTGTGGCTATATCGCTTGCAGACAACTGCGCTTGCAATATGCCATTGCTATCAGCCGGAGTTTGTACGATGATGCCGCTGTCTCCAGGCTTCACCGTTGTCGTGCTGCCTGTCACTGGCGGTGTTGTCGGATTAGGATCAACCGGTGTAACAGGAGCAGCTTTGGTCTTCGCTTGCAACGAAGCCGATTCCTCGGTTTCACCTGTTTCAAGAATAGCCGTTACTTTGTAATAGTAGGTCTTATTCGCACTTAATCCTCTGTCAGTGAATCTTGCTGCAGTAATGGCTTCTGCCGTCAATAGCGTATACTCACCATCAACCGCTACTGCGCGATACACATTATAGCCAATAGCACCAGCTGCCTCGTTCCAACTGATTGTAATGCTTGATGTTGTTGCTGAACTAGCAAGCAATCCTGTTGGCCCATTACCCGGTTCTTCAGGGTTAACCTCGCCGTCCTCTTGCAGCGTCTTCACAGGAAGCGCAGTCGACCCAGCAGATTCACCCTCCGTACTAATGGCTGTCACTGTGTAGTAGTACGTCGTATCAGCCGCTAACCCGCTATCCGTGTAACCTGCTGTAGTCAATGCTTCAGCTGTTACCAAGGTGTAAGGACCCTCAACCGTGTCTGCACGATAGACGTTGTACCCAACTGTGTTATCTGCCTCAGTCCAAGTCAACGATATACTTGTAGAAGTAACTTCTCTTATCGACAGTCCTGTTGGCACAACCGGTACTTCAGGTGTGACAACGGCCTCTGTCGTTGTTGCTTCTGCTTCTGCAGATAGCTCCGTTTCGTTCAAACCTTCTACTGCACTTACTTTGTAGTAATAAGTCGTCTCCGATGCTAGACCAGTATCTGTGTAACTAGCCTGAGCAATCGGTTGTGCAGTAGCGGCCTCATACGGACCATCTGCCGCTAGTGCCCGGTATACAAGGTAGCCCGTTGCCCCATCAACGGATATCCATGATAGGGATACGCTTGTTGCACTTGTTTCGTTAACCTTCAGGTCCGTCGGAACTGTCAGCGGCAGCGGCAATGTTCTTGCCTCCACAGCAGTCGACAGCTCGGATTCACCCTTCGGATTAACAGCGGTTACTTTGTAGTAATACGTCGTATTTGCTGCAAGGCTGCTATCTGTGTAGCTTGCTGAGCCCAGCACCTCAGCGTTCACCAGCACATACTGGCCATCTGCCGATGCAGCACGGTATACGTTGTACCCTTCAGCTGCTTCTACAGCCGTCCATGACAGAGCAATGCTCGATAGCGTTGCTTCAGCTACAGCCAGCTCAGCAGGAATGGCTGGCGGATCTGCCAGTGTCTTCACCATCAGTGCGTCCGAAGGTGCCGACTCCTGCCCATTCACCCACGCCGTTACCTTATAATAGTAGGTTTTGTTTATTTCCAATTCACTATCTTCATACCCTGTCGCTGTTAATGCTTCTGCTTGAAGCGCCATGAATTCACCTTCCAGCGACTCCCCGCGGTATACCGTATAGCCCGTCGCATTAGCAATAGCTGTCCATGACAGCTTCACGCTTGTCATTGTTGCTTCATCCACCTTCAAACCAATGATTGTCTCCACTACAAGTGTAGAGGACATCATCGATTCTGCCGTGTAATGAACAGCCGTCACTTTATAATAATATTTCGTCAGGGGAGCTGCGCTGATATCCGTATAGCTCGCTTCCGTGATCGGATTCACGTTCACTTTGACATAGCTGCCGTTCGCAGATGCTGCGCGATAGACGTTATAGCCAATCGCATGCTCAGTCTCTGTCCAAGACAATGCAGCAGACCCATCCGCGGCTGCGACTCTCAGACCTGTCGGTGCCGCCTTCGCCTCTGCCAAGGTCAAGCCAAATACTTTCACCTCGCCAAGCTGCGGTGTATACCAGTTGCCCGGGTTGTTGTGCAGCACGAAGTTCAGCATTTGCACTCTTACGTATCTTGCATTGCCGCTCAATCTGTCGGACGTGAAGCCATAAATCTTGTTAGTGTCTGTCCGATCAAGCACGGTGGTGAAGTTAACGCCGTCTGTGCTCGTCTCCACCTTATATTGCGGATAGCCTTCCGATCCATTATGCAAATACCAGGACAGCTGTATATTCGTCAAACTGTACACATCACCAAGGTCAACCTGCCACCATGATGGCCATGTGCTGCTCGTACCAACCCAGCTTGTCGTATAATTCCCATCATTGGCATACGTAGCCGGGCTGTTCTCCAGCTCGTTCTTCGCAATTGCCGGCTTGCCAAGAGACAGCAGACGGCCATTCTGCTCGGGAACGACTACACCTGTGGCGCTGCTGTACATAATGCTGTCGTAATACTCATATTTGGCATAGCCATTGCCTAGCGTAACCGGCAGCCAGCGCTGAGCGGACTCGCCTGCATTTCTTACCCATCTATTCGCCATGTTCAGGAAACTGGTCACTTCTGCTCCTTGAAGCCGTACGACACCGCCAGATTGAGCAGAGAAGGTTGAATTATTGCCGATTCTGCGCAGCTCTGACCATGGGCCTTCCAGCGAGGTAGCGGATGCGTACATCCCTTTGCTTGGGTACCAGCCTGCCGCTTCAGAGGTGAATAAGTAATAGTAGCCATCCTTCTTAATTAATGAAGGCGCCTCTCTATGCTTGCCCTCGAAGACCTTCGTTACGACTCTCTCAACCGTCAGATAATCGTCGGATAGCTCGTAGATGAACATATCCGCATTCGAATTACCTGCGGAGGCAATGTAGCCAGTGCCATCGTCATCCTTGAAGAAAGTAATATCCCTTGAGTCATTGCCACCTGGGCTCAGGCTGCCGTGGAACGTCAGCTGTCCGCCAAGCTCACCAGAAATTACCGCCGCTCTGCCAAGCGTATAGTCCTTGTTGTTCTCGTAATGAAGCCAGATGACAACCTTGCCATCTTTATTAATCGTGAAGTTCATGGCCTCGAACTTACTTGCCGCGAGCTCGGCATGATCATCACGCGACAAGACGACACCTAGATCCTCCCAGACTTTCTCATCGTCAGATGTATACAACCTAAGCTCCTTGAAGCCATTATCGGAGACGTACTGATAATGATAGTAAGTGCCATCCGGCCCCTTCAAGGTTGCCCTTGGTACGTTGTTGCCAGCATCATCCTTCCAGAACATCTCTTTCGTATTGTCATACCTGAAGAGACTATCCCAATCTACCGATGTCCTCGCACTAGCAGAATCCGAGAACTCTGAGCTTCCGCCAGCATGGGAAGCTTTTATTTTGTAATAATACGTTGTGTCCGCTGCAAGACCATAGTCTTCGTACGCCAGCGCTCTGCCGTTGTATATTTCCTCATACTCGCCATCCACGCTCTCAGAACGGTACAGCTTGTAAGAAGAAGCTGTTGCTACAGCATTCCAATCCAGGCTGATTGCTGTCAGCTCTGATGCAGGGGATGTCTTCACAGCCTGTGCGAGCAGCCCCTTCGGCGCATCAATCTGCATATCCGAGGAATAAATCTTCACCTCATGAACGCCCTTGTACCAGGTTACTGGATTACCTGCATTGTTCGTATGGCCATACTCACCGAGGATTGTCAGCCTCACATAGCGATACTTCCCTGTCAGCTTATCGCTGGTGAACGAGGTTGTACGGTTCTGGCTTTGGTCCACGATAAGCGTGTAATCCACATCATTGTTGCTGCCTTCGATTTTATACGTATAATACACCTCAGAGCCATTCCATTCTCTCCAGCTTGTATCGATACGGCTGAGGTCATACTCCCGCTCCAGATCAACTCTCCATGTCACCGGATAAGCAACACTACCCGGATCATAGAAGTTATCGTTGCCTCCGTCACCTGTAGAATCATGGAAATAAATGCCGTCATTAGCCATCGTCGCCGGATTGCTGGCAGACTGCGCACTTGCCACAGCTGGCTTGCCTTGCGATACCAACAGATCAGTCGAGGTTGCAAAATGCCCCGTCACTGCATCCAAATCCCAATCACCTGCATAAGTAAGCTTGGCAATGCCATTGTTCAGCTCGAGCGGCAGCCAGATGTATTGGGAATTTCTTAAAGCGGTTGGATTCCAACGATCGCCTACATATACGTAGGAAGTTGTGTCAGAGCCGTATACACTAAGTATAAAAGCGGATTGCGTGTAGTACGTCGCTGGATCTCCAAAAGGCTTAAGCTCGGACCAAGCATTCTTATCCGTCAAGGATTTCGTCGAAGCATAGTAGCCTTGATTCGGATACCAGCCAGACAGCCCGGACGTGAACATGTAGTAGATGCCGTCCTTCTTCACAATCGCCGGCGACTCTCTCTTGCCGCCCGGGAACAGCGTATACAGCAATTGCTCGGTATACAGATAATCATCCGTCAGCTTGAATACGTTCATATCCGCATTATTATTAGAGGAAGCGAATAGATAGGCGCTGCCGTCATCATCTTGGAATACTGTGAAGTCGCGGGACTGCATACCACCAGGCTGGAACCGGTTCACATAGGTGTAGTCGCCATCAACGGTATCAGATACCGCCACTACGACATTCGCTTGGTTGTAGTTACCCGCTTCCTCCCAATGTCCCCATAACACATATTGCTTAGTTGTCTCATTATAAATGACCTTCGGACGTTCAATCTTCGCCGAAGCAAGCTCTGGATGGGAAGCTGTCGTAAGCACCGTGTTGCGGAACTCCCACTTCTTCAGATCCTTGGATGCATAGACTGCAACACCCTTCAATACTGCTGAATTGTGCCCCTTGTCTTCTCCGAACCAATAGTAGGTATCGCCGACTTTGATGATATAACCGCCGTGGGCTTGAATCATGCCGCCCTCATCGTCGATCCAATATTCCCCGTTACGAATCATATCGGACTTGCCGGTGTTATCCTGTACGATGATATCCGCCTTAATGACTGTTGATGTACCTGTCAATGTACCTTGCGCCTTGAATGTTCCCGTATTCGCATAGGCGGAAGGATCAAGCGTATCCCATGTTACAGGGACGGTTGTATACAGATTGTTCGTATAATCAATCTTGACCAGATCCTGAAGGCGCGGCTGGATGCCCTTCTCGGTATATATAGTCAATACCGGATCAAGCGTTCTCGGCGTCGACAAGCCATGAACCAGTCGGCTCCAATCGGCTTCGTTGATACGCTTGAAGCTTCCTGCGAGTGCTCCTGAAGGAAGTGTGAAGGAGCTTGCAGCTTCCTGCGTCCATGCGCCAGCTTGATCCGCCCCGGAAGCAAGCGTCCATGTATTGTTCGCATACATGTACTTCAGCCATTTATCCTCGGACAACAGCTTGAATGTATTCGATCCTTCAATATCCGTTACATAAGCAGGGTTAGTGCCAAGCTCCGTCCAGCTTCGGCCATTGCGGCTGACCGCATAATGAAGTGTCTCTACGTTGCTTACCAGCTTCTTGTACGCGAACAGGTAGGCGCTGTCCGCATCCTGAGCGAGAATGGTAACATCGAATGTCCGTGTATCAACGACATTGCCCCGCTTGATCGTTGCCGTCAGCCTGACGGTCAAATCATCAGCACCGATCGCCGGTCTGCTGACCATGCCATCTGGTCTGAGGTTAACCGCATGATCAGACTCCCACGTAATCACACTACGGTTAGCCCCTATGCTAGGAAGCGCCAGCTTCGCAGTGGCCCCATCCGCGTGAGGGACGACGAGAGCCGCTTTGTCTACCGCAACCGCTGCTTCATCCGACAGCTCTGCGAGCACCGTAATCTGGAACTCCTTGGTATCAGCGACATTGCCGCGTTTAATCGTTGCTGTAAGTGTAACCTCTTCATCTGGCTCCCCATAAGCCGGACGAGCTACTGTGCCTGTTGCATTCACAACGGCAGGCTTATTCGATTCCCATACAATAGATGCACCGCTCGTTCCCTTAGCGGGAAGTATTAGGTTCGTCATCACCTTGGACAAGTCTCCGGCAATTGTCAGAGCTGCTTTGTCCGCTGCTACCTTGCTCTGATCCTCTGGATAGGTGAAGAGCGCAACCTCAGCTGGTCCGAGCGCACGGTTAAAGATATAGAAGTCGTCAATTTTACCGTCAAAATACGGGTCAGCACTGAACATAGAGCGTCCGATATAGTTCAGTGTCGTGCTGCCCAAATCCTTCGGTTTGATCGTCATGCTGTTGCTGCGCGCAACCTCAACGCCATCTACATACAGCACGCCTGTACTGCCCGACAAGGTCATAGCATAATGAATCCAGCGATCCGTTGCCTGCTGAGCAGGACTAATACCCACGATCTGCTCGCTGCCGCCGTTCTTCACAACAAATCGGGATTCTCCTCCGCCCGTTGCGGGTGTGAAGAAGATGTAATTGTTCGTGCCAAGTCCTATGTCAAAAATACGGGTCCACTGCTTCAACGTATCCTGCTTAGCCCAGAAGGCAAAGCTGACCTCGTTCAAATCCTTCAGTACCCCAGCCGGTAATGTCACATGACCATTCGTACCGTTAAGATCGACAGCTGAGCCTGCATTGCCCAGACGATCCGTTGTCCAAGAGGCACCCGTTGTCAGCGTCGCCTTCGTCTGATTCGCACTTGCCCCTGCAGGTGCAGCCTGCGTACCTGTTCCCTCATTGAACAGATAGGCGGACACGATACCCGGCAGCAATTCCGGCTTTTCTGGCAGCACCAGTACCGTCTTCACAGGAAGCACGGAAGAGGTGACCTCGTATTTATTGACCTCTGCTGCAACCTGATAATAATAGGTCACGCCAGACGCCAGATTCGTATCATGGAAGGTTTTGTCTGTACCATAATACACGGGAGCAAACCCAGAAGCTGCATCCGTTGAGCGATAGACGCGATAGGACGCTCCTTCTACTGCATTTTCCCAGCTAATAGTAGCCTCCGATGAAGTTATATCCTGTGCCTGTAGAGCGGTTGGCGCTTCAGGCTTAGGACTTGGAATGCTGTAGACCAACACATTATCCAGTCCAGCAGCTTCCCATCTTGAGCGGAATCCAGGCTTGCCTGTGCTTAATGCAGCATCTTTCACTTCATATATAAAGCTATCGTTCAAATAAACCTTGATTGTATCTCCTTCAACCACTGCTCTAAGCTTCAGCCACTGAGCCGTGCTTACAGGATAATTGATTTCCTTAAGCGTAGTTCCTACTCCGGCCACCTTCTTGGAGAGAACGATTTTCTTCTCTTTAGGCTGCGGCTGTAATAAGAAATAGTTGTTCACATCTGTATAGCGAAGCAGAAGACCTGGATACGACCCTCCGCCCACTGGTTGTATGCTTGCTTCATAGATATAGTTACTTCCTACATCAGCAGCAACTGATGCAATTGCCTCATCACCAACTGTTACACTTAGCATTTTATTCCCAGTAATGACTGTATCATTAGCAACACTAAAGAAATTGCTGTTATTAAGCGTCCAGCCTTCCAGATTGCCATCTTGAAAATCATCCTCGAATAGCACCCCGCTCGATGAAATCTCCGGCTCTGCGGCAAATGCCGAGTAAGCAGGGACCATTGCGCTTGGCCATACAATCATGATTGCAAGCAATAGCTTAGATAATGCAGAGATTGATTTCATGTCTTCTAATCCCCCTATTAATAATTAATTAAAGCGCTTTCATTTTCTCCTAGCCGGTTATACCCAGTCACCATTTGGAGTGTATCCAGCAATAGCAATAACATCAGAATGAGCAACAGCTAAGTAATGATCCCTTGCGTAATATGGTTCTCCAAGCTTCCTGAGCATATGGATGTTATCCCCCTTCGCACCAATATCTGTTCCCTCAGCGATTTAATTGTATCCTTGTCCGTAGTGAAGAAGTAGAATACGAATGCAAGCTTAGTGAAGAAATAAGTACAAACACTCATGAACCATTCAAACTTTAGTGAAAAATGTGTACTTTTGGGCAACATTCGAGAAATGAGGCATATATCAAAAAAAATCTCCTCCCTATTACTCTAGGAAAGAGATTTACATTTAGTCATTTATTCATTAGATACGAATTTCTTGCGCTGAATCGATCCCCATGAATGCCGTCCTTTTCTAAACTTCAGAATTCCTTCAATACGATATAGAATCGTTAGCTGGCGATAGCCTAAGTTCTCAAGCATGGAGAATAGTACTAATCGCATAATATCCCAGAAAGATGTGAACTTGCGGAATGAGAACTGTTCCAACAATAAGCTCCCCAAGGACAACGTCGTACCGAGTAAAAAGGCTATAATGAAGTAAATGATAAAGCTCTGGAACTCTAGCAAGCCGAATAGGTAAGCCAATGGAATGAAAATATAGCCTAGGAATTCAACAATGGGTCCGAATAATTCGAAAAACCAGTAATAAGGCAGAGTTACCATGCCAACGGAGCCATATTTGGGGTTGAACAGCATCTTCTTGTACGCAACTAGATTATCCAGCAACCCAATCTGCCAGCGTCTGCGTTGAACTCTCAGATCCTTAAGTGATTCCGGAGCCTGCGTCCAGCATATCGGATCGGCCATGAACTTGATCTTGTATTTTTTCTTCTCTCTCCTCATTTTTTCATGAAGCTTGATAATGATATCCATATCCTCACCAATGGTGTTTACTTTGTATCCCCCGCACTCAATCACTACGCTTTTGTTAAACGCGCCGAATGCTCCAGAAATAATAAGGACAGAGTTCAGTCGGCTTAAGCTGGTACGTCCCGTTAGGAATGCCCGCAAATATTCCACAATTTGAAAGGTTGCTACCCGGCTTGCTGGAAGCTTCATATTAATCAATTTGCCGTCCTTTATATCAGAGCCATTCGCAATTCTAACGATTCCGCCTACTGCAATAGTTTCAGGGTCCTCAACAAACATCATAGTAAGCTTAATCAACGATTCATTCTCCAGTATGGAGTCCGCATCAATGCACGCAAAGATTGGGTATGACGATACATTGATTCCAGCATTGAGGGCATCTGCCTTACCCCCGTTGATTTTATCGACCAATATAAGACGCTCATATTTAGGGTTCCGATAAATACCATCGATCTCGTTGGTCGGCAGGCTTTTCTTAACCGGCTGAATGACTTTAGTTAATTCAAAATCTCTGATGATGCGTTCGCGGGTTGAATCCGTTGAGCCATCATTCACAATGATAATCTCGTATTCATAATAATCCAACGCCAGCAGAGATTTAATATTATCAACGATGGTCTGTTCTTCATTATAAGCAGGGACAATAATAGAGATAGGAATCATATTTTTAGAATCAATATATCTTTTGTAATCGGAAAATTTCATTTTTTTCAGATATTTGAACAAATCGAGAGCCGATAACAGCATTTGACCATTGTAGAATAGATTGATGGCAATCGTGTACACCATACAGAAACCACTGAAATATAAAATAAACTGCCAAAATATATACATGAAAATACCAACTCTCTAGAATAATTCGAATAGGCTAAGACGTCACTTGCAAAGCACCTGAGATTGCTTCTCTTGCGTATTTGTCATCACCGTTAATGATTATATCCGCGTATTCTCTTCCGCCAGGAATAGAAATTAAGGTACTAGCTGAATTTTGCCTTACCCACCATTCACTATCGTTAACTGTTCTCCCAAGTGCAGCAAAGCTCTTAGACGTTCCTAGCTTCTCCAGGCTTTTGGCTGCTGCTGCCCGAACCTCCCAGTCTTTATCCTCAAGCATAGCAATCACATAGGGCTCGTTCGCAGCATCCTTCAAGTCAGAAATCGCTCTAACACAAGCAATTCTCAAATTTTTATTGTCACTGGTCGAATACTTCACGAAGCAGTCAATTAATCCCCTGCAATCATTATCCGAGCTTGCTTTGATTAAGATTCCTTTCATATAATCATCGCTCAGCTCTATGGTTTCTTTAATTAATTCTTCCTTGGAACCATTAAACGTATTAATCACTTCAACAACAGCTCTGAATGAAAGATTAATATTACCGGAGTCCGCAGTCAAACTCGTTGATAACCCCTTCAGATCTCCCAGCTTGGCAAGGGCTAGCAGCTGATTATAAATAACATCATTATTGCTGCTATTAACCAGCTTGTACATACTCTCAGTCATAGAGTCTATCCCTAAGTCGCCAATATACCGACAGGCAAGCGCTTGTTTATTGGAGCTGTTGGATGTCAGCATCTTCATTAAGTATGATAGAACTTCAGTCTGCTCCAATATATGAATCATTCGACTATGATTGTTCTTATAAAAGGCTTCATCATATGCAATCATGATTTTGATGAGCAGCTCTTTTCTAGCAATGCTCTTTTTCACATAATCCCGCAGCCCTTGTATACGGATCTTCCGCTCTTCGTCTTGCTCTAATAATAAGGAGAGCTTCTCTTCCAATATTCGAGTCGACTTCTGCACTTTCATTTGGTTCAAATAAGAAAACATCCAAGAACATACAATAGCAACAAAAAAAGTGATTGTTAATCCAAGCGAAATCCACAGCAATAACCATGCACTATCCATAATGCGTCCCCCTCCTATCCATTGTCTGCATTATTCGGCAAAAGCGGTCTTTATGATGTCATAACTCGATTTCAACCGCTGCTTATAGCTTGGTGTATCCCAGGTATTCCACGTAAAGATTTTGTATCCTGACGAAGTAATGCTCTCTGGGAAGGAATAATTTATGTGTTCGGTTGTTTTGTTCATGATCATCAAGGATACAGCAATACCATCAGTCATTCTGACTGTAAGGGCATCCTTCTTCGTTAGTTTCCCCTTGTTCTGATCATCATTGATTACGAGAAGGCTGGATGGATCTGAGAAGTTCAATCTTGCCCATGGAATTCTTATGTTCAACTGATTATCGTCCACATAAAAGTGGCTTGAGCTGTTCTCAAAAGACCCCGCCGTTAAGGTTGATGCATCCTCATACACCGCATCTACCTTTTTGCCTGCTTGTGTAACATAAGCCGGTGAGATTTCCTTCTTCATTCTCTCGAATAGACCCTTGGTTGACACTGCAGTATAGTAGGACCCTTCGGCTGCATTGTAGCTTGGAATGACCAGCAATTCTGCTTGGTCCGGACTATCGAGCCGAATATTGAACTCTACCCCTGACCATGTCTCAGCCAGATTAGAAGCAAGCTTATATTCTCCGTTCCTACGATCAATCGTATCAAGGTAAATCATTAAGCTTTCTTTATTAAAATCAGGCAGTTTGCTGAAATCTGCTCTCATGTACAGATAAGATTCATCCGCAGCCAGAGCTAGCGTATCCAAGGGCTCGGTCCCCCGCATATTAACCGAATACGTGGTAGGAACTGCTGACTCCATCGCCATAATGCCATAGTGCTGTGCAGAATCGACCATGTTATGCCATAGAACCCCACGGTTATACGGAATCATGAAGTCCGCGCTGGATTCACTGCTTTTCCCCCACTCATCAGACCATTCATAGATTAGACCACCCATAGCGCCGCTATCCTTAATATGAGCAAGCAAGGTGAAAATCCCCTTACCCTGCTCTTCTTCGCTCCAGCCATTGCTCGTTGGAAGACCAAATTCACTAATTAATACGGGGTATTTGTTCTGAGCCTTCACATAGGCATTCAAATATTCCTTGAATCCTGTGAAGGAGGATAAGTGTCCCGTCGTACTGCCTTCCGCAAACCCTAGTTGATTAGGGAAAATACGATGGGCCACGAACAGCCCGCTTGTTACTTTATTACTCACATCAATATGACCCAGCGTAACAGTCGCGCTGGCCTTATCAGCTGCTGAACCGTACAGATTATGATACAAGCTTTCCACCTCTGGATGGCTAACCACGCCAGTCGGGTGCTGAATATTATAGTTGACCTGCTCGTACAGATAGACGTTATCCACCACAGATGCAAGCCATGCTTCGGTTGGTGTAGCGTTAGCACCAGCAGATGCATATTCGCCTGTGTACCCACTGGAAGCCGCTGCATCCGTTGCTGCAACAGATACTGAACGGAGTCCCGGATCTACTAAGTATCCCAGCACATAGCCTGAGACATCACTCTTGTACGTATCCTGATTCTGCCCATCAGTGATCGTCGCTTGGCCATGAATGGCATCAATTGTATGCTTAATGGCTTCCTGATAAGACCGATTATAGTCACTATCCCAATAGTTATCTGCCAGCGGGGTCTGAGCAGTCGATATATTCTGTAAGAGATATAGTGCTCTATCAGGATGATTGAAATTATAGACATCAAGGGCACGGTAGAATTCAGAAGGCATCAACGTATAAACCCTAATGGTATTGGCGTTCATCTCTGCAATTTTCTCGAACCAATCCTTATAAAAGGCTGGGTCATCAGGCAAGCCGCTGTTTACCGTACCGGGAATGGTAGCCCCGATATCAACGCCTTTGACATACAGCTTATTCCACGAGCCATTTCTGTACACCGAGAACTGCCCATCCGTTATCTTGGACACGAGCTGTTTCCCGTCGCTTAACCTCTCCGTCTCCCCTGTATAAGATAAGCTCTGGTCTAACGGCTTCAGATCTCGCAATAGGGTAGACATAAAGGGCATATAGAAATTCCAGTAAAAGTATGATAAATCACCCTCATTATCGATACTGAAATAACGATACAAAGCGGCTGCTCCCAAGAACTGTTTGATTTTGTCCGGCGCTCGGTAATCCGTGAAATCACCAGCCATATAATAGGAGCTCTTCCCATTCGCTTGATTAGCAATTATGGCAGGGAGCTTCTGGCTGAGGCCGAATGGCTTTAGCTGATCCTCTCCCTCTTTCGTTAGATTCAAGTTGTACCAAGCAATTACCGAATCCTGATTCGTTGGCTCCACAATTTCAAACCAGTTATAATAGTCAATCTCCTTCGTATTATAGACATCCGTATTCTCTTCCGTCATACTCACTTGGAGTGTTCGTCCAGTAAAACCAATATCACGCTGTAGGACGACAATTCTATTATTGCCAGCTATAACGATACCTCCGCCAGTCATATTCCATTGTCTGCCGTATTGCTGTTCATAGATAGCTCTGATCCAGCTAGGCACATCGGCAGTTGAGGATAGGTCGGAGAAGAATTTGCCCGCTAAGCCCGTGTAATGCAAGCCAAAGATCGATTCCAGCTCCTTCGATACGTTAGCCTTTGTCGGGTCTCCTGCAATGTTGTATTCCCCAATGACAGTTGTCCCCTTCTCATAGCTGGTTGCAATGAACGCAATCTCTTCATCAGTCATACCAGAAATCCCTGCGGCCTCTACCCCATTGATTCTAGAACCTCCGGTGCCATACATATCCGATAAATAGATCAGATCAGGAACAGTTGGCCGTTGCTCAAGCGGTTTATTCTCCAGCCTTCCATCCACCAGAAAGTTACCATAATAATCGCGATGAATATCATATGCTTTTTTAGTCTCCGGCTGCTTAATGCCCATATAACCAAGAAGCCAGAACAGCCCTCTCTGCTTGCTGTAATCCAGCTCACTCCCCTCTCCAGAGGCGTTAGTCTGTATAGGGAAGGTCTTATTAAGCACTACGATATCAAGATATTTGCTGCCTTTACTCTGCCAGAGCACGAAGGGTGCCGCTAGAACGACGAATAACAGGATGAGTATCACGTATCGTACTTTAAGTTTTTTCCAGTTCATTTTATTCCAGACCTCAATTTCTAGACTCTAATTCTAGGAACCCTTTTTGTAAAATATAATACGAGGGCTTCAGCCTCTCATGGAACGTTGGCATCTCCCAATTCTTCCACGTATACCTGTTCATTGGCACCTGCTGCATGTCTTCTTCCTTATTACGATTGTCAATCCGGACAAGCCCAACATGAATGCCCTCAATCTGAAGTGGCGATATTTTCCCGCGAGCATACATGTCATCAATGATTACTTTGTTCGAGGGGTCCATCACATTCAGCAGCTGCCATGGTATTCTTATTTCTAATTGACCATTCTCGTAATAGAAATCACTGAGTGAATTGAAATCCGGACTGTCCGGATTGGCATTGCCATACTCAAGAAGACCCGTTTCATAACCGGTGAATGGAATCTCGATATCCGTATTCGGAATTGTAATCCTTCTACTCAAGGCCAACATAATCGGATTGAATAGACCAGAATTTTTCTTCTGAAATGCTTCATTCTTGTCAATAAACTTATTCTGTACCGCATAACGGAAATAATAATTATCATAATAGGCATCCACTAGCAGACGAGAATCTGCAGACCCATTAATGCTAATGACAAAATCTGCTGGATGACTAAAGGTTGTATCATATTCCGAATATTGCTCATTGCCTTGGCCATCTATACTATCAATTGGTATGAGCAGCTTATCCTTATTGAAGTCAAAATCCGGTGCATCTACTCTTAAATAAACATACGCTTCATCGCTCTTGATATATAAGTTCATTCCATCCTTCGAGTAGAGAGGGGCATCATTCGCCCATTCATCAACCTTCCCATCGACATAGCTGATGTTCTCTGTCTCACCTGGATCAAAGGCCAATAAGCCAAAATGCTGCTCATTGGTCTGAACATTGGACCAATATGGACGGTAATCCGGCAAATCTAGCTCACTGTTATTCCACGTTCGCTTGAACCACTCGTCCTGCCATGAGAAGACCAGCCCTCCCGCAAGATTTGCTGTGTGAATGTCGTTAATCATATGTACCAGCATATCGCCCTGCGTTTTCTCGTCTATAAACCCTTGGTTAAACCCTGTTACTGCGTTCTCATGCGCTTTGCCTCTTGATGCCGGGATACCGAACTCAGATATGACAATCGGCATCGTATGAACCTTCTTGATATCCTCCAGATATGCGAGATATGGGTTAGGCTTACCCTCGGAATCCATGTATGCAATATAATCCGTCTGGAAGCTCATTGAATCTGGATAATAAGGGTAGACGTGATAAGACGCGAACATGCCTGGCTTGAAGGTATCATGCCATTTCACGTGCTCTACATTCACTTCTACTCGATCTTCATTTAAGTAGGGCTCATTAGGATGCTCCAGAGGGTCCGTCGTCACCCAGTTGGAGAATGCCACCGGTCTCTGCATACTGTATTTGTCCATCTCATACGTGATAATCTTATCTCCTACTTCTGCCAGAAAAGCCTCGAATGGAGAAGCATTCTCCGTATATAGGAACTCTCCATCATAATGATTGCGTGCAGTGTTATTCTCATCCGTACCCATAACAAAAGAAGGCTCCCATTCAATGCCTAATATCCAACCCACGACATATTCCGAAATATCGGCTGTATATGTACCGTCTGCGTGACCCTTGCGAACGGGGAGATAGTTGTTACCATGTATGATATCAACGATATCTTTGCCGCTCTGGATAACATCATTCATGATTTTATCTTCACTGCCGAATGCATCATCAATGGTTAGAATATCGTTCTCATTCACCCAAACACCATGGATGACGTAGATAAGCGGCTTGCCTTCTTTTTTGGCTTCTTGATTGAAATCATATAAAGCGTTATAAAATTGTGGTCTCAGCTCCGTATACACCCTGATCGTATTCGCATTCATTGCGGATATATAACCGAACCATCTATAGTACTCCTCATAGGTGATAGCGACCTCTCCTGGAAAAGTCCCCGGTTTACCTGCGCCGATATTCACGCCCTTGATAAACATTTTATTCCACTGGTCACCTTGAAGGACATAGAAGGAAGAAGCATCCGTCTTACTAACATATTTAACTCCGTTCACCTTAGGAACAACGGCCCGCTCCTCCGAGTGGTTCTCTGAGGCTAGTTGTTCATAACCAATGACAATAGCAGTAATTAGTAAAATCATCAACAATAGTATCCATACCTTTTTCCTAGACATCACCCTCAAAATCCCTCCTTTTTACATTTTATAGGTAATTAGAACCGATGTCTATATACCTATGACAAATCTATCGAAAACTATATAAATTTGGAAATAAACTGTAAGATAAAAAAACAACCCCTCCGATGCCTGGGGCTGCTCTCTTCTACTCTCTTATTTCATTCGCATCCAACTATCATAATAGTGAATGGCTATTCCATTAAATTCCGAATGGGTCTTATAGCTGTCATATACAATCTCTAACTGCTGGTCCATATACGCTTTGCTCTCCTCATAGAAGGTTACAAAGTTAGTGGAAGCCGTAAGCCGTCCTGTTTCAACGGCAATCGTGCCTTTTACATTATATTGCTCGAATAGCTTCATTTCCTTAGCAGCAATATTGATGATACCGTTCGTTCCCTCCGCTTTATCCCGGTAGGCCATAATGGTTATCAGCTTCACATGCTGACACAGCCATTCGGCAATATTGCCTGCACCATACTGGTTCGTATAATTCACACCATAGAACCAGAATGGAATATCAATTCCAAATGTAATTTCAAGCTCACTAGAATAGGTTTTGAAATCAAGCATCATGGATTGGTAGGCTTCCAAATAGTTTTCACTGTGATCTTCATAATCTTCATTCTCGTAAGGCTCAACATCCAAATGTATGCCTGCAAACTTTTCATTAACGGCTGCCTTCTTTTGATAGTCTTTCAGCCAGTTAACAAAGGCGGTTTGAAGCTCTGTGCCATCGTCGGCAACCCACTGAGGTGCCCCATCCAATGCATGAACCTTAATTCCATTCGCATTCGCTTTACTAATAAAAGCTTTATAGCTGCTATAAGCAATAGTAGGATCTATCTGCAGCCTTAATTCCTTCACCGAATGGTTGATAAGATCCTTCATTACAGCATTAGGACGAGTAACTATCTCTGAGGTATCCCACAGCCACGTTGATAAATTGGCATTGGTCGTATACTTATAGATTGTTTTCGCTAGTATCACCTCGGGGATCGCTATATAAGTCAAAAGTACGGCGCATAAGGCAATTATGATTTTCTTCATATAAGATGATCCTCCCGTTCATTATTGCGAACATAAAAACACAGTCCGGATTCACCCCGAACTGTGTTCAGATTACGCAATAACAACGAGCATAAATGCCTGTTCCTATCACTATCTTCGTTCGGCAACTGGCTGCCCTAGGTTCTCACCCTTAGGCCCTATAGTTTTGCGTCGCTGCTTTTCGGCAGGTTTGCTATTATCGTGAAGCTATATGGATCTATTACTCATTTCATTGTTATTTTCTATATCATATGAAATAGAAATGGATTTGTCTATATTCTCTTATTTCGAACGGTACAGCAAGTATACGAAGTAAGGGGCGCCAATTAAGGCGACGACGAGAACCCTACACCAGTCAGAACAAGCTTGAACGGTGTGAAGCCTACCTTCCGCTGATAGGAGAATAGATAAATAATAGCCGCCCTAGCAGCCCAGGATCAGCCAGATTATTCCTAGTAATAATCTGTAGAATAGCGCCCGATAGCGCTAGTGCCATTCCTGCTAATAGTGTAATCAGCATGCGCGGCATAGATATGCTCTAAATCGGCCACGACTTCCAGAGTCATGTTACACGCAGACAGATGCTCTGAGCGCTGGCCTAATGATAGCTTTCAGAGCACACGAGCTGGAGGCTACATTGTATTTTGTGCAATCAAAACAGCAGGGATGGTAGTAATAAGTTCTTTAGGTTGTATTTCATACAATCAAATCCGCTGTTTTCGTGTATAACAGTAAATCATAGGAAATTGCATTGTAGTAATGGACCTCTGTCAAGAAAGTGGACAACATCAATCATTTAGCTTCCCCTTTTGTAATACATGGACTCAAACTGAACAGGCGATACGTACCCTAAAGTTCCGTGAATTCGCTT